>JAITQK010000083.1 GCA_031288975.1 Treponema sp. | reverse complement strand
CATCATCACTTCGTCTATCTGGAGGCGGCCCGCGGTGTCGATCACCAGGGTATCGATCATGTTTTTGCGGGCATAATCGTCCGCCCCCCGGTACACCTTCACCACATCTGTCGCGCCCGCTTCTTTATGCACCGGGATGCCGATCTGGCTGCCCAGGATGGAAAGCTGCTCCACCGCGCCGGGGCGCACCAGGTCGCAGGCCACCAGCAGGGGCTTCCGGCCTTCTTTCTTCAGCCGCAGGGCCAGCTTGGCGGAACTGGTGGTCTTCCCGGAGCCTTGAAGCCCCAGCATAAGCACCACCGAGCGGACATCCGGCCCCCGCAGGGCCAATTCCCGCCCCTGCTTTTGCCCCCCGGAGGCATCGCCGTCACCCCCACCCAGGTAGGACACCAGCTTGTCGTGGACAATCTTGGTGAACTGCTGGCCCGGGTCCACGGAGCGCAGCACCCGCTCGCCCTTGGCTTCCTCTATCGTGGAATTGACAAAGCGGCGGACCACCCGCAGGTTCACGTCCGCCTCCAGGAGGGCCATCTTGATAGCGTCCACCGCATCGTCGATGTTTTTTTCTGTTATCGTGGACTTCCCCGCCACAAAGCGCAGGGCATCCGAAACTTTCTGGGTTAGCTTATCGAACATGGGGCTATCTTACCCGAAAAGGGCAACTGCTAAAAGGTGCCACCCTGATCCTTGCGCCTCCGCTCATTATGTGTCATACTTTTTGGAGAAAGTATGAATTTTCTAAAACGGCTTACCATCTTGATAATGTAAGGAAAGGGCGTATGAGCGAAGTCATGGTTGTTTCAACCAAGGGTCAAATTACCCTGCCATCCAGGGTACGGACTAAATTCGGCATTAAGGCTGGGGATAGAATCATCGGGGAATATTCAGAAGACGGTTTTATGATAAAAAAGCCCCTGGATTTTTTCTCCCTTAAGGGCAGCTTAGGAGGGGGGAAAATACCTGCCAATGAGGAAGACCTTTTAAGCCCCGATGTGGGCAGGCACATTTTGGAGCGTGTGTGACCTCGTGTTTTGTGGACAGCAATGTTTTTCTCCGCTTTTTTAACAAAGATGAGCCGGAACAAAGCGCCGCTGCCGAAGCCCTGTTCCAAAAGGCAAAAGACGGGGAAATAGAGCTGTTTTGCGGACCTCCGGTTTTCTTTGAGGTCGCCTGGGAGTTACGGTCGTATTACAAATTGTCGGAGGCTGTTATTTTAGACACCCTGGAATCCATGCTTTCCATCCCTCATTTTACGGTTTTTGACCTTGAGCAGGTGACAACCGCGATTTCACTGGCCCGCAGCAAGGGCTGTGGTTTTGCGGATAGTTACATTGCCGCCACCGCCCTTGATAAGGGCCTGGGAATTGCTACTTTTAATGAGAAGCATTTTAAAAAACTGGGAGCAGAATTGTATCAGTTCTGATTACAGGGACCTGGTGACGGCAGTCACTTTTACTTTATGAGGCACACAACTTCGTCGCCGTGTGCGCCAATGAGCTGCCGCCTTTGTGGGTCCACAATCAAATCCATATCTTCCAGGGGGATAGCGCCCAGGAGGATGTTGTCCGCGCCGGGAATGACGATTGGTTGGCAGACGGTGTCCCGGTTTTTCCAGTAGATCTTTACCGGCTCTGTTACCTGATAGGTTGCGCTTGCACCATCCGCAAGCCCTGAAGCCGTTTGGCCGATACCGTCACACTTATTGGGGCTTTTGCGCTGCAGCTTGTTTTGGAGAGACACGCTCTCGCGTGCCTTTCCTGGTGCAAGTGTTGCCCGACGCAGCCCCTCAACCCTTAGCCCGAGCTTTTGGCAGGTTTCCTCATCAATAACCAGGGTTCCCGCACCGGTGTCCACCAGGGCATCTACCGTGACAGCCCGGATCTGTTTTTCTGGAATAAGCCCTTCCCTGGCCTTACCTACATCCACGGCGTTTTTCAGAGTGATTTCGCTATAGACAGTTCCCATAATAACTCCTTTTTGTGCCGTAACTATACCCGAAAAAGAGAAGGGGGATAGCGAAAAGTGCCAGTAGGCACCTTTTTAGAACCATTCCGCGTTGCCGTCCTTCCAGGGGCAGATCTCGTCCGGGCGGAAGAACAGGGCCGTTTCCCGGGCGGCGCTGGCCGGACTGTCCGATGCGTGGACAATGTTGAGCCGGGTGCGGGCCGCATAGTCCCCCCGGATGGTCCCCGCCGGGGCTTCCAGCAGATTTGTGGGGCCCACTATGCGGCGGACCACGGCGATGGCGTCCTCACCCTCCAGGATCATGGCGATTACCGGGCCGGAAAGGGTGTACTCCAGCAGCTTATTGTAAAAATCCCGGCCCTTATGCTCCGCATAGTGGGCCTCGACCATTTCCAGGCTCATCCGTGTCAGTTTTAAGGCCACAACCTTGAGGCCCTTTTTTTCAAAGCGGTTCAGCACCTCGCCAGCGATACGCCGCTGCAGCACCCCCGGCTTCAACATCACAAACGTTGTTTCCATACGACCATTATACTGTCCACCGCCCGGCAGCGCCAGGAAGGGGTTACCAAACCTCGTGCGAGTAAGCGCGTATCCCGGAGCTTATGCAACACGATCCCTCAAAAAAAGCAGATTTTTGACGAATTTTCCCCCACCACGCAATCACCACGCACGGTCGCGCCTATATAGGGTATGGAAAACCATGTGTCGGGGCTGTGGTCCCCGGCGTGGTTCCCTCAGAACAATTCAACTGTGTAAGGAGAAATAGAACATGAGCGTGAACAGCCAGGACAAAGCCAAGCCCTCTCCCCGTGCCAAGCGCCCAAAGCGCCTCACCCCGCATATCTTCGACAAGACCTTCAAACGGCTCCTCCACCTCTCTAACCGGGCGGTCGTCTCTTTCATCAACGGCTTGTTTCACACTCGGTATCCCCTGGACAGTGTGGTCGAGCACCTGGGTACCGAAACCATCGACAAGGACCTGCGCCGCCGCACCCGCGACATCCTCCTCCGCATCAACAACGTTACCTACCACCTCGAAGTCCAAACCAAATTTGACACTGACATGATGATCCGGGTGTTCGAGTATAGCTTCTCCCACGCCGTGGGGATGAAAACCTTTGACAAGGACATCCGTACCATCCTATTCCCCCATGCCCATATCATTTACCTCACCACAAAGGGGAAAACCCCGGACAAACAAACAGTCCGGCTGCGATTCCCCGATGGCTTCACCTACGATTACGAGGTCAAGACCTTCTACCCCTTAGAATACTCTATCAAAGAGCTTGAGAAAAAAGGCATGGTCATCATCCTCCCTTTTTACGTTATGAAAATGCGGGAGGATGTGGCCAAAACCGATGGCGCGGGGCGGAAAAAGCTGTTGGCGAGGATGAGGACGCTGCTTGACAAGGTGGACGGGGTGGTCAAGAATTGCAGAGAGAAAGGACAGATAGACGATCGGGACGCGCTGGACATTATACGTGGCCTTGACCGCCTGTATACCGAGTTATATGGCGGATACCAGGAATTCGTGGAGGATGAGAATATGAAAGAGAAATTTGTCCGTTACTCGACCCAGATTTTGGAGCAAGGCAAGCTGGAAGGCAAGTTAGAAGGCAAGCTGGAAGGCAAACTTGAAATGGCGAAAAACTTCCTTGTCCTTGGCGACAGCCCGGAAAAGGTAGCCAAAGCCGCCGATCTGCCCCTCCGCCAGATAAAGGCCCTGCTCAAGACCCTGAAAGTCGGGCAACCGGCGTAAAAAGGTGCCTGGCACCTTTTCCCTAGCAGATTCTCCTTTTTAGCCAAAAAGCCTCAATTTTTTGCCTTTTGGGCGGTTTCCGGTGGTTTTAGGCGGTTCCAGCCCCCGAATTATGAAATTTGATGTATTTTTTTCTCATTCTGCCGTAAGTGTCCCGACATATTTTCGTAAAAAAACACAAAAAGGTATTGAACAATTTTTCGTTTTTTGTTAGAAATTTAAGACATCTAATAAATTGCGCAGATGTATCTGCGGGTTTATACAAGTGCGCTTGGCCGGAAAAGGAGAGAGGTACGGCGGACGCAAACATAAGGAGCGTTTGTATGAAGAAAGTTTCGTTTTTTCTCGTGGCCATGGCCGTTTTCGCGGTCATGGGAGTTTCCAACCTGGCGGCGCAGACCAATGCTGGGCAGCCATCGCATCTTAATCCGATACTTAACATTGGCAATGCGCTTGATGCGATAAATGCGGTTGCATCAGATTCAATCGAGGCGCGTAATAGCAGCGCGATCTTTACTACCGATGTAGACGATTTTATCGATGTAAACTATTACAACTACGATATCGGCACCTTCCTCTTTGGGGATGGCAATAGTACCAATACGGGAGCAGATATAAGCGCCGGTTTTGCCAGGACCTTTGAAAAGTTTTACCTGGGGGCTTACTTTGGCGGTACTTTGGTTAGTGGAAATGGTACTGATGATAACGGCGATATGGCCGATAAGAAATCATCTTATGCGACTGGCACCTGGGATACTAACCTGGCAGTCCTCTTCGGCACCGCCAAGATTGGCGCTATTCGCTTGGATCTGAAATTAGCCGGCACCGATGAAACCAGTACCTATGACGGTAAAACGATTAGTAATGGTGCTACCCAATCCGGCGGAGCTGGCGGATCTGTCATCGCGCTAACCTGGGGTAAAACCCTTGAGCTGAAAGGGAAAGAGATACTGCCCCATGTTTCCCTGGGTTACACTTTTGCCGATTACATCTTAAATACCGATCCTGAGGGCGATAAGAAAGATGAGATTTGGGGAAGTGCCAATCCGGCGGCCTGGCTTGTACACGGCGGCGCATTCTATGATCTGAACGATATCTCCACCCTGGATGCCAGCCTTACCATAGGCGGCGATTTTGGAAGTACCCAAAGCGGTGATTTAACCGATGTCAATAAGACGGTTCAGGGTGATTTTTATACCGGCCTGGCCGCTTCCCTGGTGAACGTCATTGAACCTGTCGATGGCCTTTCCTTTGGGTTTACCCCCAGCCTTCAGCTTGGCGTGTACGGTCGGGATCGAAATGAAAGCGGAGACGACACGGTTGACGCCTATACCGATACATCATTCGAGGTGAATATCCATCTTGCAGGGGCCGTAAAAGTCCGGCTTCCCGGGAAGGCTAACAAATTTACCGTTGTTACCGGTATCGAGTTTGATGCTTTTGATTGGCAGGTTACCGGAAGATCCGGCGGTGAAGACGATACGGCAAAGGGAAACGATATATGGAACGTTTCGGGAATCAATTTACCTTCTACTACTCTTCAAGTGGGCTTAGTTTTTAACCCCAATGACCATCTGTCAATCGGCTTTGGGCTGAACCCCTTGCTTGATCAGTTGTTTGTTATCGATCCGTATGCCGGGACGGTGACCGCCGGTACTTTCTTTACCACCGAGCAGCCTGATGTTCAGGGTGGTGCTCTCAACCGAGGTATCTTTGGTGGCCTGTTTAATAATGGCGGTGTTGATACCGCATTCACCCTCACCGTGAGCTACAAGTTCTAAAATCTAAAACGCAGATAAAAAGCCCATCCGAGAGGATGGGCTTTTTTTGGTGAGGGAATTTGAAAAACGACAAACCACAAATAAATCGAAGAAGTTAAGAGAGAAAAGCCATAAAATGATCCCCCCTTATTCGCCTTCCGCGCCTTCGCGGTTAAAATTTATAAATGTAGGGAAAAGATGCCACCTTTTTACGCCGGTTGCCCGATTTTCAGAGTCTTGAGCAGCGCCTTTATCTGGCGGAGGGGCAGTTCGGTGGCTTGAGCCACTTTTTCAGGGCTAACGCCAAAGGCAAGGAGGTTCTTTGCCACTTCCAGCTTACCCTCGAGCTTGCCTTCCCGCTTAGCCGCTTCCATGATTTGAGTTGAGTACCGAATAAATTTCTCTTTCATATTCTCATCCTCCACGAATTCCTCGTATCCGCCGTAAAGCTCGGCGTAGAGCCGATCTAAATCACGTATAATGTCCAGCGCGTCCTGTTCGTCTATCTGTCCCTTCTCCCTGCAATTCTTGACCGCACCGTCCACCTTGTCAAGCAGCGTCCTCATCTTCGCCGACAGCTTTTTACGCCC
>JAITQK010000091.1 GCA_031288975.1 Treponema sp. | reverse complement strand
TGTTCCGCCATCACTTCCCGTGGGATAACAAAATCAGGCACCGCAACCGTGGCGTTCTGGGGCAAGCGCTGCCGTATATCCGCCACCGCCTCGTTCAAGGCGCTTTCAAAGGTGTTTTGCCCAAAGACCTGCACCGCAACCAGGCAGCCCACCAGGAAAAAAGCAATCCGTTTCATACTATGACTCCTTCCGTAAATTACAAAGACCAGAGTAGTATATCCCGTGCCACCTTTAATTGCAAGCAAAAAAGTCACGATAAAAGCTCAAGCAGGTAGGTTTATCACTTCAGAGCCACCCAGCCTGAGCGTCCTTGCCCGGCAGGAAGGGGTTTATTATTATTATCCTATGACCCTACCCAGTTACCTGAGCGGTAAGAGCGTTTAAAGATGGCTAAAAAAAAGATGCCCCTAAAGCCGTACCTCAAGTGGGCCGGCGGAAAACGGCAGCTCCTGCCGGAAATACGGCGCTACCTGCCGGCAAACCTCCATAAGTGCACCTATTACGAACCATTTGTCGGTGCTGGCGCGGTCCTCTTTGATGTGCAGCCCCCCAAGGCCCTCATCAACGATGCTAACGCCGACCTCATCCTGACCTACCGCGTCATAAGGGATCATGTAGAGGCCCTCATTAGCGCCCTGCAGGTCCACAAGAACCGCAATACCGAAGCCTATTATTACGAGGTCCGCGCCCAGGATCGGAACCCTGCGGAATATGGCCGTTTAGGGGCAGTGGAAAGAGCGGCGCGCCTCATCTTTCTGAACAAGACCTGCTATAACGGCCTCTACCGGGTCAATGCTCAGGGACTGTTCAATGTGCCTTACGGCAGATACAAGAACCCTGCTATCTGTGAGGAACCGGTGCTGCGGGCGGTGCACCAGTACTTATCTGATTATCAGATCAGTATTGTACACGGCGACTTTGAGGAAGCGGTGCAGACCTGTTCCAGCGGCTCGTTTGTGTACTTTGATCCCCCTTATCACAGCCCGGACAAAAGCAATTTCACCGGATACCAGGCCGGCGGTTTTAATGAAGCTGAACAGTTAAG
Source organism: Treponema sp. (assembly GCA_031288975.1). Classification (GTDB taxonomy): domain Bacteria; phylum Spirochaetota; class Spirochaetia; order Treponematales; family Breznakiellaceae; genus JAITNP01. Next base: position 7,912 of record JAITQK010000091.1, on the reverse strand, counting down.
ACTACGGGATACGTTTACCCGTTTGACCAGGCGGCGGGTGCTCTGTCTCTTAAGTAACGCAGATACGCCCTTCATAAGGGACATATACCAAGACAAGCGCTTTGAAATCGTATCAGTGGCGGCAAAACGGTCAATCAATGCGGTTGGCGCTGGCCGCGGCACCGTACCGGAAGTGCTGATAAAGAACTGGAGGTAAAGGGATGACCATTGAAGCAGCCTGGGAACAGTTGTTTGATCGCCATAATATTCTGACGCACGTTGCCGCTGAAGGCTCGTTCCGCATTTCTGCAACGGATATTAATCAAGTCAAAGAAGCGCGGCTCATGGCAAAGTTTGATCAATTCGCGCAACTACCGAAGATATTTCAGAAAAACAAACTCTCTATCCTTCCAATCACCAGGGGAGCGTATCTCATTGGACATTTTGTCACCCATCTCCGCGTTGAGTATACTCCGGTGCGGCCCATACCGGTGAAGGTTCCTGAACTGCACACCCTGAATTACACGAATCTGTACAGTGAAGCGGCGGCCCTGCTGTTTGCGTACAACAGTGGCATCATAGAAGATATCATGGGAGCGGAACACATACACCTTACCGTATCAGGAAGAATGGCATCCGGGAATTTCACTTGTGCGGTGAAAGATACGATTAATCCTAGGCTGCACCACACCATACAGGTACAAAACGCGCAAATCGAAATAGACGGGGGGTATGAAAGCCCAGAAGCCTTTTGTATTTGTGAAGCAAAGAACATCGGGGTAGAAGATATGCTCATACGCCAGTTGTACTATCCCTATCGTTTATGGAAACAGAAAATCAGCAAACCAGTCATGCCGGTGCTGTTCATATTTTCAAATGATGTGTTTCACGCCTTTCAGTATAACTTTGAAGATATAAACTACTGCAACTCCATCCGGCTTGTCACACACCGCTCCTATGCGGTTACTGATGAAGTAATCGATTTAACAGACCTGATAACGGTATGGAAAAAGATCAAACACCCCATTGAACCGGATATTACCTTGCCCCAGGCCGATTCGTTTCCCCGTGTTGTTGATCTGCTCTCGGTTCTTGGTGAAGGGGTACTGAGCAGGGAAGAGGTTACCATGAAATATGACTTTGATCCCCGGCAGACGGACTACTACATCACGGCCTGTACGTATTTAGGATTGGTCATACGCAGCATCAATGATGCAGGGGAACTGGAATACCGTTTATCTCAGGAAGGGCGTTCTATCATGGCCAAAGCGTACAAGGCCAAGAACCTGGGGCTGGTACAGAAAATCCTGGAACGGCCCCTCTTCAACACCGTGTTTGGATTAACCCTCCGTTCAGGAAGCGTGCCGGATAAACAGGCGATCTGCCGTATCATGGCCCAGAGAAACCTGGCAATCCATTACACCACGATTGAGCGGCGTTCCTCCACGATTCGGGGGTGGATAACTTGGATTATGCATTTAACTGATACACCAGAGCCGGAATTGGAGTTTTGAAAGAGGTTCATTTGATCTTCGTCAAGGGTATATCTTGCATACTTTCCACAATGTGATCCCATTCGTATGTAAAGTACATCCACGAAACCGTTTCTTCCCAATCTCTGAGCAGGGCACCGGAATTCCGTAGGATTCGGATATCTTCAGGCAAAAGCGCTTCGGTGTAGGTGCTATTCCATTTGATATCTTCGGCGCGCACCCACACGGCGTTTTTCAGGGAAAAGGTGGGAGGGCGTTTCTTGGCAGATACCAGCTCAGGCATGAGCAGCGGTTTCCAATACGCTTCAAAAGCCTTCTGATTCGTAAACGCAGGAACCCCAGGCTGGGTGTGCATCCATTCGACAATGGCCTGTATCCGGTCATAACGGTTGCGAAGCTCAGTAAGGGCCTGGGTTCCAGTTAGCCTGCTGTTACGATGCCTGATTTTCCCCTTGGAAATGGCGATTGGCTCTATTGGTCCTGTGAGCCGCAAGATACCGGTACTGCCCTGCACCATAAAACCGCCAAGGCCGGAAAGGTCCAGGGTAAACTCGTTCCAGCCAGTATAATGGGACGCGAGAAAATCAAGGGATAGCAGGTAAAAACTGCCATCATTGCCCGGAACCGAACCCCTCAAGCGCAGGGTCGGAAAGGCCCGTGAAGACAGGAGTATCTGTTCTTCACCCTTCCTCTGCCGTACCTGCCGTACTTCAATATACCGCGCTTGCTTACCCTTCCCCGCTGCTTGAGTGCGGTATACTGCCAGGGTTTTCTCCGCAAAGACCGACCCGTCCAGAAGCTGCCCGCCCTTTTCAACCAGAGTGATACAACTGGTACTGCATAATACCCACCCTATAATGATACCTGCAGGGATACTGCCTTTCTTCATCGCCACTCCCTCCTCTGTTTATCGAGCTGGTCCGTTCCGTTTTCCACTTATCCCGTCAATATGCACCTTCCAGATCGCGGTTTTCCCAAGCTGCCGATCCACCGCAGCATCAAAGGCAGCCATATTACCTGGGGTATACCGTTCACAGATCAGCCGCAGACACCGGACCTTTTCAGCGGTTTCCACGACTTCCTCGGCAGTGCCGAATACCATTGCGGACTCGTACTCCACGGTGAAGGTATGTTCCGGTATGCGAGTATCCCCCACACAGGTGATACATACGCGGTTGTTGTGACGCAGGTTGTCAGTTTTCTGCCCTTCTGTGGCGCCGTGGAAGTATATCCATTCCCCCTCCCGGACAATAGAAAGGGGAACGCAGTAGGGGGTTCCGTCTTCGTTCACCGTTCCCAGCACTGCAAATCCACTACGGTCGATCACTGCCTCAGCAGCTTCCCGGGATATTTCCCGGTCCTTTCTTCTCATACTTCGCATCAGTCACCTCCATCAAAGCGCTTCTGGCTCAAAGGGTAAAAAATCCAGCACCTTTTTAAAACCCAGCTTTTTGCGGACCGTGCTGTACAGGGCTGCAGGATCACCGATGATAAACATGGGTCGCCCCGCAACGCTTATGCGGCTATACCCTGCTGGCAGGGTTCCGCCCAGGATATCGAGGAAGCGCAGCTCACCGTACAGGGGTTTACCCTCCAGGGTGAGGAGTTCAATATCCTCCATGGATGCGGCAGCCAGATTTTCATAGGCGTCATCCTTGCGGCCCTTGAGCACCAGCATATCCGCCAGTTTCCCCTGCTCCAAGGTGCCGATGCGGTCCTGCATCCAGAAGGCGCGGGCCGCGTTGATCGTTACCATCTCAAACAAGGTCTCGGCGGGCAGCTCTTCGCCGTAGAGCTGCCGGTACAGGTCACGGGCATAGTGCATTTCCGCAAAGAGATTATAGGAACCGGTGTGAGTCGAATCAGTACCAATGGTAACATTGATACCTGCTTGCAGGAATTTCCGTATCTTGCAGGTAACATTGAACATGAACATATTCGAGGCGGCGCACCAGGAGACGCTGGCCCCGGCTTTAGCGACCTTTTGTATGTCCTCATCACTGAACCCGATGCAGTGAATTAAGAGGCAGTGCTTATCCAGCACTCCCAGACGTTCCAGGTTCTGTACCCCTGCCATGGACTCCCGATCAAACCCTTCGGCTAGATGGGTGATGAAGGGCCAGTTGTTCTTGACCGCCCGCTGGTACTCAATTTCAATACCATCTCCCCATTTCAAGTCGTAGGACGAAGCTTCGTGGGCGAGGCCATAGTCGAGTATGGCTCGGATAGGCAGGGTAGGGAGAATGTCCCGGTTAAAGGCATGGGGGAAATGGTCGTTGACCGTGCATACTCCAGAGCATAAATTCTTATAGGCGCTCAGGACGTAGATTTCCTCAGGTGATAAATGGGAACGTTCTGTAAAGGTATCCGACGCCTTGAGATCGTTATCCCAGGGAAGCCAGGTCAAATAGAAGCTCCCGGGTTTTGGTCCAACACGGGGGAGATAATTTCCCCGCATGTGATCATGGGTATTAATGAGGGCAGGGTATACAAAGGAATTCCCCCCTAAATCAATACCCACACCGCCGCCTGCAACCGTGAGCTTGTCCCCTGCAACACTCATATCACCACGCCGGGGTTCCTGGCCGGCTGTTACCAACACCCCATGCTTTAACGTATATTCAGACACCTGGTCATCTCCCCTTAATGGACATAAAAATCTATACTGTAACTATATGATAGATTTACACACCCATTCAAGCGCTTCCGACGGCAGTTTAACCCCTTCCCAACTCATGGATGAGGCCGCACACCGGGGCCTTTCGGCCATTGCCCTTACGGATCATGATACCATTGACGGCCTGGCAGAGGCAAGCACAGCAGCTCAGAAATGGGGCATTCAGCTTATTCCCGGAATCGAAATCGAGATCCGCTGGGAACCTGGGGAATTTCACCTCCTGGGCCTGGGCCTGGGGCATCCTCATGCTTCTTTTTTAGCGAGCATTGCCGAATTATCCCGGTTACGGGAAAAACGGAACCGGGAGATACTGGACCGTATGCATGCTTTAAGTATCCAAGCCGATTATGAGGATATCCGTGCGCTCTCCGGTGGGCACTTGGTGGGGCGGCCCCATTTTGCCACCTTTCTGGTAAACCGTGGGCTTGTCAAAAACCGGGAACAGGCGTTTTTTCGGTACCTGGGCAAGGGAAAACCCCTGTATGTCCCCAAGGAGGGGCTGGAATTTGAAAAGGCCCTGGACCTCATTAAGCAAGTCGGGGGAATCGCCGTCCTGGCCCATCCCATGTCCCTCTACGTTGCCTGGGGCCATCTACCAGGACTCATCAAAAACCTGCGGGATCGGGGACTCGACGGCATAGAAGCCTGGCACCCAACCGCCAAGGTCCGCTCCTGTAAACGCCTTGAGGAACTGGGTACCTCTCTGGGTCTGTATATCACCGCCGGGAGCGACTTCCACGGGGCCTCCCGGCCTGACCGGAAGCTGGGGATCACCGCAGGGGATCGGAAAATCGAAGAGGCGATCCTGGAGGCCATACCGGTACTAGCGCCGGGTTGCGGATGAAATAGCATTGTATTTTTTTACAGGTACTCTATACTTAAACAATCTTGTATTCCAATCAGTACCTTATTGAGGGAGGCTTCCCGATTAGCGGAACCCTTCGGGCCAGTGGCAATAAAAACGCGGCCCTGCCTTGCATTGCCGCCGCCCTTTTGACCGATGAGCCGGTGATACTCCAGAACATCCCCGATATAGAAGATGTTCAGGTGATGCTGGCGGTGTACCGCTCCCTAGGGGGCGAGGCCCGGCGTATCGGTCCAAATGCCTACCATTTGGCATTGCAGAACATCACAAGCTCGGAAATACCCGTGGAATACGCCCGGAAGATCCGGGCTTCTATTCTTTTTGCCGGTCCCCTCCTGGCCCGAACCGGTATGGCAGTGCTACCCCCGCCGGGTGGGGATGTCATAGGCCGGCGCAGGCTGGATACCCACTTTCTGGCCCTCACCGAGCTGGGCGCCGCAGTTGCTATCAACGGCGCTTTCACCTTCACCGCCCCGGTGTTGCAGGGGGCGGATATATTCCTCGATGAGGCCTCGGTTACAGCCACGGAAAACGCCCTCATGGCAGCGGTCCTAGCCCAGGGGGAAACCATCCTCACCAACGCCGCCAGTGAGCCGCATGTGCAAGACCTCTGTCGTATGCTGTCTGCTATGGGCGCACGGATCAGCGGCATTGGTTCCAACATCCTCTGCATCCAGGGGGTATCGAAACTGAGGGGCTGTGATTTTGAGATTGGCACGGACTTCATGGAGGTTGGTTCCTTCATCGGCCTCGCCGCTGTTACCGGAGGGGAACTCTGCATTGAAGGACCCCACATCAAGGACCTCCGTCCCGCGAAAATCGCCTTTGGCAAACTGGGCATCACCTGGGAACACGAAGGTACCATGCTCAGAGTACCGAAAAATCAGGCCCTGGAGGTAAACTGCGACCTGGGGGGCATGATCCCCAAGATCGATGACGCCCCCTGGCCAGGGTTCCCGCCGGACCTGACCAGCATCATTACGGTAGTGGCTACCCAAGTCAAGGGTACCGTATTGATCCATGAAAAGATGTTTGAGTCCCGGATGTTCTTTGTGGATAAGCTCATTGCCATGGGAGGCCGGATCGTCCTCTGTGATCCTCACCGGGCAGTGGTCTCAGGCCCCACCAAACTATCCGCTTCTGAATTACACAGTCCCGATGTGCGGGCAGGGATGGCTATGGTCATTGCCGCCCTCTGCGCCGAGGGGAAGAGCGTCATCCGCAATGTCTACCAGATAGAACGGGGCTACGAAAACCTGGTGACCCGTTTATCTTCCCTGGGCGCCCGGATTTGGAAGGAATGAGGTATTAGCCCGGTTTACGAAAACGGCCACATAAGCTCAAGGGACAAGCCCAGGATACCGGGACCTGTCGCTCGTTATGGTACAGGTTTCTGTATCGCGTTCAACGGCGTGGGCGGCCAATTCCGCCTTGCGCCGAGTATAAAAACCTGTTCCGTTGGGTCCGGGCTTGGGCGGGTTTCTGGTTACTTCTTCATCCAGGGCATCGGCTTCTTCGTCAGTCATTATATGCTCCTACAGGCTCAATTAGCTCATAATAGATATTCCGTAATACCATGCAGGGCGAATTATGCCATTGCTGCAATTTCCTTCCGAACCATGTTCCCGATAACTTGCGCCGGAGTCTGATTAGTAGCCTCCGAGCGGGTTAAAATGTAATTTGCGGCAACACTGTCCAAATAGTTGAGCAAGGCGCGTTGCGTGGCAAACACCCCCGGTATACCGGTAAGCTCCGGGGTCGTTTCGGTCAAGAGCTTGTCCAAAGCCGCGTATTCTTCATTCGTCATGTCGTTTACCATAGGTTCTCCAATATTTGAACCAATTCCCTACGCCACGGATGGCGCGGGGCGTAGACTAATGTATTACCTTTAGCCCTAAATATTTTTCCATACCATCAAAATCCTGGTCGTTGTGAAGTAAGGAATATCCGCGCTCAATACAGAGCGTTCCAATAACCATATCATTAGGCTTACGAACGGTAACGCCTTTCTGACGAAGTAGACGATAGTTGGATGCTGCTAATTCCATGTTGCGTTTGCCCCAAAACGGTCTATAAACCTGTCCGTCAAGTAATTTGCGAGCAGATTCGGAATCCTTGAAGGACTTCCAAAATTACAACATCCGTAGTAACAACTTCCCGCACATCCAAATAACGGAGAAGCGTATCAACATGAGCGGCTGACACGTTTTTATTTCCACGACATTCCTTGATAAAAATATCAAGTTCCCTGCTGTTTTCCTTATCGTCAACCCATCTGTCCAGGGCGGCGTTCACGATTTCCGTGTCTGTAAAGCCTTTCCCATCAAGCAAGGCTCGGGCTCGGGTGATAAGTCTGTCATCTATGGCTATCTGAGTCATATTTCAACCTTTATTACAGGATAGCATATTCGGGGAACCATTGTAAGCCATCAAAAACCACCTCCCCTCGCTTTGCGTTACACTCCCCCAAAACACCACGCCGCCCCTTATACGTCGGCGGTGACCTTCTCCCGCATCAGCGCGTTGATGACTTGCTCGAGGCTTTGGTGGGTAGCCTCAGCCCTGGTTTTCAGGTAATTGATGGAAAGGTCGTCCATACCCAAAAGGCGGGCCTCCCGCAAGCTGAGAAAATCGGTGCCATTCGGCCCCAGTTCAGGCGGGTTCGCGGTAAAATACTCGTCCCAGTAGTCGGCTTCTTCGTCAGTCATCGGCTTCTCCTTACCCTCATTGTTCAAGTACGAGCTGCTCATCGTTATCCACGGTTTGGTTTTTAACTGGGTACTAGTACCCAGTCAAGAACTAAACCGTGGATAAAGTCGCTTCAGTTTGATCCGGGCATCGGCAGTAGTAAAACGCCAATCGATCGTGCACGCCTTTTCGTTTCTAATTTGGTTCCAG
>JAITQK010000020.1 GCA_031288975.1 Treponema sp. | reverse complement strand
TGTAGTATTATAAGAAATTATATACATTTTTAAGTTGCGCTTGTTCGTACCCCACGGTAGCCTACCGTATCAGGAACATCAGCCCTCCATATAATAGTGTTGTCTATGACAACCTCGGTTATTCAATATAACCTTGTATTAATATATAGCACATTTATTTTTCTTTGTCTATAGAAATACGAAAAAAAATAAAAAAAATTGTTTCATATCCTGAATACCTCTAACCAGGGCTTTTCCCTCACGGAAAAGAGCCGACGGCTTTTTCGGCAGATACCGAAGAAGTCCAGATTTGGGCTTCAAAGGTAGCCCTTATGATACCCCACGAAGTTAGGGAAGCTTGCTTCCCCAGCCTGTTTTCTTTCACTAATCACCAAGCTTTGTGTATGCTTCATATTCTGCGGCTACATCAGGATCATGGGTAGAATCCAGGAGACTTACCACCATGGTAACGACCAGGCACACCACAAAACCGGGCAGAATTTCATACAAATCAAAGATACCGCCGGATAAGGGCTTCCAGATAAGTACCGTAATCCCGCCGGCAATCAAGCCTGCCAGGGCGCCGTTCCTGCTGGTAGGTTTCCAAAAAAGCGCAAGCAACACTAAAGGCCCGAAGGTTGCACCAAACCCTGCCCATGCGTAACTCACCAGGCCGAAAATAGAACTATTGGGATCTAAGGCAATGACAAAGGCAACTGCTGCCACCACAAAAACGGTGATGCGGCTCATTTGCAGCATTTGTTTCTCATTGGCGTTCTTCTTGATAAATCCCATAAAAATATCACGGGAAAAAGCAGAAGCTGCAACGAGCAGTTGAGAATCTGCTGTACTCATGGCAGCGGCAAGAATGCCGCAGAGGAAGATACCTCCGATAAAGGCTGGATACATTTTCATAATCGTGCGAATAAAAACAGTATCTGCGGTACCGGCATTGAGCACTTCCGGTAAGAGATACACTTTTCCAAACGCGCCGACCAGGAGGGCGGTAATAAACGCGATAATGACCCAGATCATGGCAATTCTGCGGGAAACACCCACTTCATGATTTGAACGCAATCCCATGAAGCGGACTAAAATATGGGGCATGCCAAAATAACCGAGGCCCCATGCAAGGGCTGATATAATTTCCATGACTCCAAAATTATCGTTTGGACCGGACACAAAGGGATTCAGGAATTGAGCACCAAAGGCCGCCACTTTATCTAGTGCTGTTCCAGGGCCTCCAAGGGCGATGGTACCACTGCACGTAGTAACTACCAGGGCGATAAACATAAGGGACCCTTGAATAAAATCAGTCGCACAAACCGCAAGATACCCGCCGAGCAGGGTATAGGTCAGGATAACGGCTATTCCTAACAGTAATGCAATAAAATAGGGAATGCCAAACACTGAATTAAACAATTTCGCACAGGCCACAAAACCAGAGGCCGCATAAATGGTAAAAAATATCAGGATAAAAATAACCGATACTAATGAAATCAGACGTGATTTATCCCGGAATCGATTGGTAAAAAATTCGGGAATGGTAATGGAGTCATTGCTGTGAATCGTATATTTTCGCAGGCGTTTCGCAACGAAAAGCCAGTTAAGATACGTACCAACAATAAGACCCACTGCGGTCCAAAAGGCTTCTTTCATCCCCGTTAAATACGCAACTCCCGGAAGCCCCATCAAAAGCCAACCGGACATATCCGAGGCTTCGGCGCTCAGTGCGGTCATCCAGGGGCCAACTCTTCGGGAACCGAGGAAAAAATCCGTTGAACTCGCATTACTCTTTGCGTGCCGCCACCCAATAATAATCATGGTAGCGAGGTAACACACAAAAGCACCTACAATACCCAATGTTCTCAAATCCACTATATTACCCCCTATATCTTGATGCCAAGACTAATCGCCATGTATAGCCCCTTCTCAATGCTTTATTTCTAAGCCGGCCCTATGCCAGCTCTTTTCTATTTCTTTCTATAAAACAATTTGCGTACCAGATCAACTGGAATAATGGATACTGCAAAGATCAGCACGATAAGCCACTGGGTCCCATTGAGTCCGTAGCAGTTAAACATGCCCCGCCCAATGTACACCAGCACTATCTGTACCAGGGTGATGATCCCCAGTATGTGCAGAAAGCCTTTGTTGTTGCCGATGTTGTCAAAGAGATTGTGTTTATCCGTCCGGGCGTTAAAGGCGTTAAACACCGCGGTAAACACAAAGAAGGCAAAGTATCCGGTATGTAAAGACACCGTTGGGAAATAGTTCCCGATAGACGGCAGAAAGAGAAATACAGAGCTTAACACAAAGGTCCACAGGGCGCCGGTAAGGATAGTGCCCCACATACCGGGGCTGACGATAGGCTCGTCCCGGCGCTTGGGCTTTTCGTGCATAAACCGTTTCAGCGCAGGCTCACCGCCAAAGGCAAGGGCTGCCAGGGTATCCATGATGAGGTTAATCCAGAGAATCTGGGTAATGGTGAGGGGGTTTTCCTGCCCCATAAGGAGCACCACAAAATTGATAAGCACTGCCGAGACATTGATGGTAAGCTGAAAGACGATGAACTTCCGTATACTGTTAAAAATAGTCCGGCCATACAGAATGGCCTTGTCAATCGAATTGAAGTTGTCGTCAAGAATGACAATGTCGCTGGCTTCTTTGGCAACTTCCGTACCGCCCCCCATGGCAAAGCCCACATCCGCCTTTTTAAGGGCCGGGGAATCGTTCACCCCATCACCGGTCATGCCCACCACGTAGTTGAGTTCCTGGGTGAGCCTGACCAGACGGCTCTTGTCGCTGGGAAGCGCACGGGCCACAACTTTAATCTGAGGTAGCGTTGCCTTCACCTCGTCATCTGAGAGGGCTGCAAGCTCATCTGAGGTGAGCACCACATCAGCATTGCCTTTTAACAAGCCCGCGTCCCGGGCAATGGCAACCGCGGTTTCCTTACGATCCCCGGTAATCATCACCACCTGCACCCCTGCGCCCTGTACTTCCGCGATGGCGGTAACTGATTCGGGGCGCACCTCATCCCGGATCCCCATGATCCCCAGGAGAATCCAGTCGTTCTCCGGCAAGGTCTCGTTGTTTACGATTTTTTCTTCTGAAATCGCCAGGGCAAGCACCCGGATTGCCCGGCCTGCAAGTTCGTCAATCGTCGCGTTCAGCCCACTATGCCCGGAATAGGGTGTTTTGACCCCGTCGGCATCGTAGTAATACTGACACTTGGCCAGAATTTTTTCCGGCGCCCCTTTGATCAGGGTAAGCTTATGATCCCCGGTAATGGTCGTTGCTGAATACTTGTTCGTGCTGTTAAAGGGGATCTTCCCTGTCACCGAAGTGGCGACCGGCAGGCTCAGACCGCCGGAAAATCCGAGAATCGCCCGCTCGGTCGCGTTCCCCCCAATCGCCCGCAGCGTCGTACCCTCGCCGGACATAACCGAATCGGTGTTTTGGTGAATGGACAGGGACAGATAGGTTTTGAGACCGCCTTTTACCTCCCCGTAGGTTTTATACGCAGTACCGCTTCCATCAATAAAAGTCACCACTTCCAGACGGCCCTTGGTGATGGTCCCGGTCTTGTCGCTGAACAGAAAATTGAGGCTCCCTGCAGTCTCAATACCGGCAATCTTACGGACCAGCACATTATCTTTCAGCATCTTCCCCATGTTCAGGGCAGAAACAATGGCGATCATCAGGGGTAGCCCCTCGGGAACCGCCATGACAATGATGATGACCGCAAGCATCACCGCGTGAACCAGATCATTCACGAGGTGGGACCAGTTCCCCAGATACGCGGCAATCTGGGCGCCGTCAAAATGGTTCGCCATCACGATGCGCTGGAAGAGCATGGCAAAGGCAATAGCAAAACCGCCGATATACCCGAACTTACTGATGGCATTCGCAAGGCCGCTTAACTTCACCTTGAGGGGCGTATCCCGATCATCCTCTCCTTGAAGCTCCTTGGCGATCTGTCCGTATACCGACTTATCCCCAACCACGCTGACCTGCATGACCGCATTGCCCGAATACACCACCGCCCCTCTGAACACCTTGTATTGATTGAGGAAATCCATGGAAGACCCGTCTTCAGTATAGCCTTCGGGAATGGCGATCTTGGAAGCCTCCTTGGACTCACCGTTCAGCACCGACTGGTCAACCTTGATGGACCCGTCAATCACCAAGCCGTCAGCCGGTATCTTGTCTCCCGGCTGCAGCAGCACCGCGTCATCCGTCACAATGTCGTCAATCGCCAGTTCGATGATCTCATTATTCCGGTATACCTTGCATTTTATCCGGGAAGCCTCTTCCTGGAGCGTCTGAAATGCGTTTTCGTTGCGGTATTCCGAGAAGGTAGATACAAAAGTTGCCAGTAATATTGCCACCGCAATCCCCACCGGCTCATACCAGGCCATTTCGTCTGCAATCCAGCCGCTATAATACCCGACAACCAAGATAATATTGACCAACAAGGCGACGCAGAGGATCTTTATCATAGGATCGCCAAAGTTATCCTTTAACTTCTGCCAAAAGCCCTCGGTCTCGTGTTCGGTTAAACGGTTATCCCCGTGTTTTTCTTTTGAAGCCGCGGCTTCCGCGTCGCTGAGTCCAAACCGCATCATACTATGAAACCTCCCATAGGTCACGCCAATTCTTTAGAAAAGACTATAGATTTCCGATACAGTATGTCAAGCCTTCCCAGCGTATCTTTTTGCAGTCTGTGGTAATTGACAAAGGCCGGTACATGGTGCATAGTATACTCATCGTATGATTCAAAATAGCTAAAAATGCCGGGCTTATCCCGAAATTTCAAAGGTGGGTCTTGAAAAGGCCGGTAATGATAGAGTACAGTTATTAAGAAGGAATTCCTTTTTAATGAGGCGGGAGTTTTAAATTGCGGGGACGCTTGAGCGTTGCCTAATAATAAAGGGAGTTATTATGGCTGATCAAAATCACCAGTTAGTCACGTTTCAGCTCGGTGAAGAGTTGTATGGAATCAATATCATGGACGTTAAGGAAATAGTGCGGGTTCAGGCTATTAGGGCGATTCCGAATGCTCCCAGTTATGTTGAGGGTATTTTCAATTTACGGAGTGAGATCATCCCCATCATCAACCTACATAAACGATTCCATTTAAAAAAGGTTGCGGAGTCTGAGGAAGATGATCTGTTATCTGGCTTTATCATCCTGGATATTGATGGTATGAAACTGGGGATCATCATCGACCGGGTTTCCCGGGTGGTAACCATCGAAAAGCACGAGGTTCAGCCGCCGCCTCAAATGGTAACCGGGATTGGGGCAGAGTATATTCAGGGGGTGGTCCGCCAGGAACGGGGGTATCTTATCATCCTGGATATCCGGGATCTCTTTAATCCCAAGGAGCTGCAGAAGATCGCCGAGCTGAACCACTAGGACCTGTGCATGATGATTGAAGTCTATTCTCCAACCATCCGCCGGAAGGAGATGGATGCGGTGCTTACTGCCATGGTGGAAGATAAGATTGGACCTGGAGAGCAGGCCCAGCTCTTGATCCAAGGGGCAAAGGAGCACCTGGGGTTTGAGTATTGTCTTGCCCTGCGGAGTCCCGCTCTTGCCCTCTTTGTGGCCCTTAAATCCCTTAATCTTGCAGACGGGGCAGGGGTACTGATCACGGCCTTGTCCCCCCGGTATTATCTGCGCGTTCTTGAGGACCTCCGGCTTGTACCGGTTTACGGCGATGTTGCCACCACTTCAGCCTGTATCACCCGGGAAACTATCGAGGCGGTTATACGGTCCCCCTCGGAGCAGCCTCCTCCCTGCTGCATGGTCCTGCACCATACCCTAGGGTTCATGCCGGATATGGCGTCTATTGTTGAGCTGGGGCTGCCGGTTATCGAGGATTGTTCCCGGAGCTACGGTACTGGTGCTGAAACAAGTGAGGCTTCCGGGGTGTTCACGATTTTAGGGCTTGAAGAAAAGGATATGCTCACCGCCGGAGGAGGCGCCCTGCTCTATGCGGCAAACCGGCGGGACGCATCAGTGCTGCGGAATTTCGCCGAGCTTCCTGCCGAATATGGCCTGCCAGATATGAATGCCGCCATGGCCGTGGTCCAGTTCCGGGAAGGGGCGAGAAATCTTGAAAAACGCAAGGAAATTGCCCAGGTCTATACCCAGTCCGCGTTGCGTACCCGGCATAAACGGTTCATGCAACGAGACGAGGTGCCGTATAACAACTACGCTTTCCCCCTGATTCTTGAATCCGGTATGAAGGATGTGAAAGCCTATGCCAAGCGCAAGGAAATTGGGGTGGAAAGCGCCTTTGAGGATACCCTCATGGGAAGCGGCATGGTGAATCAACTGCTCTGCCCGGAAAGCTACTCCTTGTCCTTGCGGACGGTTCTGTTTCCCCTGTATCCCCGGCTGAGGGCTTCGGAAATTGAACGGGTGGCAAAACTGATCCTCAGCCTTCCGTGAGGGAAAAAATGGGTGGTATGGGTAACATTAAACAGGCGCTTCTGTTTATGAACCTCCAGAAAGTGAGTGCCCAGGGGCTGGCAGATGAAATCACCGAAGTCCTGGGCCGTAAAACCATTGAGGTCCGTTCCTGTACCTTTGAGAACTGGTCTGGTTTAGAGGTCAAAGGGGGCTGTGATATCGCCTTCACCCTGGGAGGAGATGGAACCGTGCTCTATGCCGCCCGTGCCATGGCCCCCAGAGGGGTTCCCATCCTCCCGATCAACCTTGGTACCCTGGGGTTTATCGCCGCAGTTCCTCCTGCTGAGTGGGCCGCGGTCTATGACCGGTGGGCGGAAGGGAAGGTCGGCTGCTCCCGGCGGCTCATGCTGGAGGTAACCGTGGAACGCCGGGGCAGGACCGTTACCCAGGGTTCCTGTTTGAACGATGTGGTCATTTCCGCCTCAGGCATAGCCAAGGTGATACGTCTCCATGTGAAAAGTGCCTCCATGCGCCTGGGACAATACCGTTCCGATGGCCTCATTGTTGCCACCCCCACAGGTTCTACCGCATATTCCGTGTCCGCTGGCGGGCCTATCCTCGACCCTGAGATGGAGGCCATCATCATCAATCCTATCTGTCCCTTCACTCTGTCGAATCGCCCTATCGTGATACCAGCCTGGGAAGTGCTCTGGGTGGATGTGGAGCGGGAACAGCGGAGCGGGGTCCTCTTGACCCTGGATGGCCAAATCACCGAGCCGCTGGAACCGGGAGACCGGATTTCTATACGCCAGGCCCCTTACGAAGCCCAGCTTATCGCTTCAGACCGGAGCATGTTTTATGAGGCCCTCCGTACCAAGCTCTCCTGGTCTGGAGGTCCCGATGCTTGAAGAACTCAGTGTCCGTAACTATGCCCTCATCGACAGTCTCACCCTTTCCTTTGAGCGGGGTTTCAATGTCCTGAGCGGTGAGACCGGGGCGGGCAAGTCCATCATCGTGGGAGCCTTGGGGTTCTTGATGGGTGCCAAGGCGGACGCCGAGGTGATCCGGTCCGGGGCTGATGGGGCAAGCGTATCTGCGGTGGTATCCCTGGGAAAGGAAAATCAGGAGGCCCTGGACTGGCTGGCCAGCCGGGACCTTGCCCTGGAAGACGGGAGGATCATCATCAGGAGAACGATGAAGTCCTCGGGCCGGGGGTCTATTGCTATCCAGAATGTACCGGTTACCCGAAGCGAATTAGGGGAATTGACCGCCTTTCTTTTTGACCTCCACGGGCAGCATGCCCACGAGTCTCTTGTGCGTAAAGAAACCCACCGCCGGTATCTTGACCGTTTTGCAGGACTAGAAGCGGAAACCCTGGAATTTAACCGGATATTTCTGAGCAGTACAGAGCTTCGCAAGCGCCTTGAAGCCCAGGCCAGCTCGCTGCGGGATCGGGATACCCGTCTTGAGATGCTGCGGTACGCAGTGGAGGAAATTACCAAGGCCGCCCCCCGGAAGGGGGAAAGCCAGGACCTGGAACGGGAAGCCCAGAGCCTGGGGAATTTTGAAAAATTGACCGGCCATATAAACGCCGCTGCCACGGTCCTCTTTGAGGATGAGCTTTCGGTTCTGGGTCTCAGCCGGCGGGTCTTTACTTCCCTGGAAAGCGCCGCTGTCATCGACAGGGAACTATCCGCGCTTTTGAAACGTATGGAGGACCTCTATTACGAGGCTGAGGACCTTACCGAGGAGGTGCGTTCCTATAGGCAGGGGCTGCGCTATGATCCCGAACGGCTTGAAGCGGTAGAAGCGCGGCTTGCCCTGCTCTACCGGCTCAAAAAGAAATATGGCCCTGATGAAGAGGCGGTTCTGGAGTACCAGGCACGGTCGGAAGCTGAAATTGAAGCCCTTGCAGGAGCCGAAGAAAACCGGGACAAGCTCAAATCGGAGCTTGTAGCCCTGGAAAAGGAGCTGGGTTCCCGTGCCGCGGCCATAAGCGCCAAGCGGACCGCTGCGGCCGGTGATTTAAGCGACCGCATCAGCGGCATCCTTGCCAATCTGGGGATGCCCCAGGCCCGGTTTTCCGTATCCGTAGAGGCCAAGGGGCCCACGGAAACACAGGCTTCGCCTTGCTATGGTCCCTGGGGCGCGGATGATGTTGTGTTCCTCATCTCCGCCAATACCGGGGAACCGCTCAAAGAACTTTCCCGCATCGCCTCTGGAGGAGAGCTTTCCCGGATCATGCTGGCTATCAAGACCGTCCTTTCCGAGGCAGATACCCTGGAGACCCTGGTGTTTGACGAGATAGATACGGGCATCGGTGGAGTAGTTGCCCTGGCCGTGGGGGAGTACCTCGCCCGGATTGGTTCATTGAAGCAAATCTTTTGCGTTACCCATCTTGCCAGTATTGCGGTTCGTGCCGATAATCATTTAAAAGTAGCAAAAAAAACCGAAGCGGGGCGGACTATAACCGGTGTGTCATTATTACAGGGAGATCAACGGCGGCAGGAGATTGCCCGGATGTTGGCTGGAGATGCAGGGGCTGCAGCCCTGGCCCATGCAGATGCATTATTGGCAAAATACGGCCATTCAGCAGATAAAGGGGGTACACCATGACGAAGGTTGTCGATGATGATCGTCAACAGTATGCAGAAAAAATAAAGACCTATCAGGAGGTGATTGAGTCGATAGTACACTGGGAGCAGGAGTTCCTCAATACCATACAGGCAGAGCCGGCGGATGCCACGCTGAAGCGGCTTAACCTGGTAGAGCAGATGCTCAATCTTACCTCATATTATCTTATTATAAATGAAGTTTCCTATTCAATGTTGCAGTTCGCGAATAAGAACGCCCTCGAAGATGGACGAAAATCCCTTAGTAAGGGTATTACCTATCTGCAAGATATGGTCACCAACTATGTAGATCAGCCCTTTTCTGAGTATGAGGACAAAGTCGCCCCCCTGGAGCCGGTGAACCCGGCGGAGCGGTACCGTCTGATACGAAAAATGGGGCTGACTATCCAGTTGCTTGAAAACGCCTATGGTGATAACACCAAATGGAAGTGGTTTTTCGTTGACCTGGAAGGCCGTTTTTCGGCAGTAACTAAAAATATTTTTGATATGAAGAATATGATAGTCAACATGGATCCCCGTTCACCCTATTATGAACCAGCAGTATACCACATGCGCCTGATTAAGAAACTCCTGCAAAAGTCCGCCGACCGTTTCCGGGAAAAGTACGAACTTGCCACCAAGGCGCGCCAAGATTTTCAAATGGGTATTAATTTCCTCAATGCCCTGCGCCGGATTCACATCCTCTTAGGTGACTCTTATGAGGCTGAACAGCTTAAGAAGAAAGTTGATGTGTGGTCAGCTAAAATGGAAACGGATATTAAGAATCGGACGGAAGCATAGGGGCCTCGGCGCACTCTTGTTGATCACGATGAAAAAGGGTTAACATAAAGCGGCTATGTCACAGGTATCCCGTAAAAAACGTACAATCGGGGTGTTTAAAACCCTGCTCCCCTACCTTGCCCGGTACCGTTGGCATTATATCGGGGGCTTTTTATGCCTGGTAATAGTGGACGCCGCCCAGATGATCATCCCCCAGTTCATGCGCCAGGCAGTGGATATGATTTCTGTGGGCAGTTTCAAGTGGAGCAGTATCCTGGCCCTCTGTGGCGGTATGGTGGGGGTCATGGCAATCATCGCCCTGGGCCGCTTTCTGTGGCGCTATTTTATCCACGGCGCTTCCCGGCGTATTGAAACGGAGATGCGGCAGGAAATTTTTGATCACCTTTTGACCCTGTCCTTTGATTTTTACCAGCAGAACAAAATCGGAGACCTCATGGCACGGGCGACCAATGACCTGAATGCGGTCCGCATGTCCATTGGTATGGGTCTCGTGGCCCTGGTGGATGGAACTATTATGGCCACCTCGATTCTGATCCTCATCTTCCTGGAGGATGCCCGGACTGCCGTCTTTGCAGTGCTGCCCCTGCCACTGATTACGGTTTTGATCCTCCTTTTTGGCAATGTGGTGGGCAAGCGCTTCCAGAAGGCCCAGGAAACCTATTCTGCCATGAGCGATACGGTGCAGGAAACCTTTGCCGGCATCCGGGTGGTCAAGTCCTTTGTCAAGGAATGGTGGTTCATCAAAAAGTTTGCCGATACCAACGATGATTACCGGGCGGCGAACATGGCCCTGGTACAGCTTTATGGTATCTTCTTCCCCTTTATCTCCTTTCTCTCAGGACTGACCTCCCTCATCCTGCTCCTCGTAGGAGGCATCCGGGTGGTGGAAGGCTTCATGAGTCCCGGGGACCTGGTTGCCCTGTTCCGGTATTTGCAAATGCTGATATGGCCGTTAATGGGCGCAGGGTTCATGGTGAACATGGTCCAGCGAGGTGCGGTGAGCCTTGAACGGGTGAACGAGGTGTTGGAGATGCAGAGCGCTATTGCTTCCCCTGCAGAGCCAAAACGCGCTCAGGGTTCCCCATCAACTATCCTGGAAATCCGCCACCTGGAGTTTGCCTACCCCGGGGGGGAGGGGGAGAAAAAAGTGCTTGAGGATATCAACCTCGTGATACCCCGGGGAACGACCCTGGGAATCCTGGGCCGCACCGGTTCGGGAAAGTCTACCTTTATCAAGACCCTCACCAGGATGGTCGATCCTCCGGCGGGGACGGTCTTTGTTGAGGGTATTGATGTACGGGAATGGGATCTGGGGGAACTGCGGGGACTTTTCGGCGTAACCCCCCAGGATAGCTACCTCTTTTCGGATTCCATAAAAAACAACATCAGCTATGGCCTTGACAATTCCGGCGAGCAGCTTCTCAAAAAAGCCGCCGCCCTTTCGGCCATTGACCGGGACCTGGAAGCCTTTTCACAAGGCTGGGATACCCTTATCGGGGAGCGGGGCCTTACCCTTTCAGGGGGACAGAAACAACGGGTCGCCATTTCCCGTGCCCTTATTGGGAATACCCCGATCCTCATCCTGGACGACGCCCTTTCCGCAGTGGATGCGGAAACCGAGAAACGGGTATTGACCGGGCTCTTGGAAGAACGCCGAGGGAAGACCACCATCATCGTATCTCACCGGGTTTCGACCCTCCGCAGCGCTGACCTGGTCCTGGTTCTGTATAAGGGACGCATTTCCGAGTACGGCAGTCCCCAGGAACTAGCAGCCCAGGGCGGCTTCTATGCCCGAATGGCCGCGCTGCAGCAGCTCGTACAGGGGGAAGGGAATGGCTGACTATTTTGAAACCGAAGACGTGGTCAAAGGCTATGACAGCGGCATTGTTAAACGGATTCTTTCCTATTTAAAGCCCTACCGTTTCCTGGTTGTTGTTACCACCCTCACCCTGGCAGTTTCAACCCTGGGGGAACTGGCGGTCCCGATCTTGCAGCAGCGGATCATTGATGATGCCATCCTGTCGCGCTTCCTCCTCCTCAGAACCGAGGTCCTGGCAGATGCGCGGCCAGGGCTTGGGCAGGATACCCTTGAAAGCGTAGAAACCCTCCTGGGTAAGCGCGGGGTTTTAAGGATTGGGGATCAGTGCTTTGTGCCCCAGGATCAGGATACGAAGATTCCAGGCAAAGTTCAGGAAGAACTGCGGCAAAAAGGCATCCTAGGGGAGGCCCAATGGTATGCCTTTCCCTGTACACCAGAGGAGCCTGCCCTTGAGGTCGTAAACAAGCATGGAACATTATTTATCCAGGGGGATACTGCGGCGGCCATCCTTACCAAGGACCTCTACACCCTGCCGGTGCGGGACAGAACGGTGATCCGGGCACGGGATATTAGTGCGCTCATCCGGGCGGTGGTGTTCCTCCTCATCATCCTGGTCCTGGTCTTTGGTTTTACCTTTATCCAGACCTGGACCACGACGCTTTTAGGCCAGTATGTCATGAAGGATATACGCCTTGCCCTGTTTAAAAAGACCGCCTCCCAATCCACCGCGTTTCTATCCCGGCATCCAGTGGGCCGCATCGTAACCCGCCTGACCGGGGACGTGGAAACTATCAATGAATTTTTCACCTCTGTGCTTGTGGCCTTTCTCAAGGACCTTTCGGTCATGGCAGGGGCGCTTATCACCCTCTTTGTGCTTTCCCCCCGTCTGGCCGCAGTGGCCCTCTGCACCATGCCCCCGGCTCTGGCCATTACCGCCTATAGTCGCATCAAAGCACGGGATGCCTTCAGGCGGCAGCGTACCGCCTCCTCCCGGGTCAATTCCTATCTTTCCGAACGCCTTTCCGGTGTCGCGGTGGTACAACTCTTCCGGGGGGAAAAGCGGAGCGCCCGGGAATTCGGTGAGCGTAACCAAGAACTCCTAGACGCAAACCTGGGGGAAATGTACGTCTTTGCCACCTTCAGACCTATCGTGGAATTACTCTCCATCATCACCGTGGCGGTCATCATAGCCGTGGGGAGCAACCTCGTGCTGGGGCTTTCTCTTTCCCTGGGGGTACTCATCGCCTTTATCAATTTGACGGGGATGTTCTACGGGCCGGTGATGGATATTGCGGAAAAATACACCCTCCTGCAATCCGCCATGGCTGGAGGCGAACGGGTCTTTAAACTGCTGGATACCGATGCGCTTATCGGTGACCAGGGAACCCATCAGGTGGAAAGTATGGTACGGGGGCATATTACCTTTGAGGACGTCCATTTTTCGTATAAAGCAGGGGAAAGCATACTCAAGGGTTTGAGCTTTACGGTAAACCCCGGTGAAATGGCCGCCATCGTGGGGTATACTGGTGCGGGAAAAACCACGATCACCAATGTACTCGCACGGCTCTGGGATATTGATGCAGGCACCATCAGGCTTGATGGCATCCCCTTAAAAGATATCCCCCTCAATGAACTGCGCCGTTCAGTGCTGCCGGTCCTCCAGGATGTGTTCTTGTTTTCTGGCACTGTGGCGGACAATATCAGACTTGGGCTTTCCCTTTCAGATGACCAGGTTGCAGAGGCCGCCAAGGCGGTGCATGCCCACGAATTTATCTCCCGGCTTCCCAATGGGTATCAGACCCGCCTCTCCGAAGGGGCGACCAATATTTCCTCTGGTCAGCGGCAGCTCATCAGCTTCGCACGAGTCATAGCCCACAATCCCGCGATTGTCATCCTGGACGAAGCCACCAGTTCCATTGATACTGAAACCGAACACCTCATCCAACTGGGAATTCAGCGGGTTCTGGCGGGACGTACCTCCATCGTCATTGCCCACCGTCTTTCTACCATCAGACATGCTGACCGGATACTGGTCCTGTCCGAGGGACGGATTGTGGAGCAGGGAACCCACGAGGAGCTTATCCAGCGGAACAGCATCTATGCAGGGTTGTATAAGTTGCAATATGAGGAGAAGCCGTAGGAAGTCGTGAAAAGTAAGGATTTTCTCTTGACAGGGACCATTACATTTTGGTATAAAAAAAAGAAGGACAATTTATGGATGAATGTTTAATTTTAGTAGATAATTCCAATGTTTTTATCGAAGGCAGAAAATTTTCTGCCCGAAAAAAAGGGTTATTGAAAGATCCAATGGATCAACGCGATCCTGTTGATTGGTCGTGGCGTATAGACTTTGGTTCTTTATTGAAGCAGGTTGCCAATGGACACAGAATAATCAAAGCGATCCTTGTAGGATCCACCCCTCCGCCAAATGATTCACTCTGGAGTGCTGCAGCATCTCAAGGTTTTGAAGTAAAAACACACAAAAGAAGCTTTTCCACTGGTGAAGAAAAAGTCGTTGATACGGAATTATTGGCAAGTGGATTAAAGATACTATACAAACACCCACATCCTGCCATTCTCAAACTCCTTTCCGGGGATAGAGATTTTATTCCCTTGGTCGAGAGTGCGTATGAGGAAGGGTGGGAGACAGAATTGTGGGGGTTTTCTGCCAGTATATCCAATGAACTATCTCAAACAGTTTCAAGAGTGCAGCTTCTTGATTCCGTATTTGATCAAATTGGGAGATCAGAAAATTAGTCATGGTGTAAAAAACGCCAACTGCGCATACCGAGGCTGAGTTTCCGGGGCGCTGTTTAACAGCACATTCTTAAAATAACAGGAATACTATGGACAGTTTTACCAACGAATTGATTGAAAAATATACGACGTATAACAAAGACCACGATTTTGTCGTTGCCGATGGGCCTCAAAAGCAGGAAGTGATCGCGATCATTGAATCCCTTATTGGGCAAATCGGTAACGATACGTCGAATGTATTTCAGATAGAACAAGGCGCCTTGCTCTGTTATCCCTGGCACCTACTGGACATGTCACCGCCGAAAAAAGACGAGAAGTGGACCGTGAGTTTTCGCGGTAAAATCGATAGTTTCGTACTTGCGCTGAACAATCGGGGCGAGTTGCGCGGGCATCTGTACAGCGAAAAGGCGGAAGTCTACAATACGATTAAGGCATTCAAGGACGCGCAGGTTGTAAAAGAAACAGAATCGCCTAACCTGTCATTCCCCGTCATACTTGCGAAGAGATAAGACCGGTACAATACTACTCATACATGTGTTTTTTTAATACAACCGGTCCTTGTAATCCGGAAAAACACTATATGTTCCCTGCTGTATGTCATGGGAAAAACGCATAAGCTGGACTAAAGAAGGCGAAATAACCGTGCTGGGATGCTAAAAGTCTATTGACCAAAAATGAGTATTCCCGGCCTGGTAAATCATTGGAGGAGAAATAGCTTTTTTTTCATATTTCTATAGACAAAGAAAAACAAATGTGCTATATGTGATATAAGGTTATTTTATATCCTAGATAGCGTCATATTATAAAGATGGCGTGTATTATGCAGGCTTATAGATTCAATGTACCGCAATGGAAGCAGAGATAGCATTGAAGGAGGATGGCGGCAATGAGTAACGGAGACAAGGTATTTAAGTTTGTCAAAGTCGAGGATTATTTTTCGGATTACCGCCGGTGGCAGTGTCTGGGGGATGTGCAGGCATGCAGGTATGTGCCGGAGGAGAAAGCTATCTCCCTCAGATTTGTGAGAGAAACCGGCGAGGCCTGCGTCATGCTGGTACAGATAGCCTCCCGCAATACGGTCCGCTTCCGGTTCGGACCGGGAAAGAAAACAGAAGGGGAATACTCGGAGGCTAACACCCGGTCAATCATCATGGACCGCTTTAAGGACCTGGTCGCCGCGATGACCCCCTTTACCTGCGAGTGGGACGACAGCAAGCCGGGACAGGCGGCGTTAACGGTTAAGAACGTGGACGGCAAGGCGACGCTGAAAGTGTCCATCGACTACGCACCCTTTAAGATTACCGTTTCCAAAATACGAGGGAAGGACAGTTTTACCGCGCTTGAAACGGTGGGCGTGTATTTCATGGAGGACGGGGAAGCCGATTACAAGGTCGTGCAGGCGTTTAAGAAGCCCGCCTCCGCCAGCTATATCGGTTTCGGCGAGCAGGGCGGGCATAATCTGGCGAAGAACGTGTCCCAGCTCAATTATTTTAACTACGACAATATGCGTTACCGGCAGGTCTATGGCCGGGGGCCCCTTGAGTGCCGCGAGCCGCTCTACCATTCAGATCCGTTTTTCATGGAGTTCAACGCATATCCGCGGGAGAACTTCGTCAACGGTGTTTTTGTGGATAACCCGTCACAGATTTTAATGGACATCGGGTATACCAACTCAAGTACCTGTTTGATAGGCACGAGGTTCTGGGACTCGGATATCTACCTGTTCGCCGGGGACGACGCGGAGGATGTGATGAAGACCTTCATGTCGTTTATCGGCACGCCCAAGCTGAAACCCCGTTACGCCCTGGGGTATCACCAGGGATGTTACGGGTACGAGACGCGGGAGGACGTGGAACGGGTGGCCGATGATTACCGGCACTGCGGGATACCGCTTGACGGCATACACATCGACGTAGACATCCAGAATCAGTATCAAACATTCACGATTAACGAAGCCAATTTTCCCAATCCCAAAGAAATGTTCGGGAACCTTGCCAAACGCGGGATAAAATGCAGCACGAATATCACACCGGTCATAAGCTCCCGTGATCCCAATTACCGGACCTACCGGGAAGGGGAGGAGCAGGGGTACTTCGTAAAAGACCGGCGGACGCACCTTGACGACGGGAACGCGAGGAGGGGCCAGGATTTCGGCGGGGGGAGTGAATACTACCTTGATCTGGACGATCATGAAAACAACATAAACAGCGGGAAGTCCTACATCGGAGAAGTGAACTACGGAGGTGACTGGGGCACACCGGGTCATTACGCCGACTTGAACCGGAAAGAGGTGCGCACATGGTGGGGCGCGCAGTATCAGTATCTTTTTGACTGCGGGCTTGAAATGGTCTGGCAGGATATGACAACCCCGTGTATCCGCAACACCCGCGGCGATATGAAGGGCTTTCCTTTCCGGCTGCTTATCTCACAGGATTACTATTCCGGCGTAGGGGGAAAGGAACACAAGGAAGTTGAGGCGATAAAGGTGTGGAACCTGTATTCGTATAACCTGCACAAGGCGACGTATCACGGGCTTAATAACCTTTCGTCGCGGTGGAACAAGCGGAACTTCATCGTGGGTCGTGGCAGTTTTACGGGGATGCACCGGTTCGCGGCGCTGTGGACGGGGGACAACGCCTCCGAATGGGACTTCCTGAAAATCAACGTGGCGCAGGTACTGTCCCTGGGGATGTCCGGGCAGGCGATGAGCGGGGAAGATATCGGGGGCTTTGAGCGTGAGGCGGACTGGCAA
Organism: Treponema sp.; assembly: GCA_031288975.1. Taxonomy (GTDB): domain Bacteria; phylum Spirochaetota; class Spirochaetia; order Treponematales; family Breznakiellaceae; genus JAITNP01. The sequence goes on along the minus strand of JAITQK010000020.1, from coordinate 10,854 downwards.
AAGTGGGTCGATCCCGAACTGCTTATCCGGTGGACCGCTGCCGGCGCGTTCCTGCCCTGGTTCAGGAACCACTACATCGGGAGGAAGAAGGGAGCGAAACTGTTCCAGGAACCATACGAGTATCAGAATCTTGATCTGGATGCGTGGAACGTCCCGTACGAACAACGTTATTTGTACGCCGCAGTGCTGCCGGTATGCAAGCACTATATCAAACTCCGTTATCGCCTGATGCAGTTGTTCTACGACGCGCTTTTCGAGAACACGCTGAACGGGCTGCCGATATGTCGCCCCCTGTTCCTCAACTGCGGAGAGGACAAGGCGCTGTTTAATGACAAGGCATCGTTTTTAAGCAACGAGTTTTTTGTCCGCAAGGATCTTTTGATAGCCCCGGTGCTTGACAAAGAGTCGCCTGAGAACGGGCACGGGAAACGGGACGTGTATTTACCCCAAGGGCATAACTGGTATGCGTACATGGACAATAAGCGGCCGCTGCTTCCGGCAGTGGAAGGTGGCTCGACGGTGCGGGATTACGACGCCCATGTGAACGGGGATGCAGGACACGTCGGGTTTATTGTGCCCATGTATGTCCGCGAAGGCGCCATTATTCCCACGCTTAACGTGGAACAGTACGTAGGCGAATTTTGGGACAATGGTATGGCCAATCCGGTTACGCTCAATATCTATCCGGGGAAATCGGGGAGCTATACGATGTACCTTGACGATGGGGTAAGCCGGTCGTCGGCGCGGGAGGGGCCCTCGGATCGTGCGGGAAAAAGCGAATACCGCGAGACGAAGGTAAGCCACCGATATACCGGCGGGAAGGCCAGGGAAATCACCATTGAGCGTGTGCACGACAACTACACGCCGAAATACGAAAAGTTCTTGTATGTCGCGGTATTGCACGCGCCAGAAGATGGGGAGATCAAGTCAGTTGGGATTGCGGGGAAAAGCGTGCCTTGTCTTGAGGGAGGACTTGCGGCTCTGGAAAACAGCGATACTAACGCCTGGGCCGTAAACGGCACGACGCGAATCAGCTATGTTAAGGTGTTCGATGACAAGCCCCTCCTGTCGGTTACGCTGAATTACAAGTAAGTCTGGACGCAGAGGGGCTTCACCCCTCTGCGAGGCAAAGCCCCCCCGGAATGCCCTTGTTCATAAAGAGACAAGGGTAATTGAAGTGTTACGCCTAAAAAGCTACGCGGAATTTATGAACGGCAATTACGTCTTGAGTGAAAACGCGAATCGGCAGGCGCTTGAAATTGACCCCAAAGACGGCTACGCGAAGAAAGGGCTTGGCCTTGCGCTGTTCCGGCAGGAGAATGGGAAAGTCTGGCATGCAGACTTTGTTCGTTTGATGACTTTAAGCGATCTATTGATGGATGCATGGGTGAGACCGACTCATGCAAGATTAGTGCAATCCATACACTCATCTGGGGTTTCACACCTTGCCATAGAGATTAAACAAATTACGCATATAAGCGCTACGATGGAATGGCTATACTTTAAAAATATAGGATAGTACCTCTTCAAATTACGTCGAGCCACTATGTTAGCGAAAAAACAACGTGGCTAATATTCACCCTATGTATCGCCGCTCACTCAGCGTTACCGGGCCGCCAATCGAAATATCCGTAATAACACCCTGGCGCTTGCGGACCCGGACTTCGATGATGCCTCCAGGTTGGACAACCTCACAACGGCCTTCCCCCTCAACGCGGTCCCGGGTTGCCCAGACGGCTAGGGCCGCAGACCCGGAACCACAGCTTGATTCAAAAACCAGGGAATCTGTAGCATACACATACACAGCTGGACGCATTATCTGGGAATGGGTATCATAGAACATCACCCCCAGGGCGTCCGGGTCCCCTTTGAGCCGGTTCTTGATGTCATAAAAAAGGAGCTTCCCCGGAAGAAGGTCCGGGGCTATTACATGGGTAATACCGTCAAAATGATATACCGGAAGGGATTGGCCGTCAATATCCAAGGTGGCCTGGGCCAGTGGCCGGGGGATCCGTACTGCCGCAGTGCCCTGCTCCAGGTCCACCATAACCGGCAGCAGGTCCTGCATACCGCTCATCCCAATGGTAACGGTCTGGTTCCCCTGCAGACCTTGCATCCGAGCCACCAATAGCCCGAAACTCCGGGCTGCATTGCCACAGAACTCACCCCCCATCATTTCAAGGCGCCATATTCCCTGGAGGTTCTTGGGGGGAACCACAAAACCAACCTGTTCAGCTCCCAGAGCAGCATCTGCCAACAGGAACCGGGCAGCTTCCACCCGGTTTTCCACTTTATTGAGTACCATGATGGTGATGTTTTTCGCCGGATCAGCGACGATTATTTCATACCCCATCATGGATACCCAGTTTAGTCGTCCATGTCCTCGGCATCTTCCATCAGCAGATCATCGTCTTCCTGTTCAATAACTTTTTCAAGTTTACGGCGTTCCAGAATTTCCTGCATCTCCACGTCCAGGTCCTTGTTGTCCTCATCAAAGAGCTTCACCTCCCGGTAGCGCTTCATGCCGGTCCCCGCGGGGATGGGATGGCCGATGATGATGTTTTCCTTAAGCCCCCGCAGATAATCGGTGGACCCGGCAATAGCCGCGTTGGTGAGCACCCGAGTGGTTTCCTGGAAGCTGGCCGCCGACAGGAAGGAGTCGATGTTGAGGGACGCCTTGGTTATGCCCTGGAACAGGGGCCGGGCCACGGCGGGCTGCCCCCCTTCGGCAATCACGCGGGTGTTCTCCTCGTGAAAACGGTACTTGTCCACCATCTGGCCGTAGATGAACTTCGTGTCCCCTACTGCTACGATTTCCACCTTCCGCATCATCTGGCGAATGATAACCCCGATGTGCTTGTCGTTGATGGATACCCCCTGGAGGCGGTACACCTGCTGTATCTCGTCCATCAGGTAGCGCTGGAGATGGCTTTCACCTAAGATATGGAGCACATCGTGGGGATTGACTGCCCCCACACAGAGCGTCTCCCCGGCTTCCACCGTGTCGCCGTCCCGTACCTGGAGCCGCTTGCTCATGGGGATGAGGTGCTTGTACTCCTTGCCAAAGGCATCCTGCACGGTAACCGCCCGCTTGCCCTTGACTATACCTTTGAAGTACACCGTACCGGCAACTTGCGCCAGAACCGCAGGACTTTTGGGCTTGCGGGCCTCAAAGAGTTCGCTGACCCGGGGAAGACCGCTGGTAATATCCATGGCCTTGGCAGACTCTTTTAAGGTCTTGGCCAGGGTACGGCCTGCGTTGATCTTTTCCCCCTCGTCAACCTGGCTCTAAGCGCCTCCAGGGAGGAAATAGGAGGCCAGTTCATTGCCCTCCTCATCGGTGATGAAGAGCCGGGGCTGCTTGCTTTCAAGCTGGAACTCGGTAACCCGCTTCTCGATGTTCCCGGTTTCCTCGTCGATTTCTTCTTTGAGGGTTGTACCCGGGATGATGTCCTCGTACTTGATGAACCCCGATGCCTCGGCAATGATCGGGTCAGAAAAGGGGTCAAAGGTGGCAATAGTCTTTTCTGTCCCCACCACATCCCCCTTCTTGACTACCAGCTCAGAGCCGTTGCGGATTTCGATCTTCTGGTCCTGGCCAATGAGGTACACGTACCCGTTCAGGACCATGGCGTAGGCGATTTCCGGGGAGCAGATGTCCTTCCCGTTCCGGGTGATGATCGGCTCCTCCCGGATGATCCGTTTGCCGTCCTCCACCAAGAGTGTGTCCCCTTCCTCAAGGTGGTACTCCTGCATGACCTTGTTGATCACCATGGAGCCTTTCCGGGTGAAGAGCCAGCGGCCGTCTGCCAGTTCCACATGGACCCCTATGACATCCCGGATGTACACCGGATACTTGAGGAAGATACGGTTCTCCTCGCTGATCTTCGTGGCTGCCCCGCCAATGTGGAAGGTCCGCATGGTGAGCTGGGTCCCGGGCTGGCCAATGGACTGAGCCGCGATGGTCCCCACTGCCTCTCCAATGTCCACAGACCGGTTGGTGGCAAGGTTCCGTCCGTAACAGCGGCGGCAGACCCCATGTTTGGCCTCACAGGTGAGGACCGTCCGGATCCGCACACGCTCGATGCCGGCGGCCTCTATCGCGGCAGCGGTTGTCTCGCTTATCTCTTCGTTCACGTCGATGATGAGTTCCCCGGTGATGGGGTGCTTGACCCGTTCCAAGGTGTAGCGGCCTACGATGCGGTCGCTCAGGGGTTCGACCACGTCTTCCCCATCCTTGAGGGCTGCGTATTCAATGCCGTTGATGGTGCCGCAGTCGTCCTCGTTCACCACGACATCCTGGGCAATGTCCACGAGCCGGCGGGTGAGGTACCCTGCTTCAGCGGTCTTGAGGGCTGTGTCTGCAAGGCCCTTGCGGGCGCCGTTGGTGGAGATGAAGAACTCGATGACTGAAAGCCCTTCTTTGAAGTTAGACCGGATGGGCAGTTCGATGATGTCCCCCGAGGGTTTGGCCATGAGGCCCCGCATTCCCGCAAGCTGGCGAATCTGGTTGCGGCTGCCCCGCGCCCCAGAGTTGGCCATCATATACACTGAATTGAACCCGTCCCGGTCTGCTTCCAGGGTCTTCATCATAATGTTGGTGAGGTCCTCGTTGGTTTTGGACCAGACTTCAACGACCCGGTTGTACCGTTCTTCTTGGGTAATGTGCCCCTGCCGGTGCTGGCGCTGGATGGCATCGACTTCTTTATTCGCCCGGTCGATCATCTCGACTTTTTCCTTGGGCACCACGATATCATCCACCCCGATGGTGGCGCCGAACACGGTGGCGTATTTATACCCGGTGTTTTTAATGGCATCCAGCATCTTCACGGTACTCCAGGACCCCTGCTCACTGAAGATCTGTTCGATGAGACCCCGCAATTCCTTGTCCTTTAACTCGTAGTTCACAAAGGGGATTTCCCGGGGCAGTTCCTCGTTAAACACGAGTCTGCCGGCAGTGGTTTGGATAAGCCCATCGGCGCTGGGGGGTGCCACCTGGCCTGCTGCTTCCCAGACCGGGGATTTCCCGGGCTTCACCCTGATGGCCGCTTCCCAGTCCAGGACTTTTGCCTCCACAGCCATGAGGATTTCCTCCATAGAGGAGTAGCGCCGGCCTTCCCCTTTGGCGTGGTGTTTTATCCGGGTGAGAAAGTTGATGCCCAGCACCATGTCCTGGGAGGGGAACACGATGGTCTTGCCGTTCGCGGGGTTGAGCAGGTTCCGGGCAGAGAGCATCAGGGTCCAGCACTCCATCTGGGCTGCCTGGGTGAGCGGTACGTGGACTGCCATCTGGTCCCCGTCAAAGTCGGCGTTAAAGGCGTGGCACACCAGGGGGTTGAGCTTGATGGCCTTGCCCTCTACCAGAATCGGCTCAAAAGCCTGAATCCCCAGGCGGTGCAGGGTGGGCGCCCGGTTCAGCAGGACCGGATGCTCCTTGACCACTTCGTCCAGGATGGCGAAGACTTCGGGGGTCTCCTGTTCCACGAGCATCTTGGCTTTCTTGATGTTGTACACCACGTCCTTGTCCACGAGCTTCTTCATAATGAAGGGCTTGAACAGTTCCAAGGCCATTTTGGTGGGCAGACCGCATTGCCACATCTTGAGGTCAGGGCCGACGGTAATGACTGAACGGCCTGAATAGTCCACCCGTTTCCCCAGGAGGTTCTGCCGGAACCGTCCTTGTTTCCCTTTCAGCATGTCGCTGATAGACTTGAGGGGTCGGTTAGAGGCGCCTTTCACGACCCGCTTCTTCTTGGAATTGTCGAACAGGGCATCCACCGCCTCCTGGAGCATCCGTTTCTCGTTGCGGATGATGATGTCCGGGGCGTTCAGGGCCTGGAGCCGCTTGAGGCGGTTGTTCCGGTTGATGACCCGGCGGTACAGGTCGTTGAGGTCGCTGGTGGCGAAGCGTCCGCCGTCGAGCTGCACCATGGGGCGCAGTTCCGGCGGGATGACCGGTACCACATCGAGGATCATCCATTCGGGCTTGTTGGTGGAATTGCGGAAGTTCTCCACGATTTCGATGCGTTTGAGGAGCCGCTTATCGCTCTTGGCCCCCTTTTCAATCATCTTGGCCCGCAGTTCCACGGCCATGAGGTCTAGGTTGAGGGTTTCCAGGAGGGTCCTGATAGCCTCTGCCCCCATACCTGCGGAGAAGCCCCCACCGTAGCGTTCCTGGGCGTCGTAGTACTCCTCCTCGGTGAGGAGCTGCATCTTCTTGAGGTCCGTGTCCCCTGAGTCGATGACCACGTATTTTTCGTAGTAGAGGATCGAGCGGAGGGCGGTCATGGTGAGGTCCAAGAGCAGCCCCATCCGGCTGGGCACCGACCGGTAGTACCAGATGTGGGAGACCGGTGCGGCCAGTTCGATGTGGCCCATCCGTTCGCGGCGCACCTTGAAGTGGGTAACTTCCACGCCGCAACGGTCGCAGATGACCCCCTTATACCGGATGGACTTGAACTTGCCACAGTAGCATTCCCATTCCTTGGTGGTCCCGAAGATCCGTTCGCAGAAGAGTCCGTCTTTTTCCGGTCTGAGGGTCCGGTAATTGATGGTTTCCGGTTTTTTTACTTCCCCATAGGACCAGTCCCGGATCATCTCCGGAGAGGCCAGTTTTATCATTATCGAATCAAAATCTTGAATATCCCGCATTATTGCTCCTCATAACTCCTCAGATTCTTCGTATGCTAAAAGTTCGACCCCGCCTTGGTAATCAGTTCGTCGTCCCGCTCAGTGAGGGGAATCTGTTTGCCCTTGGCATCGTAGATGGTCAGGTCCAGGGCTAGACCCCGCAGTTCCTGCACCAGCACGTTGAAGGATTCGGGGATGCCCGCCGTGGTCGAGGGTTCCCCTTTCACAATGGCCTCGTAGATCTTCGACCGGCCGGTCATATCATCGGATTTGATGGTCAACAGCTCTTGCAGGGTGTTGGCCGCACCGTAGGCTTCTAAGGCCCACACTTCCATCTCCCCCAGCCGCTGGCCCCCGAATTGCGCCTTCCCGCCCAGCGGCTGCTGGGTTACCAGGGAATAGGGACCGGTGGACCGGGCGTGCATCTTGTCGTCCACCAAGTGATGGAGCTTGAGAAAGTAAATCACCCCGCAGAAAATGGGATGCACAAAGGCTTCCCCCGTACGACCATCCCGCAGGGTGGTCTTGGACGTCACCGGCAGGCCCGCCGCTTTGAGTTGCTCCTCTATCTGTTCAGTTGAGGGGGACTGAAACACCGGGGAGGAAAACCATTCGTTCAGAGTGGAGGCTGCCCAGCCCAGCTCGGTTTCTAAAAGTTGGCCGATGTTCATCCGCGAGGGAACCCCCAGGGGGGTGAGGCAGAGGTCCAGGGGGGTGCCGTCTTCCATGTAGGGCATGTCCTCTTCTGGCAGTATCCGGGCGACCACTCCCTTGTTCCCGTGGCGGCCCGCCATCTTATCCCCTTCCCGCAGCTTCCGTTTGGTTGCAATGAGCACCTTCACCACCTCGTCTACCCCTGGATTCAGGTCGTCTCCAGAGCTCCGCCTGAGCCGCTGGATGTCGATGATGGTCCCGTCAATGCCGTGAGGCACCCGCAGGGAGGAGTCCCGCACCTCTTTCGCCTTCTCCCCGAAGATGGAGTTCAGGAGCTTGAATTCCGGGGTCGTCTCAGTCTCGCTCTTGGGGGTTACCTTCCCCACCAGAATGTCCCCAGAACGGACTTTCGCCCCCACCCGGATGATCCCCTCGCCGTCCAGGTTATCAAGGCTCTTCTCTGAGGTGTTGGGAATATCCCGGGTTATCTTCTCAGGACCTAACTTCGTCTCCCGTACTTCGGTGATGAATTCTTTGATGTGAATCGAGGTGAACATATCCTCCTTCACCACCCGCTGGGAGATGAGGATCGAATCTTCGTAGTTGTACCCGTTCCAAGGTATGAACCCCACGAGCACGTTTCGCCCAAGGGCCAGTTCCCCTTCCTGAGTGGCAGGCCCGTCGGCAATCACCTGGCCGGCCACCACCGTATCTCCGAGCTTCACCAGAGGCCGCTGATTGTAGCAGGTGTCCTGGTTGGTCCGCTGGTACTTCACCAAGCGGTACACATCCGCGCCATCCCTGTTCGTACCCCCAATGGTCCGCACCCGGACCGGGGTGTCTTCAGCAGGCTGGATAATGATCTCCTGAGCTGTTACCCGTGTTACGGTCCCACCCCGGCGAGCCTTGACCAGTACCCCTGAATCATAGGCGCACTTCCATTCCATCCCGGTCCCCACCCGGGGGGCTTCGGGAAACACCAGGGGCACTGCCTGGCGCTGCATGTTAGAACCCATGAGCGCACGGTTGGCGTCGTCGTGTTCCAGAAAGGGAATGAGCGAGGCGGAAACCGAAATGATCTGTTTGGGCGACACGTCCATGTACTGGAGGTCTTCTGGTCCCCGGGTCGTATAATCTCCCTGCCGGCGGCAGGATACCTGCTCATCTGCAAAGGAACCATCATCGTTGAGCTTTGCCGATGCCTGGGCAATGTAGTACCGGTCCTCTTCCATGGCCGAAAGCCACTCAATGTCCCTGGTCGCCACTCCCTGATGTACCCGGCGGTAGGGGGCCTCGAGGAATCCGTATTCGTTCACCCGGGTGTAGTTGGCCAAGGACACGATGAGACCGATATTCGGCCCTTCAGGGGTCTCAATGGGGCACATCCTGCCATAATGGGTGTAGTGCACATCCCGTACCTCAAAGCCTGCCCGGTCTCGGGAAAGTCCCCCAGGACCCAGGGCGTTGAGCCGGCGCTTGTGGGTCAGTTCTGCCAGGGGGTTCACCTGATCCATGAACTGGGAGAGCTGGCTGGACCCAAAGAACTCCTTGATGGCCGCTACCACAGGCTTAATCGAAATCAAGTCCTGGGGCTTGATGGTGTCCGTCTCCTTGAGACTCATCCGTTCCTTGGCAATCCGTTCCATGCGGCTGAAGGCAGTCTTCATGGTATTGGCCATGAGTTCCCCCACGGAACGCACCCGCCGGTTTCCCAAGTGGTCTATGTCATCAATATTCTCGTCCCCCACATACACCTTGATGAGGAACTTCATGGTGGCAATGATATCCTGCCGCGTGAGGGTGAACTCCTCCAACGCCGGCTTGAAATCGAACTTCTTGTTGAGCTTGTAACGTCCCACCTTCCCCAGGTCGTAGCGCCGGGGGGTGAAGAACATCCCTAACAGGTCCTTCTCCGCTGCATCCACCGTGATGGACTCCCCTGGCATGAGCACCGAATACACTGCTGAAAGGGCGTCCTCCCGGGACGGCTCATCCCGGGTGGGATCATCCTTCATAAACTTGATTTCTTCCCGCTCAAAACAGTTGAGAAGCATGGAGGAATTGAGGGACTCGGGGTCCTCAAAATTAATCACATCCACGGTAGCAATCCCATTGACCAGCAGTTCGTCCACGTTGTGGGGATGGAGCTTTTCCCCTGCCCGGTAGAGCTTCTTGCGCCCCCCCTCGTCTCCCTCCCCAACGGCAATCCACACTGCCGCGGCAAGTACCCGGCCTGAGAAGTGCTCCCGGGTTTCCCGGTCGTCGATTACCGACAGGGTTTCTACGGTGTAGAACGCACGGATGATCTCCTCCCGGCTCGCATACCCCAAGGCCCGCAGGAAGATGGTCCCCAGGATCCGTTTCTTCCGGTCAATCTTGGCGTAAACCAGCTCTTTCTTCTGATCAATCTCAAATTCGAGCCATGAACCCCGGTAAGGAATGATGCGAGACGCGAATATCCCCTTCTCGTGACTAAAGATAACCCCGGGCGACCGGTGAATCTGAGACACCACCACCCGCTCTGCCCCGTTGATAATAAACGTTCCTCGCTCGCTCATGATGGGGATATCCCCCATGTAGATGTCCTTCTGACGAATCTCTCCGGTCTGCTGGAAGATGAGGTTGATCCGCGCCTTGAGGGATACCGCATAGGTCAACCCTTTCTGCTTGCAATCCTGCTCCGAAAGTGTGATGTGGTCCTCGTCCAAGGTGTAATACTCATATTCCAACACCATATCCCCGTTGGGACTTTCGATGGGAAAAGTGGTCTTAAACACTTCTTCAAGGCCCTGCGCCCTGGGAACTTCATGGTTCCGCAGCCGTTCCCGCTGTAGAAAACGCTCATAAGAACAGAGCTGAATGTCGATTAAATCAGGAAGCTCCATTACATCCTGAATCGCTTTCCCAATATACCGCCGTTTCGCTGCTGCCGCTCCCATTCATTCCTCCGCTTGACGTACTATTACTTACAAAAAAGCCCCGGCTCAAAACCGGAAGCCGCATCCGTCAAGCCCCCGGCCTCACGGATGCTGTGAGAAAACACGCGGTCAGGGTGCTGCCCTTACTGAATCACCACCGTACCGCCTGCAGCGGTTACCTGATCCTTGATTTTCCCAGCCTCTTCTTTGGAGATATTCTCCTTCAACGGCTTAGGTGCTCCCTCAACCAGGTCCTTCGCCTCTTTGAGTCCCAGGCCCGTAACCGCCCGCACTTCTTTGATCACCGCGATCTTCTTCGTATCATCATACCCCTTGAGCACCACGGTGAATTCTGTCTGCTCTTCCACTGCTTCCGCAGGCGCTCCTGCTGCAGGTCCGCCTACCGCGGCCACCGCCACCGGCGCTGCCGCAGATACTCCGAATTTTTCCTCCATAGCCTTCACCAGTTCGGAAACCTCCAGAACCGTCATGGACGAAATCGCATCTAAAATCTGATCTGTTGTCAGGGCTGCCATATTATCTTCTCCTCATATCACACAAACTACGCTACCCATACGGGTGCTTCCGGGACCTCCCCGGTATCTCAAACCAACAGGAACGGCAGCATCCGAAGCCTGATGGTGTTATATAC
>JAITQK010000068.1 GCA_031288975.1 Treponema sp. | reverse complement strand
GAGGCTCTATCACACGGCTTTTGCACTCGCTGTCTACGCTTCACAAACCTCGTCGCCGAGGCCCATGCAAGACTCGCTTCCAGTGACTTGCTCGGTCTTTCTGGATGAGGTGCGTCGTTCGGTCAACTTGAAAGGTTTCTCCTATTTCCTCCTTTCACGAGCTTTCGTGACGCAACGTGGTAAAAATTCTTCCAATTATAAGTTGCGTAACAGAGGAAGGGCTTGCTATTTCCGCGATCCCGGCTTGATCAAGGGTATCCCTTTTTTGCAGAGTTCACAAGAAGTAGCCTCCCAGTTTGCCACATCTACCTGGCACGCCGCATACAGCGGATAAGAAACGCTCACCCCCGCTGCCCGGCGATCCACGATACAGGCGAGGGCGCTCACCACAGCCCCCTGAGCTTCCAGCACGTTTGCACATTCTGCAGAAGATTTAGTAGTGGTAATCACATCCTCGGCAATGAGGATCCGCATTCCTTTGGTAACTTCAAAGCCCCGGCGGAGGGACATAAGCCCCTGCTCATCACGCTCGGTAAAGAAGCCCGGAAGCCCCAATTGGCGGCCTAGTTCATAGGCCACGAGGATGCCTCCCAAGGCAGGTCCCACCACCGCATCCAGCTCCAGGATCCCCGCCTTGATATCGGCCTTCATCTGTTCCACGATGGGGGCCAAGGCTGCGGCGGCCCGCGCAGGGTACTGCAAAAGCCGGGCGCACTGAAAATACCGATCCGCATGGTGTCCTGAAGAGAGCAAAAAATGCCCCTCCAACATGGCGCCGGATGCTTCTAATAAGGCAAGCGTTTCTTCCATGGGGTTACTACGCGTTGGCTATGGTTTTCTTTCCGTGTTTAATTGCGGCCTTGCAGGTCTTGCAAATGGTAACCTTTGCCCCTCCTGCATCCTGTTCATACAGAATTTTCACGTTGGTCCGTTTACAGACCGGGCAGGCCCCCCGTCCCCGGGAGACCAGTTCCCGGATTCCTTTGCCTCGATGCGCTTTAGACATAGCGTTCTCCCTTTAATTTAAGCGGTTTCAACAGCCCGCGCTTTTTCAGCGCCTTTTTTCTCTTTTCCCGAAGACTTTTTGGCAGCCTTCTTTGCTTTCTTATCCGAAGCATCCTCGGTATCAAGCTTATAATCAACCAATTCAAGGATAACGATCTCCGCGGCATCCCCAAGGCGTTCTCCGAGTTTCATAATCCTCGTGTACCCGCCGGCCCGTTCCTTCATCCGGGGGGCGATATCGTTAAACAGCTTTGCCACGGTCCCTTCATCATAGAGACGGCTGATGGCAATACGCCGGTTATGAACCGAATCAACCTTTGCGCGGGTTATCAGCTTTTCAGCACTCCGGCGGATCTCCAGGGCCTTCGCCTTGGTGGTTCTGATCCGTTCGTACTTGAATAAGGAGGTAACCATATTACGATGAAGAGCTTTCCGGTGTGCCTGCATCCGTTCAAGGGGATTAAAGCCTCTTTTATGTTTCATCTTCTTCTTCCTTTTCTTCCTTTTGTTGAGAGGTGATTTTTACCGTGTTCTTGAGCACACTGAGGTCGGTCATCCCAAGACTCAGGTTCCACTCCCTGAGTTTTTCCTTGATCTCCTGGAGTGACTTCTTCCCAAAATTACGAGTTTTGGTAATATCATCTTCGGTCTTCCGGATCAATTCGCCGATGGACTTAATATTGGCGTTTTTAAGACAATTCGAGGAACGGACCGACAGTTCCAGTTCTTCAACCGGGGTGTTGAGAATTTGACGGATCCGTTCATCGTCTTCGTCAAAATCCTCATCTAAGCCCAGGTTGTTTTCATCGAAGTTGATAAAGGTCGAGAAATGCTCCTTGGCTATCTTTGCGGCCTCAGCCACGGCATCCACCGGCTGAATGGTTCCATCGGTCCACACTTCAAGCACCAGCTTATCATAATCACTGCGCTGGCCGACCCGGGTTGGCTCAACGGCGAATTTCACCTTTTTTACAGGGGTAAAAATCGCGTCCATGGGAATGGTACCAATCACTTCGATGTAATGCTCATTGACTTCCGAAGGGACATACCCGCGGTTAAGATCAATCTGAACCTCAAACTCAAGGCGGGCATTATCCATGAGGGTCATGATATGCTGTCCGGTGCTCAAGACCTCGACCTGTCCAAGCCGGGCAAAATCATCACTCTTGACCTCCATTGTACCGGACCATTCATAGAGGAGTACATCCTGCTCCACATTATTGGGAAGCCGCAGCCGGATTTGCTTGAGGTTGTTGATAACTTCAAGGGTATCTTCAACGATATTGGGTATCGTCTCAAATTCACTGGAAACAGTATGGGCGACCCCTTCACTATCGTAGGAGATAATCTTAACTGCGGTAATCGCGTACCCTTGAATCGAGGAAAGGAGCACCCGGCGTAAAGTATTACCCACCGTCGTCCCGAATCCCGGTTCAAAGGGAGCTGCTGTGAACCTGCCATAGTTCGAGCGAAGTTCACCATGCTCAAAGGTGATACCCTTAGGGCGTTTGAATCCTTTAAGGAGGTTCTTACGGGCCATGGAGACTCCTTATTTAGAATAGTATTCGACAATCATCTGTTCTTTGATGTCCGCAAGATCAGTTATATCGCTCCGGCGGGGAGCGTTGAGGAAGGTCCCTTTCATACCATCGGGATCAAGCTGCAACCAGGGCATGACCCCGGACTTACCGTATTCCTTTAATGCGTCTTTGATAACGACGAGATTCTTGCTGGACTCCTCGATTGCCACCACGTCTTCGGGCTTGACCAGGAAGGAGGGCACATTGACCCGCTTCCCATTCACGGTAACATGGCCGTGGAGTACAATCTGACGCGCTTGGCTGCGGCTCACCGCGAAACGCATCCGATACACCACATTGTCCAGCCGGCGTTCCAGGAGCACAAACAGATTTTCACCGGTAATACCGGTCATCCGCAAGGCCCGTTCAAAGAAAAGCCCGAACTGCTTTTCCTGCATACCGTATATTCTCTTGAGTTTCTGCTTTTCCCGGAGCTGAATGCCATAATCCGAGCGTTTTCCCGGCCGCGCCTTGGGGTCTTTCCCCGGGGCAGGCCGCCTCTTGTTAATCGGACACTTATCACTTCTGCAACGTCCGCCCTTGAGCATCAGCTTTTTCTGCTCCGCCCGACACAAACGGCATACAGGTCCAGTATATCGTGCCATATTCTTCTTCCCCTCCTTAAATACGCCTGGTCTTGCGAGGCCGGCAACCGTTGTGGGGAATCGGCGTAACATCGTTGATCGATTTTACCTTGATACCCAAAGCCCCCAGTTGACGAATCGCCGATTCCCTGCCGATACCCGGTCCCTTGACGTAGACATGCACCTCCCGTAACCCAACCTGCATGGCCTTCTGAGCTGCAGTTTCGGTAACGGTTTGCGCCGCAAAGGGGGTTGATTTCTTGGCCCCTCTGAAGTTAAGCCCTCCGGAACTGGCCCAGGAAACGGTGTTTCCCATAATATCGGTGATGGTAACAATCGTGTTATTGAACGTAGCCTGAATATATACGTTCCCCTCGTAAACGGATTTTTTTTCTTTCCGTTTTTTTGTTGTATTAGCCGCCACGCTATCCTCCGCTTATTTCTTCTTGCCGGCAACGGTCTTCTTTTTGCCCTTACGAGTACGAGCATTGGTCCGGGTCCGCTGTCCCCGAAGGGGAAGCCCCTTACGGTGCCGTAACCCCCGGTAACACCCGATATCCATCAGCCGCTTGATGTTAAGGGCAACTTCGGTCCGTAACCGGCCTTCCACCTTATACTCGTTCTCAATAAGCTGCCTAAGTCCATTCAGCTCCTCCGAAGAAAGGTCATTGATAAGCCGCTGGGGGTCTATCTTAGCCTTGACACAAATTTCATCCGCACTGGACCTGCCAATCCCAAAAATATAGGTCAAGGCAATGTTTACATGCTTATTGGGGAGGTCAACCCCCGCTATACGCGCCATAGGAACTCCTACCCTTGCTTTTGTTTATGCTTAGGATTCTGACAAACGATCCGTACAATGCCGTTCCGTTTAATCACCTTACATTTATCACAAATTGGTTTAACACTTGTCCGGACTTTCATCCTCTCCTGCTCCCTTAGTACCTGCGGTTCTGACCGATAGGTAAATATTTATCTATTAAAATAGATTTTAATCTTATTGTCAATAGGATATCCCCGCCTTTAGAGCAAACTTACCGGATCCACATCAACCTCAACATAGGCCCGGCTATCCCTGGCCTTGTCATACCGGGCAAGCATAGTCCGGGCCGCGGCGTGAAGGCTCCCCATGGATCTCCCCCGCAGGATGAGCTGACGCCGGTAATTCCCCGCAATGATGCCAATGGGACACTCGGCAGGGCCGAGAACATCCGCATCCTGGGGGAGCAGGGGAGAGGCCAGGGCTGCGATGCGGCCTATAACAGTATCCGCCCGCTCTTCATCCCGGGAACGGACGGTAAACCGGATAAGCCGCGAATAAGGGGGGAACCCCAGAACCTCCCGCTGGGCCAGTTCCGTGGTAAAAAAGCCCTCCACATCCAGGGCACAGGCTTGAATGATGGCCGG
The DNA here is from genome assembly GCA_031288975.1 of Treponema sp. Classification (GTDB taxonomy): domain Bacteria; phylum Spirochaetota; class Spirochaetia; order Treponematales; family Breznakiellaceae; genus JAITNP01. Next base: position 7,002 of record JAITQK010000068.1, on the reverse strand, counting down.
GTCATGGGGACGCAGGGTCTGGACAATAACCTTACCATCGGGGAAGTACCGCCCTGCACGGCCTGCAACCTGGACAATAAGAGAAAAGGTCCGTTCCGCAGCCCGGAAATCCGGCAGGTGCAGCCCAGTATCTGCCAGGACCACCCCCACGAGGCGTACTCCAGGAAAATTAAGCCCCTTGGCAACCATCTGGGTCCCCAGGAGAATGTCAAAGCCCCCGGCCCTAAAAACATCCAGGGTCTCCTTGAGGCTCCCCTTTTGGGTGGTGGTATCCGCGTCCACCCGGCGGATACGAAGGTCTGGAAAGGTCCGGCGGATCTCCTCCTCGATCATCTCTGTACCAAACCCGGTATACCCCGCTTCCAGGGACCCGCATTGGGGACACACCTTGGGGGGAACCGTGGAATACCCGCAGTAATGGCAAATCGCCTGGCCCTTGATTTTGTGGTAGGTCAGGGATACCGAACAGTGGCGGCAGGTGAGTTCGTAACCGCAGGCACGGCAATGGTAGAAATAGGCGAAGCCCCGGCGGTTAAGAAAAAGGATGGTTTGCCGTCCCAACTGGGCGGTCTTACGGATCTCTTCTTTCAATTCACCGGTGAGGCAGCCGGAGGTATGTTCAAGGCTCACCGGGATAATTTCCGGGGTACCGCCTCCTGAAAGCCGGCGGGTCAGGTTGAGCCTGGTGATGGCCCCATCCTGCATGAACTTCCAGGCTTCTGCGGAAGGGGTCGCCGATCCCATGACCAGCCGCGCCCCTTCTGAGGAACAGCGGTGCATGGCCACCTGCCGGGCATGGTAGCGGGGGGTATTCCCCGACTTATAGGACCCTTCATGTTCCTCATCAATGATAATGAGACCCAGGTCCTGCATCGGGGCAAACACGGCGCTCCGGGGACCCACCACGATGCGTACCTCCCCCCGGCGAATCCGCACCCATTCGGTGAGCCGGGTGCTGGGACTCATCCCCGAATGGATAGTTGCGGCTATCGAACCGAATCGGTTCCCGATGGTCTGTGCAGTCTGGTGGGTCAGGGATATCTCTGGGACCAAGTAGATGACCGACTGCCCTGCCTTGAGGATATGCTCCGCCACCCGGAGGAAGACCTCGGTCTTTCCTGAACCGGTGATGCCGTAGAGATAAAACATAGACGACATCGGGGAAGCGGCTGGCGAAGCCTGCAGAGTGATCGAGGCGATGATGGTTGCCAAGGCCCGCTCCTGTTCCTCTGAAAGGATCGGCAGGGTTCCACTCAACCCCTCATCAGCATCGGAAAAGGCTGAATAGGCCCCGGATCGTCTCCCCGAAGGGATCATAGCCGCCAGGGCCTGGCCTATTCCGCAGAGGTAGAAGCCGGCCATCCATTCTGCAAGCCCAATATCCCGCTGGTCAAAGATAGGTTCCCCATCAACAACCCGGCGCACCATCTTGATTTCCGCCTCAGTCAGCCCTTGGGGAGCTTCAGCCCGTTCTCCAATGATATACCCCAGAGCTTCCCGCCTTCCCAAAGGCGCTATGGCCCGTTTTCCCAGACACCCCGCTCCTTTGTCGTCTATCCGGTAGGTGAAGACCTGATGAACGGGAATATCAAAGATCAGGTCCAGATAGGCAGGAGCCGGCACAGGATTATCCATTGATATGGGCATAGGTTTCATCCAGATCAATCAGTGTGGTCCTGAGCAGCTTTAAGTCCTCCCATACAGGACGCTTAAAGGATTCATTGTGCAAAATGGCGCTGGGATGGTAGGTAGGAAGCAGGGGAATACCCCCATAGTCGATAAACCGCCCCCTGAGTTTGCCGATACCCTCGTCAGTCTTGAGAAGGGCGTGGGTAGCAACCTTCCCGGCACAGAGGATAACGGTGGGGCCTAATAGCCGTATCTGACGGTTCAAGAAGACAGCACAGGGTGCGATTTCTTCCGGCAGAGGGTCCCGGTTGCCTGGGGGACGGCATTTTACCACATTGGCGATAAAACAATTCTGTTCCCGGGAAAGCCCTATGGAGGCGAGCATCTTGTCCAGGAGCTGCCCCGCCTTTCCCACAAAAGGCCGGCCCGAGGCATCCTCATCAGCCCCCGGTCCTTCTCCCACCACCAGCACCAGGGGCCGACTCACCCCTTCACCGGGTACCGCCATAGTGCGGGTGGCGCACAAAGGACAGGCGGTACAGCCGCGGACCTCGGCAGCCACCGCCTCCAGGGAATCGGCAGCTTCCACCCCAGGCCCCTCCAAAGCAGAGCCACCGGTTTCCCCGGAAGCGGGGCCCTGCGGCTCGGTAAGCACGGCATCTGAACAGATCGGGCTTACCTGATCCTCGGAAAAGCTATATATTCGTGAGGGCCGCTTATACCCGTCCCGCAGATAATCCCCTGCCATATCAAGAAACAGGGCGACATTGGTTTTCTGTTCAGCAGTCATGACTTCATTCAACCTTACTAAAGGGCCAGTATGCAAGGGGTCTACAGCTTGCTTATGGCCTTGGGCTTTACCGTTTTGGGAATAGCGCTCTGGTAGGGATGACCTCCTAATCGTCTATCCAACTCGGTCTGCGCTTTCTGAACAAGTTCTGGGTTTTCAAGCACATCCACGCAGGCGCCGGCGATCACCTTGGCCGCTAGAAGCATACCTTTGTGGCCAATGGCGGTTCTACCTTGAGAGACGAGCTGCCAGGAGTGTTCCGGGGTACCCAGGACATAACAGGCGGTTACTATCTGGCCCGTGGGTACGTTCCAGCTTACATCCCCCACATCCGAAGATCCGGGCAAAACCCGGTCGGCGGTGGTCTCGTAGAAGGGCATGACCAGGTCGCAGAGGTTTTTGCCTTCAAGCCGTTTGGTGTAAACCCGAAGGTCTTCCTCAACAGGACCTATCCACTGACTGAGTTCCGCTTCACGAGACTTGGTACAGGTCGGGGCTATGGCGTCGGCAAAGGCTATTTCTTCTGCCGTATAAACCGGAAGCTGTTCTTTGCTCAGGTTATCGTACAGGACCTTGGAGAGGGTCTTGTTGGGCACCACGTTGGCGCAGGCCTTGATAAATTCGATCTCCACCTCAGTTTCGGTCATCAGCGCCGCACCCTGGGCGATCTTGTTGATCCGCCGGTAGATTTCCTCTACCTGGGGCGTTTTGGGAGACCTGATGAGATAGAGCACTTCCGCGACAGGCTGCACCACATTAGGAGAAAAGCCTCCGGTATTGGTGATAGCATAGTGAATCCGCGCTTCCTGGATCACATGTTCCCGCAGGAAGTTCACCCCCACGTTCATCAGTTCTACCGCGTCCAGGGCGCTGCGGCCCAGATGAGGAGCTGCGGCCGCATGGGCCGCTTTGCCCCGGAACTTGTAAAGGACCTGGTAGTTTGCCAGGAGACTCATATCCAAAAGAGCGTTTACTGCCATGGGATGCCAAGAAAAGGCCACGTCAATACCGTCAAAGACCCCTTCCCGGGCCATGAAAGCCTTGCCCGAGCCCCCTTCCTCACCGGGACACCCGAAGAGCTTCACCGTTCCCGGCTTTTTGTTCGCCCCAAGGTATTCCTTTACCCCCAGGGCCGCTCCCACAGCGCCTGCCCCCAGGAGATTATGCCCGCAGCCGTGGCCATTACCCCCTGGAGTCAGGACCTCCGGGACCACAGAACCAGGTTGCTGGCTCATCCCAGAAAGGGCATCGTATTCGGCGAGAATACCGATAACCGGCTTCCCGCTCCCATAGACCGCGCAAAAAGCGGTGTCAATGCCCCCTGATTTATCCTCAATGAAGAACCCCTGCCCGGCAAGGAACTTCTTGATGGCCGTGGCAGACTTCCATTCTTCAAAGGCCGTTTCCGCATAATCCCATAACTTATCGGAAAGACCGATCAAAACATCCTGGCTTCTATCCAGGAAACTTGCAAGCTCTGATTTGTTCATCACACAACTCCTCTATGACGCATCACGCTTCTGCCGGGGCCTGCTTTCCCAAGCGCTTGGAAACCTGGTTAGCACCTATAAGAACTACCAGAACAATGGCCAGGATGCCCCCCTGGAACGCAAGGTTGGCAAAGAAACCGTGGTTGAGCATCATACCCACCGTTGGCGTGAGGAGTATGAATGCCGTAACCGAGGTCATGGAGAAGCCTACAGAGAAATCGTTCAGCACCGGCAGCTTGTAATCAGGATCGCAGATCTTCAGGAGCATCAGGCCAGTAAGGAACACGCCGCTGACCGTGCCCCAGACGGAGACCCCCCGCTCGAACTGGCAGTCGGAGAAGAAGAGCCGGGTCAGGCCGAACGCACAGATGAAGCTCACGATATAGCCGAGGACGACCAAGGTCATGATGGGCACGATGTACTGCATCACCGCCCGTATCGGCATACTGGCGATGGCCGCAGTGATGGCGTAGTCCGAACAGATACCGGCGATCCGGGACTTGGTTTTGGTATCCACCAGACTGCCCAGCCCCAGCTTCTGGATGACGAAGTTTACCCCAAACATCACCACAATAGCATAGGCCCAAATGGGGATGGAACTGATGAGGGGTATCTTGTAGAACTTCGTCAGGTTCATCACCACATACGCGATCCCGCAGCCCAGGAGGATGACGGCCATGTGAAAGGTGAGACATTCTATAGAAGAACTCATCGTGGTCTCCTGGCCCATGCTCTTCTGCTTCGCAGCGTCCCGCTGGAAACCCTTGGCCATGTCTTCAGGAATGTCCCCCGGCTTGGTGAGGATCGCGGTTTTCCCGGTCCTGGCCGCCACGTTAATGGCGATGATGCCGATGATCATGCCTCCGATAAGGCCGAAGGTGGCGGCGGTGGTGGTTACCCCCTGAGCCACTTCCCAATAGGGCAGCTCGAGGCTCTTATAATGGTTGCCAATAACCCCCGCGGTACCGTGGCCACCGGAAAAGCCCTCGGTCAGCTCAAAGCCAAAGGGGGAATAGAGGTTCAGCCCCGGGTTTATGTGAACGAACAGTTCCCGCACCAAAAGCCCCAGGATGATCTGGATGAGGCTTATCCCAAAAATGATGGCGAAGGTCTTGATAATCTCCGCCGATGACTTCCCGCCGGATTTTCCAGCTTGCCCGAACTTCATACCCAGGGGCGTACAGGCCACCACAGGAACAATGAGGATCCCCGGCAGGTTCGTCCACGTGGCGATCCACTCCTTGGGAAAGGGAATGCCCCCGCCCTGCCAAATGATCGGTCCGATTAAGAGACCGATAAAGCCGCCAATTACCGATGCCGGCAGAAACAGCTTTCTGAATGCAGGAATGAGTCCCCGCAACAAGGTCCCCACCAGAAGCAGGGCACTGAGTACACAAAAACAATACATTAATTGGGTAAGCATTGCATTTGTCATCTGGAATTTCCTCCTCGATAAAATCAAAAGATAAACCCAAAAATACCACCAACACGTATTTATAGAGGGCTATCTCTTATTATAATGAGTCTAAAAAAATTAGTCAAATATTTCTTTTTAAAAAACTATATCTTTTTATTTTATAGATGGTTTATAATTCATTGTTATGTATCAATTTCTCAATTTATAGTATAGGATACAAAAATGCAAATAACCGTTGATACTTCAAGCAAGATGCCGATTTACCGGCAAATCGTGGATCAGATAACCGAGCATATCGCCTCCGGGGTCATGCCTCCGGGCTATCAACTGCCAACAGTACGGGATTTCGCCGTGGAAAGCGGTATATCCCACGGCACCATCAAGCATGCCTATGATATACTGGAACTGGCAGGACTCATCAAGAAGACCCGGGGAAGCGGTACTTTTGTGTGCGATGTCAAGGACGCAGATGCTTCCAGTGGTTCTAAAAATCAGGCATTACAGGCCATTGACGCCCTGGTGGACAAGATGCAGGAGCTATCTTTTTCCCTCAAAGATATCCGCATTTTGCTTGACCTGAAAATACGGGAACGGGAACACCAGATCATACAGGTACAGGTCGCAGCGGTGGACTGTTCCCCAGAGGCCCTTTCGGTGATGTGCCACCAGATTTTGCAATTCCCCCACACCGAGGTCCATGAATACCTCCTCGCAAACGTCCTGCACATGCCAAAACGCTTTGACCCAGAGGTGGACATTGTGGTTACCACGCCAACCCATTATGAGGAGCTTCGTGAAAAGATGAGCCCCGGCAGGGAACCAGTACGCCTGGTGATGGCCATTGCCATCGATACTGCCCTGGACCTTGCCGCCATCCCCCTGGAGACCAGGCTCGGAGTTATCTGCGCCAGCCTTCGTTTTGCCCAGGTGATCCTCAGAACCTGCGAGGAGTATTGCCACCTGGATAACCCCATCCAAGTGGCCTACTTTGAAAATAACAGCCACATCAGCCGCTTGCTCCAGGAATGTGACCGCCTGATTTTACCCCCCAATTACACCCTCTTTGCATCCTCGGAGGAAGAATCGCTCCTCAATCACTATGCCGAGAACCATACGCTCATCTATTACCGATACGAGATCGACCGAGGCTCATTGCTTTATCTGGAAGAACAAATCGGCCACATCTATAAGGAAAAGGGATAGGGGAAAGAAGTTCTGGCCCCTCTACCTGGCTTATGTTGTTGAGCAGCTCAATAATGGCGAGGCCCCCAATTTCCACCATGTTCAACCAAGTACGCCACGAACCACGCTCGCCCCCATAAAAGTTTCGAGCAGGTCATATCCCGTCCCCTCTGGTCAGGGATGGAACCGGCCAGGTGAGCGGGTGATTACCGCGGTTACCCGGCCTAGCAGCGGAATATAGCCACTAAGGTTGAAGGTCGGGGGTATGAAAGGCAAATTTTCACTTTTTTTATTTTTTTTCTGTATTTCTATAGACAAATAAAAACAGATGTGCTATATATTAATACAAGGCTATATTGAATAACCAGCGTTGTCATAGATGACGTCATATTTTACAGAGGGTGGAAACTCCTGATACGATAGGGGACTGAGACAGTAACACTGTTGATAGATTGACTGAATGATATATATAAGTGCTTTTAATACCATGAATT
>JAITQK010000235.1 GCA_031288975.1 Treponema sp. | reverse complement strand
CTGAGGAGGGCCGGGGAGCTATCGGCGGACTTACAGCGGCTCAACAGGGAGCTGGTGCAGGCGTTACAGCAGTCCAGGGAGAGCTCCGGGACCTTGCAGCAGGACTTGACCGCAGCCTTTTTGTAGTTGGCTGTTTTTTCCCCGGAGGTGGTCTCCTCCGGCTGCTGGGCGATTGCGCCTGTTTTTTTTGCGATGCGGTTAATGGTCTCCTGGGGTGTGTGGAGATACCCCAGGGTAGTTTTGAGGTAGCTGTGGCCCAGCATATCTTGGATATACCGGAGCGGTACCCCATCCGCCTCCAGGACTGAAGCCAAAGAGTGGCGGGCGCTGTGGGGGACTATCCGGCGCCCATCCAGCCGTATCCCGGCGCGCTCCAGCCAACGGGGTAAGCGATTCCTGATATAACGTGCACTCGGCAGCGTACCATCCTTTCGGCAAAAAACGCATTCATGCGTTCCGTTTACCTCCCACAGTTCCCGGATACCAGCTTGTAAGATATCCGGGAAGGGGGCCTCCCGGATTTTATGCCATTTCGGATCACCAAGTTCTTTGTCTTTTGAATTAAAATGCTTCTATGCATGTTCCCGTCTCCTCGATTTCCATCATTTTCAGGTTAAGGAGAGGGTCCTCCTTGATGTAGTGATTGATGATGGCCTTTTTACCAAAGACGGGGGTACGAGGGGATCGGTCTTCCTCGGTTCTTTGAGATATTCGATAAGGGCCATAGCCGCATTATCTGCTGCGGCCTTTGACTTGGGTTCCCGGAGGTGGGCAAGGTCCGAGGGGAAATTTGAGAAACTCTTCTGGTACCACTCTTTGAGGATATGGTCCGGTAAACCGGATGCGGGATACAAAATGAACATAAATTTTTTAGTGTCTTTGCGTTTGTAGATGTGATAGTAACCTGAGACTCTGGGCGTGGCATACCTCCATAAAAAATAACCGCACGTATGCCATACTTTCAGATCCAAATCACTTTTACAGAAACCTCTAAAAACTCTGGTTGGGTTTTTAGAGGTCTCCATACATGAATGCGGCGAAGAAGACTTGAACTTCCATGCCTCTCGGCACCAGCACCTCAAGCTGGCGTGTCTACCAAATTCCACCATCGCCGCGTCTATATTTATAATAATAATTCTAGTTCCGTATGTCAATAGAAATCAACAAAGCTCTTTACTTTATCGGTATTTTTTTGTAGGCTTTATACCGATGTTAGAAATATGCGGCATAGTAAAATTCTGGTAATAATACCCCTGTTTTTTTGGGTCTTCTCAGGCTGTAAATCATCCCCGCCTCCAGCCCCGCCTCCAGACTCTCCGGCGTCGGTTGCTGAGGAGGCGCCGGCGGTTCAGGAAGCGGAAATGCAAGAGGTGGCTAGTCAGGAAAAACCGGCTGTTCAGGAAAAACCGGCTGTTCAGGAAAATGCTGATGTCTGGACTCTCTTGGAACGGGGGGAAGGGGATAAGGCCCGGGAGTTCTTCCTGGGTAAGGTCGATGTTCATGCCGTTGACAGTAAGGGTATGACCCCTTTGCATTGGGCTGCTGAAATAAAAGATGCCAAATTGGCGGTTTTTTTTATTGCTATGGGAGCGGAAGTGGACGCGGTGGATAAGCAGAAAAGGACGCCCCTGGGAATCAGTTCGGAAAAACATGATGCAGTCACCGCAAAGGTGCTCCTTGATGCGGGGGCTAATATCCATCACCCCATGCCGGGGGGGACCAGTCCTGCATTGACTGCTATCAATCTTAATGGAGATTTCTTAGCTGCTTTTAAGACCCCTGATGCAATACGGTCTACCGATGCCCGGGGACAAACCATTCTGGACCTTACCTTTACCAAGCCGGATTCTAAAGCTCATGCTGAGGCGGCGGAACAACTGATTCTGGCAGGGGCCTATTCAAAAAGCCCCATGTTCTCCTATTTTGCCCCGGCAGTGCGGAGTTCAAATTACAATATCCGTACCGATGGTATCACGCCCCTGCACTTTGCCGCCAGCGAAGGGTATACGGGGTTTATTGCCTTTTTATTAGAAAAGAACGTTGAGGTTGATGGTAAAAACGCATCAGGGACCACGCCCCTTCAGGCAGCCGCCGGATCAGGTCATATTGAAGCCCTGCGCTTGCTCCTGGATCATGGGGCACAGGTCAATGCCCAGGATGCTAAGGGCAATTCGGTCCTGCATCTTGCCATTCCCCTGGCTCGACACCAAGAAGCCTTATCCCTGTTTCTGTCCCGAGGGGCCAACCCCAACCTCAGAGATGAACATGGTGATTCTCCGCTGCATATCATGATCACCTTGAATCGGGATGTCGCGCTGTTAAAAGCCCTCCTTGGCAATACCGGCTCCGGCGGGAAGGCAGATGTAACCCTCCGTAATATTGATGGGAAGACCCCCTTGTACCTCGCTATTGAGGTAAACCGGGCCAATTATATCCCTCCACTGCTGGAGTATAAATCCGATATGTTCGCGGCGGATAACGCGGGGATCACCCCCTTTGAGAAGGCCCTGGTAGGGAAAAGTCCCCTCTTACCTGCTCTCATCACCTCGGAAACGGTGCTCCAAAACGACAGCAACGGTAATACCATGCTCCACATCACCGTTAAAAAACAGGGGGATATCAGCATCCTTGAGCGTATTCTGGATAATCGCGGCTTGATCAATGCCCGTAACCAGGAGGGGGATACGGGGCTGCACCTGGCAGTCAGGCAGAATAACAGGCAAAGTGGTGAGCTATTGCTTGCCCGGGGGGCTGATATTTTTGCCCCTAACGCCAAAAAGGAGAGTTCCCTGTATCTGGCCTTTTTTGCTCCCGGGGGCTTACGGGAATGGATGCTCAATGCCACTACCCTGGAAGCGCGGGATGGACTGGGAAACACGGTGCTCCACTATGCCGCCCAATGGAAACTGGACCGGTACATCCCGACGATTATTAAGATGGGAGCGCCGAAAGAAGCGGTCAATGCCACTGGTGAGACGCCCCTGTTTATGGCGGTTAAGTATGATTCGCCTTCTACAATACAGGCATTAGTAGCTGCGGGGGCATTAATAAACGCACGGGATAGCCTGGGGAATACGGGACTTCATGCGGCGGTACGCTGGAATGCCTCAAAATCCGCGGAAGTGCTGATACGCTCAGGGGTGGATATCAATGCCCAGGCCCTGAACGGGAAGACCCCCTTGCATGATTCGATACGGCTGGGGGTGCCGGATCTTGAAACCCTCCTCATTAAATTCGGCGCGGCCCTGGAAGTTCGGGACGCAGAGGGCAATACTCCTCTCATGGAAGCGATCATGGGGGGATTTCCTGCCACCGCGGAATGGCTGGTGGTGGTGGGGGCCAATCCCTTCACTAGGAATGTACGGGGAGATACGCCCCTCCATATTGCCGTGGCCTTGGAACAGAGTGATTTCGTGGTCTTCCTGTTAAGCCGGGGTGTCTCGATTCACGCCCGGAATTCCTTGGGCATGACCCCTTTCAGGTTGGCCCTCGTAACCTCGCCGCAGATGGTTTCAACCCTCCTCACCAGGGATCGGATCCTGACCGCTGATGATGCTGGGTCTTCTCCTCTGCATATTGCCATCCAGGATAAGGCCTCCTTAGAAATGGTTACGGTTATCATTGATCAGGGCGGCAGGGCTTCAGTGTCGGCGGTTGATGCCGAGGGGCGTACCCCCCTGCGGCTTGCAGTGGATAAGGATGCCTGGGCTATGGTCAGGCTTCTGGCAGATGCCGGATCGGATATATTTTCCAGTGCTGGTGATGGGGCAACTCCTGCTCAAATTGCCCTTTCCAAGGGAGAACAGGCAATTAAGGCCCTGTTCAACGGGGAGACGGCCATCAGAGCCAAAGATAGATCCGGCAATACCATTCTCCATTATGCGGCCCAAACAGGAAACTCTGCAACGATTGCGCTCCTCATACAACTGGGAGCGGATAAAAGTATTCGAAATATCGCTGCCGAAAGCCCTGCGGATATAGCCCAGCGCTGGAAACAGAATGATGCGGCGGCGTTGTTACATTAAAAAGAGGTATGGATGGCTGCAGAAGATCCCGCCCCGGAATCAGCACCGGTTGAGAAGTTCCTTATCTTTACCATAGAAGGAACGTACTATACGTTTCCATCCCGGTTGATCGGTGAAGTGGCGGTATTGGATAAGGCCTATCCGCTACCGCTGCTTCCTGAATACATCAAGGGGATTATTAACCGTTATGCTTCCCCCTATATACTCATTGATATAGGGGGACTTATCCTTAACACCCCTTCCCGAGGCTCAAAGGTAGTCGTACTGAAAGAGGCGATTGATAAAATCGCCTTCTTGATCGATGATGTGGTTGATATTGTGGATGTGCCCCTTTCCACGGTGTTGAAGGTTGAACAGAAGGCTGAACAATCGGATTATACCGGGGTGATTGAATCCTCCTTTGAATGGTGGTATCATACACATGTGTTTGTACTGAGTATTCGGGAAATCATTGACCGGATAAAGCAGGATTGTGAAATCTGAGTGGTTGTTTGTTCGATATAGAGCGAATATAGGTGGCTGTCCCAGGGAGCCGGACTCGCCATGCTGAATCAAAGGCAGGACTATGAAAAATTTTATATTTGTTTTTGACCATCTCGCCTTTGGTATTCCCGCAGCCTGTGTTGCGGAATTTGTCCAGGCTCCAGTGGTTCTGGATACGCTGATTGAGGCGGACAGTGCCCTGGGGGATATCTTTTGCTCGATACCCCATTTCTTCCGTAAGGCTGCGGTGGCTGCTCCCCACGGGATCGTTCTGAAATCCCTGCCCTACCCGGAGGCGGTAATCGAGGCTTTGCACCGGTACGCGGGAGGTAAGTTCCACCGCATCCTCCTCTTGACCACCCCCATAGAAAGGGAAATCGAGGTACCTGATGAAACTATCCTGCAGCTTCCCACGTTCCTGAGCTTGCCGGGAAAGCTACCCTTCCTCACCGGGGTGTCCTTCTCCGATACCGGGATGACCGCCTATCTTGACCCGGTCCTGCTGGTTTCCCGGATCATCCGAGATGCAGGAGGCGGTCCGTGATTAAGGTGCTGATCGTTGACGACAGCTCCCTGGCACGGAGCATCCTGCGGGATTTTCTTGAAGATGATGCACAGTTCCGGGTAGTTGGAGAGGCGCGGAACGGCCTTGAGGCGCTTCAAAAGACCCACCTTCTCAATCCTGACCTGATTACCATGGACCTTGAGATGCCGGTTATGTCGGGACTGGAGGCAATCAGTATAATTATGGGGGATATGCCGACCCCAATAGTGGTTATCAGTGTCAAGAGCAGTGCAAAAATCGCCTACGAAGCCACGATGAAGGGGGCCTTGGAATTCTATTCCAAAGATGTATTTACCCTGTCCCTAGGCCGGGAGCAGCGTCTCCACATTTACGAAACCCTGAAACGTATTTCCGGTACTGGTATTAAGCGAAAACGCCTGGACAATGACCACGGGCTGCCCCTGCCAGCAGGACGGATTAAACTGCGTCCCATCCGGGCAGTGGTAATCGCGGCGTCAACTGGCGGACCAAAGGCCCTCATGCAGGTCTTCTCCCGCTTACCTGCCAATTTTCCAGTCCCCCTTATCACGGTGCAACACAATTCATCGGGGTTTGACAAGGGCTTTGTCCAATGGATGCAGGGGTACACACCCCTGGAGGTACGCCTGGCAGAGGATCATACCATCCCCCGGCAGGGAACGATCTATATCGCCCCCACGGATACGCATCTCATCATCCAGGGCCGGTATTTGGCCCTCATCGGGGGTGAACCAGTACAAAACCAAAAACCTGCGGCAGATATGTTGTTTAAAAGCGCGGCCCGGACCTTGGGAGCCGAAGTGGTTTCCGTGGTACTTACCGGCATGGGCAGCGATGGCGCCGAGGGTACTGTGGCAATCCGGGAAGCAGGGGGCATTACCATAGCCCAGGACGAGGCAAGCGCCTTGATTTATGGAATGCCGAAAGCGGCCCTGGAAACCGGCTGTGTTGATATGGTCCTGCCCCTGGAGAATATACCCTCCAGGCTTATTGCCCTAACAGGCATTGGAGGTCTATGGAATTAGAAGGTATGGGTGTTGATCCTTTTATGCAGCACTTGTCCGATTATGTTGAACATATAGTAGGGATTAAAGTAACGAATCCTGCCCTGGAGAAGCTCCGGGACCATCTCTATGGTACCGAGTCCTGTTTTGCACAGCCCGATGCCTGGGAACGTATTTTTTCATCCCCTGGGGCAGTTTTTGAGCTTGCCGGGCTGCTTACGGTGAACGAAACCTATTTTTTCAGGGAATCGGCTCATTTCTCCCTGTTGTTGCGGGAATTCCTACCTATCTTTTCCACCTTGGGCCGTCCGGTACGGATCTGTTCGGCAGCGACTTCCATCGGCTGCGAAGCCTACAGTATCGCCATGGTGGTGGATTACTATAACCGGACCGCTGCCGCGCCAGTTTCCGGTACCATCGAAGCCTTTGACCTGAGCCAGGCGGTGATTAAGGTAGCTCAGGAAGGGCGCTACAACGGGAACGCCTTCAGGGAGGATGGCGCCCAATGGCGGGCCGTTCTAGACCGCTATGTTTCCCCTTCGGCAGATACCTTTATCGTGGATCCTGATTTGCGGGAAAAGGTCTCTTTTTATCCCTATAACATCATGGATGGCCTTCCCGCCGGGGCCTATGATCTGATTTTCTTCAGAAACGCCTTCATCTATTTTACCCCTGAAAGCCGTATAGCGGTGCTGGATACCCTCGCGAAGGCTCTCAGCCCAGGAGGGTTCTTGGTGATGGGCATATCCGAGATAGCGGCGGTGGAGCATCCTCTGCTGGCTAATTGCTACAAAGAGAATGCCTTTTACTTTCAAAAACAAGCTGCCTTGAAGGTAGAAAAAATCGTGGCACCCTTCGGGACCGGTACCAAGGACCCTCCACCCACACCGGAGCTTGGGCAAAGGCCGAAGCCGCAGTACCGGAAGATCGCCCTCACCATTGAACCGGAACGGATCGCGGAGCTTATCGCCGATGATGAGGACCTTTGGCCAATGGCCGAAACAATCCTGGCATTGCTGCGTACCGAAACACCTTCTGCGGATATGGGTAACACGCTTATCACCGCGGCTATTACTTTGATGAGCCGGGAAGATTTCTCCCGTGCTGATGCGGTGCTTTCATGTATTGAGCGGTACGATACCTCAGCCTATACGCATTTCCTCAGAGGAGAATATTTTTATCATAATAACCGTTTCAAGGATGCTGAATATTACTATAAAGCTTCAATACATGAAGATACTGCGTTTTGGCCTGCCTTTTACCGGGTGAGCGCGCTGCGGGCAAAGGAAAGCAAGGTTCAGTATGCCTATCATATCAAACAAGCAATTGAAAGCATCAATCGTGGTAAGGATCGATGCTATGAAGCGTTCATCGGCGGATTTTCACCGGATTATTACCAGCGGACTCTGGAGAAACAATTAACAAAACTAGACGAATAGTTATACCACGCAGGAGGCGTACATGATTTTTCAGAAACTAAAAATTTCCACTAAACTGATTATCTGCAGTGTTGTATTCCTGGTGCCCCTTTCAGTCATGCTGGGGCTTATCATAAACGACAACAACACGTGGATCAAGCGAAGTCGCAAAGAGCAATATGGGATTGAATGTATCAGACATATCGAATACCTCTTTGATTCAATACCACGGCATCTGCGCATATCCCTCGGTTATGAGACCAGTGAGCTGGGTCAGGTTGAAGGGGATATTATGCAGAGTCTGGACAGTTTAGCCGATACTATCAACGAATATCGTAAAGAGCTCGAATTTACCGACCTTAAACTTAAGGCAAAGAATCTGGAACACATCAAAATAGAAAACATAAAAGCAGCGTGGAACACCATCCGCACCATGTCCCGGGAAGATCCTGAATCGGTTCTGAACGCCTATTTAAACTTTATCCAGACCATCCGTGATATGAACATGTATATCGGCGATACCTCAACCTTGGTTCTCGATATAGAACTGAACAGTACTTATTTTGTGGATGTTGCCCTCAATATAATTCCCGAAATCCAGGTACGGATTATCCGTATAGGAAATCTGATCCGTTCAGCCAATCGCCGTCTTGCGCTGCAAATGCAGGGGCGCCGCTTAAGTACCGACAACATGACCATGGCCAATATTGCTGATGACGATAAAAGGGCGCTGATGATCTATACCACCCTGATGCAGAATTATTACCAGCGGGTGAACTACAGTTTTAACATGGCAATCATGGAAAGCAAGGAGGTGGGAAGAGAAAAGCTGATTACCCCGGAGTTGCGCTCTCAAGAAGAAAGGTACAAGACCTCGATGACCGATTTTTTAAAAATCCTGGAACAGGTTTCCTCTAATGAACCGCCTACGTTTAACGCTGTTTCTGAACTTGGTGTGGCCGTCAACCAGAATACCTGCACTTTCGCGATTGCAGCGCTTGATCAACTGAACCTGATGATTGATTATCGCATCTCCGTATACCGAACCTATTCCATGCGATCCTTGTTGTTCGTTATCATCATGGTACTATTCGCGTTTACTGTGGTTATCTTCAGCATGCTTGACATTAATCAATCGGTGAAGCGGCTTCAAGCCTTATTTATCGCCTTAAAAAACAACGATCTCTCGCTGAACCTTAAGGTCAGTTCAAGCGATGAATTCGGCGATTTAATGAAAGCCTTCAACGGATTTATCGAGTCTCTACGCTCGATTTTTACCTCCTTTAGGCAAAGTTCCACCCTGGTCTCAACTTCGGTCTACGATCTATCCGCGTCGGCCAAGGAGATTACCACCACGGCAAACGAGCAGGCTGCCAGTGTGTCGGAAATCGTCAGCACCATGGAGAGCACTAAGCAGCTTTCGGAACAGATGGCAGCAAAGACCGAAGAAGTGGCAGAGATCGCCCGGCAGACCCATAAACTCAGTGAAAAAGGGGCGGAACTGCGGGACGCGAATCAGACGATGATGCAGGACATCCGGGATCAGAATACCCGGATCATCAACGAAATCAAAAAACTCACCGATATGATCGTCCGTATCAATGAGGCGATCCAAATCATCGACGGCATTGCGGATCAAACCAAACTGATCGCCTTTAACGCATCTCTGGAGGCATCCTCTTCAGGAGAAAGCGGTGCCCGTTTCGCGGTGGTGGCCAGTGAAATCCGGCGTTTTGCTGATAATGTCGTTGATTCCACCAAAGAAATCAAAGTCAAGATTGAAGAGGTACAATCTGCGTCCCGGTCCCTCATTAACGAAGCCTACAGCGGCGCCAAGCAGATCGAGAGCGGGTATGATCGTATGACCGAACAGAAAGCGGTGTTTGAGGATATTGTGGAAAACATTCAGAATGTTGCCACCAGGAGCCAGCAAATTTCCAATTTAAGCAAACAACAAGAGTACGCTTCTTCGCAGATCTTTGAAACCCTCAAGGAAATATCCGCAGGAGTGCGGCAGTTCGTTATCGCTACTTCATCAACCTCGAAAATCGCCGATAACCTAAACGACATGTCCCAGGGCTTACAAAAAGCGGTGGAAAAATACCGTACAAAATAAAGGGAAGGCATGATGGAAGTAACAGCAGACCGTCTCCGAGAGGAAGAACGTAATGGTGAAATGATTATCAATTATTTCCGTATATCCCTTGGGGTGTTATGTGGAATCGGTATAGGGATACTTGCGTTCAGAGGCGGATACAACAGATTCAACACTGCAGCGCTGCGCTGGTATAGCGGCCCCTTTGTGTTGATCGGGTATAGCATCGGATTGTTCTGGTATCTCCGTAAACGCACACATATATGGCCCTTGCTTAAATATGTATTCGTGGTTCTTGATATGGGTATTGCTTCCTATACGGTTATTATGATCGCGTTATATCCAAGTCTGGTATCTCCCGCTATTTTACCAAGTTTCCAGGTATCCTGCTATTTCTTATTCATTATTCTCAGTGGCTTACGGTGCAGTGTTTCTTGCGAGGTCTTTTCGGGAATTATCGCCGCTGTTGCTTACGGCAGCATTGTTTTTGTGTTCAATATCTACCAGTATGCCTCTGAAGGTATGATCGGGAACCAACTCATCAGAGACGGATGGTGGGTACTATCCCTCATCGCCTGCGGGATCATCATCGCCATCATCTTGAAACGGTACGGGGAATTAGTGAACCATATCTTTGCTGCGGATATCATATCCGAATCCGCCGATGCGGCCTTCAGGACGGTTACGCAAACCAAGGAAATCGCAGGCAGGATCCGGGAAGCAACCAAAGAAATTGCCGTTTCATCTAAAGATATATTCACCACCGCGAATAATCAGGCGGCAACGGTGGAGGAGATCGTCAGTACTATTAATGAGAATACCAAGATCGCCACCGATATTGCCGACAAGACCAGAAGCGTTGCTACGATTGCCGCCAAAATGGAAGATGACGTGCTTACCGGATTCTCGGTGCTGGAAAACAATGTCAAGAAGATGGGGGATATCAAAGACAAGAACGAAGGGGTGATTAATGGTATTGTGATGCTGGGACAGAAGATAACGAAAATCCGGGATATTGTCCGGGTTATCAACACCATTACGGATCAGACCAAGGTCATTGCCTTTAACGCCGCCCTTGAAGCAGCAGGAGCAGGTGAACGGGGGAAACGCTTCGCAGTGGTAGCAGAGGAAGTAAACCGTCTTGCAGATGATATCGCAAATCTTACCAAACAGATAAAAGAACAGGTTGAAGAGATACAAGCCTCTTCATCATCCCTGATCATTTCCAGTGAAGAGGGAGCTGATAAGATAGCCGAAGGGTATAAACTCATCAAGAACCTGGAAGATGTATTTAAGGATATTCGTTCAGGAGCGGAGATCACGTCAAATCAAGCGCAAACCATCACCATCTCAACACAAAAACAACGGAAGTCAAGCGAACAGATCCATCTTGCTATTTCCGATATATCCCATGGTCTTAACAGTTTTCTCCACGCCACAGAAGTCGCTACATCCTCTGCGGAAAAACTCACGAATCTCGCGTATCAACTGGAACTGGTGTTAAACGGCGAACTTGATGTGGACAGCGTTGACCCTACACTTAGTATCGACGAGCCGTAATCACGTACCTGTTGGGACATCAGAGTACAACTGATTTCACGATATACCGTTACCCTCAAGTTCCTTAAAGTACCGCATGGTACTCACCTTGAGTTCACTGGTAGCATCGTCATCACAGAGGATGATTGCCTTGGGGTGCATTTGCAAACAGGAAAGGGGGCAAAGGTGACTAACCCCTTCTTCAATGGCAGTATGCAGGGCACGGGCTTTGTTACGCCCACTGGCGATGATAAGGATCTCCCGTGAGTCCATGATGGTTCCCACCCCGACGGTGAGGGCGGTGGCAGGCACTTTACCAGGATCATTACCAAAAAAACGGGAATTGACGAGCCGGGTATCCCGGGTGAGGGTCTTTACCCGGGTCCGTGAACGCAGGGATGAACCAGGTTCATTAAAGGCAATGTGCCCATCTTCGCCCATGCCACCTAAGAAAAGCTCAATCCCGCCGCAGGAAGCGATGCGCTGTTCATAGCCCGTGCACTCCGCGGTCAGGTCCTGGGCCATGCCGTTCAAGATATGGACGTTGTTTTTATCAATGTCGATGTGCTGAAAGAAATTATCCCACATAAACCGGTGATAGCTTTGAGGAGATGTTTCGTCTAATCCCACATACTCATCCATGTTGAAGGTAAGCACCTGGGAAAAAGAAAGTTTCCCCGCTGTATACAGACCAATAAGGGCCTTATAAATCCCCAGGGGACTTGATCCGGTCGGGAGTCCCAGCACAAAGGGTTTATCCGAGGTAGCACAAAAGGCGTTGATACGCTTTGCAATATAGGCGGCTGCCCACTGGCTTACCGCGTCATAATCGTTTTGAATCACAAGGCGCATGATTTCTCCTATAATGTATTGTGTTTGAGTACCCCACCTACCATGGTGGCGCGTACTGAAAAATCTTTGTCAAATACCACAAGGTCCGCGTCGCAGCCTGGGATGATGCTCCCTTTCCGGCTATACCGCATGATCCGTGCGGGGTTAGAAGACGCTGTTTTTACCGCATCCTCAAGACTAAACCCAAAGGACACCAGGTTTTGTACTCCCCGAATCATCGTGAGCGCAGAGCCGGCAATCACATCATCACTTTTCCGGTGAAACAGTCCATCATAAAACACGACTTCTTCGCCATTGGCAAAAAAGGGACCCTCCGCTTGTTCCGTCGGCTTAAGCCCGTCAGTTACCAGCACGATCTTATCAACCGGCTTATCCCGCAACAAAAGCTTAAAAAGGTCGGGATGCACATGGCAGCCGTCGGCAATAATCTCACAGGATATTTCCGGGTGGATGAGAATAGAACCCACCGCATTGGGATTCCGGTGATCCATCTTACTCATGGCATTAAAAAGATGGGTCGAATGGAGGATCCCCACCTGCATAGCTTCTACCATGTTTTCATATTCTGCATCAGTATGACCGGCCTGGAGCACAATCCCTTTTTTGATACACCAGAGGGCCAGTTCCCGCATCCCTTTGAGTTCCGGCGCCACCGTCATGTTGACGATATGACCAGAGGCAGCTTCCCAAAGCTGCTCCATGAAAGGAATATCCACGGCCCTCAGCGTTTCCGGCCGCTGCACCCCCAGCCGTTTCGGCGACAAAAAAGGGCCTTCCAGGTGCAGCCCCATAATCCGTGCCCCCGATTCCTTCCCCAGGGCAGTTGCGATCTGGGCAACTGTTTTGGGCATTTCCTCACTGGGATAGATGGTAGGATTAAAGGCCGTTACCCCACATCTAACCAGGAGCCTGGACATCTGGATAATCGAATCGGCAGAGGCGTCACTGGTTCCAAAACCGCCAAAACCGTGTATATGGGTATCGATCAAGCCCGGTGCAATATACGCGCCGCAGGCATCAATAATTTGAACCTCAGCATCGAACCGTTTCCGCTCGAATCGCTTCTGGGAAAAGACATCCCCCACCACACCATCTTCAATAAGAACGGCGCACCGCTCCATGACCGCGAAACCGGTCAATACCGTTCCGTTATGCAGGCACATAGACGGCATAACCATTCCTTATAGAGCGTCCATCTCGAGGACTTCGCGCCAGCGCCTGGCCACCGCTCGTTGGTCTTCCCGCCTGCCGGGAAGCCAACCGCTTCGTTCTACCATATCGTT
>JAITQK010000193.1 GCA_031288975.1 Treponema sp. | reverse complement strand
GCCCATACCACTGCCACTCTGAATTTTTCAGTTTTTTTTTCTTCATTTTATCATCCCTCGCTTTCTGTAGTTTACTCTTTCTAGTCACTTTTGTCTATACCCTTAACTTGTTGACATTGCTAAAAGAATATATATCTTTTCCGGTTTTTTGTCAATCCTATTCTTTCTTTTTTCCCCGGCCCTGTAAAAGCATGACAATGACAATCGCCAGAACCGGTAAAATACAATGCCAATGACGTAACAAAAATTCCATGGTTTCCTCCTTTAACGACAACATGCACCCTGACTAAGCGCATCGAAATAGGCATCCGGGTACATCAGGGTTTCAAATTCCGACACTTCCGCTTTTATGGCTTCAATATCAACCGTGTTAATATCATCCACCACCTCGACATAACCGTAGAAAATATTGTCCATTGTTGAAAAATCAAAATCTTCAGAAGGCATAAATTGAATGACATTATCCCCTTGATCAATTTCGACCTTCGCATAATAGGCGGGGACAATGAGACTGCTGTTTCCCTCATCCAGGGAATCGTTATTGATA
This sequence comes from Treponema sp., assembly GCA_031288975.1. Taxonomy (GTDB): domain Bacteria; phylum Spirochaetota; class Spirochaetia; order Treponematales; family Breznakiellaceae; genus JAITNP01. The sequence goes on along the minus strand of JAITQK010000193.1, from coordinate 3,736 downwards.
ATCCATTCCACCGGTATATTCTTTTGAACAACGAGAATAGCAGGATCAAAGCCTTCATCCCGGAGATTGATGGTTACGGTCTGCCAGTCGTCGCCGTTCATTTTCGCTATGGCAATAGCATCGGTTGGAATACTCACCCCTGCTGGACTTGGGTTAATATCCGGTTCTCCTACATCTACGGCAGTTTCACCTTCCGCAACAACGGTAATACTACTGCGGATCATCCCCATCCAGCAGCTATAGGAAAACCGGCCTATTTCCCCCGGGGTAAACTCAATGACGTTTTCTCCGTTCTTAAAGCGGTATTCAATGCCGTATTCCCGGATGATCATCCGGTTGTTGCAGCCGTTAATACTGCCCGCCGGAGCGTTAATCGTCCATTTAACCGGGATACCCTGCTGTACCGTAATCGCCGGATACCTCCCGGCGTTGAGGGTGGAATTGACAATCTGTACCCCATTTTCAACAAGCGGTTCAAAAACTGCGCTCTCAGTTTTCGCCACCGCAGAACCAAAGGGATTGATAAAACCGGTAATCTTATCTATCGGGCTGGGAAACCCACCCAGGCTCCAGCCGTTTGAAAACATGGTAAGCCCCAGCACTGTAACGAGCATGGCTCCAACCTTCATAACCCTGGCAGTGAACTTTTTGCTGAGTACAGAACTTAAGGCCCCGATACCGAACATCAGGGGAACTGTTCCCAGACTGAAAAGGAACATGGAGATACCGCCTGCAATCGGGCTGCCAGTAGAAAGAGCGTACAACTGCATGGCTTGTAAAGGACCGCAGGGCATAAGCCCGTTGAGGAGGCCGATAAAGAGGGGATTCTTGTTGGTACTCTTTTGCTCGTCTATCTTCTTGGCAAAGATTTTCGGTAGGTGCAGATTGAAGCGCCGGAGCCACGGAAAAACACCGAGCATATTGATACCCATCATTATCATAAATACCCCGGCGGCAAGTTGTACTATTCCCTGAAAACGCCCTGATACGGTAATCACCGATCCCAAAGCCCCGACAATCACACCAACGACAGTATAGGAAATAACCCGCCCTGCGTTGTAAAGCATACTGGGCAGTAACACCGTAGATCTATCACCGCTTTTTGGGGCAATTTCCAACTGCGGTATACATTGGGAAAGGTTGATGCCGCCGCACATAGCAACACAGTGAACAGACGTAATCAGGCCGATGATAAAAAGCATTCCATAACCCATACCAGTTTCGGCAAGGGGAAAGGCCGAAGTAAAGGAACTCGTGCCGAATTGTCGCAGGATCATATACAGGGCAAGGATAATAACCAGGGTCCCGATGATTTGAGTGGGTGGTTGAGCAGGTGAACCAGAGGCATTATCAAGTACCTGATAATCCATTTTTTCAATGGTTTGGGCAATCTCATGCAGGGTAATAACCGAAGTGTTATAGGTTACGGTTGCCGTCCCGGTGTTAAAATTAACCGTAGCGTCTTCAACGCCCACCGTACATTTGAGTTTCTTTTCGATTCTGTTCTGGCAACTTATACAGGTCATACCGCCGATACGGATCGTCTTTGTTTTCATAACAGCCTTCTCCTTATGTAGCTCAAAGTTTAATATACCTTTGTGAGGAAATTATGAGTAATACAGATTTTTTGCCTTTTTTTGAAAAATTTATTTGCTGCTTAGAATGTTCACCCATAAAAACAGAAAAAATCATAAATTCCTCACAATCATACAGTATATTGTTATGGTGAGGTTAGAAACATGAAAGAAACTGGTTTTGTAGTCACTATTAAAGACGGCTTTGCGGAGGTGCGGGTGCTCCGTGATGTTCCCAGTTGCTGCAGCGGGGGAGACAAGAAAGAAAGTTTTATGGTAAAAGCCCGTAATCTTTGCAATGCCGAGATCGGCAGTAAGGTAAGCATCGAAGGAGCAGTTTCCCCTTCCAGCCCTTACCTGCTGATAGGTTTGTGTATTGCAGGGTTCATCGTCGGTCTCATATCTGGGGATTATCTTTCAATACGCTTTGGCTTCACCGGACTAAAAGAAATCCTGTCCTTAGGATTGGGTATTGTTGTTACTCTTTTGGTATATACAGGTTTCCGTTTCTTTGTCTTCAAAGGGAAACACACCATACCTGTTGTGTATGAAATACTTGCCTAACGCAGGCATAATCGCTGTATCAATGAGCGGGATACTTATCTTTTACAATGCTTCAATTAGGCTCGGAGAAGGGCCGGGTCCCCTTGTATCAGATCTATCTTTTCCTGCATCTTCTGTATCGCCGGATCCATGTTTAAAACCTCCTCAATAAGTTCTAGCGGACTATAAAAGAAAAATTGGTAGGGACATGTCACTGTAGCTACTATGCTTGGCTTATAAACTAGAGCGGGCCAGGCGAAATCCGACGTTGCCGTACCGGCGAGACGGGCCACTGCGTCCCCGGTACGCCGAGCGCAGGTGCTGACTGTAAGCGTCCCAGCTCCCACCGCGTCCTACGCGGTACATGCCCAAAGACGCGCCCACTGGGTTCGTCTGAGCGTCACTACTGTAATTTCCATATAAGTCCCAACACCACTCCCACACATTCCCGTGCATGTCGTACAAGCCCCAGGAATTCGCCGCAAAGCTCCCCACCGGTGTCGTCGTTCTGCGATAGGTCCCCCTGGCGTTTCCGTTGTACGGATACTTCCCATGATAATTCGCCTGGTTCGTCGTGATATTGCTTCCCGTACTAAATGGCGTCGTGGTCCCTGCACGGCAGGCGTATTCCCATTCAGCTTCAGTCATCAGCCGGTAACCGCTGGCGCTCCGGTTCCAGGTTACGGTTTCCCCGTTTATCGTATACGCGGGCGTCAAGCCTTCCTGCTGGCTGCGGGCGTTGCAATACTTCACCGCGTCATACCAGCTTACGTTTTCCACCGGCAGCGTATCCCCTTTGAAATCGCTCGGATTCGTTCCCATCACTGCCTGATATTCTTTTTGCGTTACTTCGTATTTCCCCATAAAGAAGCCGCTTACCGTTACCTGATGCTGCACTTCATCACTATCCCGCGAAGCTTCTGGCGTGGGGCTTCCCATCATGAAAGTCCCGCCCTGAATCCATACAAAGTCATCAGGAATGGGCCGTTTAACCACGGCATTTCTGGTCAGTTTGGTCTGAACCGTTCTACTCACCACAGTTCGCGCCGCAATCTCAGCATCCAGGCTGAGGTCCTGCTCCTTACCCCCGCCCGCCTCGGCGTAATGACCCATACATACAAAACATCCCGCCAAAAACACCGTTCTGAGTACCTGGTTCATAACGAATTCTCCTGTGTGCTGTTGTTTCATCATACCCTTAGGTTCCTCCTGTTTATAACATAACCCAAACCATAAAACCACGGAGTACACGGAGTAACACAAAGGAGCAAGATGATAACTAACCAAGACTCTGTGAAACTCCGTGTTGTTCCGGTACGCCGAGTACGGGTTTAGCCTGCGCTTGCTGAAAGAGCCTCAGTTGCTCTTTCAGTTCAGCGATTTCTGTCTCGGCCTTCTGCCATTTCTCCTCCCAGACCTGTCGTTCCCGTTCCAAGACCTGCCGTTCTTGCTCCAGGATCTTGTCTATCCAGCCGCTCTCTTTCAGTACCTGATCTATAACCGGACTGTTTATCATCGCCCTTACCTCCTTAAATTGCTCTTCATTCGCTTCTAATAATACCTGCAAATACGCCTTCAGTAAACGTAGGCGCCGGTATACCTCGCCCTCTTCCAATACT
>JAITQK010000191.1 GCA_031288975.1 Treponema sp. | reverse complement strand
CCTCCGCCGCATGGACCTTGTAGTGGACTATAACCGGGACCAGTTCATCATAGAACTGAAGATATGGCACGGCGAAGTGGGGCATGACGCGGCCTACGAGCAGCTTGCAGGCTACCTGCGGAGTAAAGGAGCAAAGCACGGGTATCTCGTTACCTTCGACCTGCGCAAAAGCGCGAACCGCGAGCCACGTGAGGAGTGGGTCAACGTGGGAGAACTCCGCATCTTTGACGTGATGCTGTAGCCTCACTGCCTGATACTGGTAACTCCCAGCCCCCTACCACAGTGGTTGGTGAAGCAATATCTGCTTTTTCAATGGAGGCTGATCAACGATTCCGGGCATCATATAACTGCAATATGTTTGTATCCTGCACCGCTTTCATACACCAATCCTCTCTTAAAATAGTGCGATCTGCGCCCCGCTTTGTTTTTTCGCCAGAGATTCATAGCGCAATTCAGGATACTGTTTCCGTGCTATTTTTTTCAGGTCTATGGAATTCAACAGCTCCGTTGTTACCGGCCTTTTTGAATCCCAGAAAATTATCGAATCAAGAAAACGCCGTGTTTCCACGCTTGTTAAAAGCGCGTAAATCATATCTGCTTCAGCTTCGGTTGAACATGCGATAAAGTTGCAGGTATCGTCAAGCATAACGCTCTTTTTTTGCTGTGGCAATAGTATCCGAAAAGCAAGGTGTTTGTACAAGCCTGATATGGCTATTTTTACCGGACTGAAACTATAGTCGCCCACTGAAAATATCGAGAATAGCGGTTTGTTTTTATAAACAACGCTTTTTCTCATGCTGAAATCAGTTATATGATCGCTGAGATACTTCCATGTTTTGGGGTATTTGCGCTTTATCAGCGCGGTTTCCTCGCCAACACGTTTTTGCGGAACTATAATGTTCTTCCGTATTTCAAGATTGCCATTGGCAATGTCAGAACTTTTTAACAGCGGGAAGAGTAGTGTGTCTTCAATATCCACCGTTTCCCCATAGCCGTTACGCAGCTTTGTACCAATAATATCAAGCTCCATCACTTTTGCGCAGTCATGCTTTATCCCGTTTCTCCAGATATAATCACTTTTGCCCAGATAGTTGTATGAATTAAAATTATCGATATCAGCAATCATTTTACCTTGAAAAAAACCAAGCCGGTTCTGGTAACGCCTATTTTCGATGGAATCGTACACAGCGCATTCTGTTACAGTCGTTCTTTCCGTAAAATCCATCACCAGAAAACAGGCATCAACAGCCGCCGAAAAATATTTTTTTGCGTCAAAGGGAAACAGCGAAGCGTCTTTGTAATATAAGGCGTTATTCCAGCACTGTTTTAGGATATTCCGGGCTGTTGTTGTTTTACATAGAAAGGCGAACAGGCTTTTATGAGCACTGAATGTTTCTATCATTTTCATGATGATATATTCACTGATGTCGAAATTGCTTTTTCCGGTTATCGCATCTATGCCCCGCAGTCCCCGTGTATTTTCTTTCACTGGTAGATTCGTACCGCCAGCCGCGGAGATAGCCGCATTCGTTACCCACGGGGGATTGCCGATAAACAGGCACGTCTCACAGGGGGCGCTTATTTCTTTTATGATGGCCATTGATTTAAAAATATCAGCGTTGACTATCGTTATTTGCTGTTTGTCATTAACTTGTGCCGACAATACATCGCAATATGCCTTGTTTATTTCGATTCCCGCGACATGGGTCGATGGAAACGCGGCATGAGCGGCAAGCAAAATAGCTCCTACGCCGCAAGTTGGTTCAATGATAATATCAGGGGCGATATGCGTTTCTTTCACGATGGAAAGCATGATGTTGGCTAGTTCCGGCGGGGTCTGAAAATCGCCGAATTCTTTCTCGCTCATGTCAATTTGTCGATACCTGAAACAATGCCTGCTTTTTCAATGGCGCGGCCATATTGCAGTCTCCATTGCAAAGCGTTGGAGATGGTTAAATACCCGATTTCTGGTCTTTTCCGCAAAACTTCTTCCGCGAGTTGACAGATGCTCAACTAATTCTGTGCATCATCAGGGTGTACTTCCAGGTCAAACCCTGCGCGGGCAAACACCCTGCAGCGAATGTAAGAACCCACGTGCAACTCCTGGTCGCTGGTGATAACCGCGGCACCGTCAACTTCCGGCGCCTGACAAGCAAGCCGGCCCAGGTACAGACCCTCAGCTTCAGCATCACCAAGAAACCGCTCTTCCACGAGCACCTCCAGGGTTCGGCCTATGAAGCGGTCCATCCGCTTTTCCGTGATGGGAGTCTGCTGTTCCTCGATACGCGCCTTTCGTGCTGCAGCAACAGCTTTGGAAACCCGGGGTTTCAGGGAATATGCAGGAGTATCCTCTTCCCGGGAATAGGTGAAGCAACCTACCCAATCTAGTTGGGCAGCCTCCTGAAAATCAAGAAGGGCCTGGAAATCAGCATCTGTCTCCCCGGGGAAACCGGTCAAAAAAGTGGAGCGAATTGTGGCATCAGGGAGAATGTCCCATATCTTTGCAAGGAGGGCAAGATAGGATTCGGCGGTCCCCTGGCGGTTCATGGCCCGGAGTATGGCGGCGGACCCGTGCTGGAAGGGGAGGTCAAAATAGGGGAGGAACCGGGAATCCTGACGGATGAGTTCAAGAATGGACAGGGGGAACCTGTCCGGGTGTATGTAGAGGAGTCGTACCCAGAAGGTGCCCTCCAACAGGGACAGCGCTTCCAGGAGTTCGGGAAGCTGGCCGCCGGCCCGGTCGGTCCCGTAAGAGCCCAGGTCTTGGCCGATGAGACATAGCTCCTTTATACCTCGGTCCAGGAGTTCCCGGCATTCCTGGAGGACATCAGGGACAGTACGGCTGACCAGATCCCCCCGGATCAGAGGAATGGAACAGAAGGTGCAGCGGTTGTTACAGCCCTCGCTTATCTTGATATAGGCAGACCCGGGTAAGGAGAGGAGGGGGCGCCCTGTCAGGGGCGGATTGTGGGGACAAACAGGGGTCTCAGGGATGAGAACCGTCCGCTCCCCCTTGAGGGCACAGGAAACCGCCTCGGTTATGTGAGAGAGGTCCCGGTTGCCGAAGAGGAGGTCCGCTTCGGGGAGGGATATGTCCTGGGCATAACGCTGGGCAAGACAACCGGCAAGGATGATCTTCGTATCAGGATAGCAGTTTCGGTAGGCAAGCACTGCGTTGATAGATTCCTGCTTGGCGCTTTCAATGAAGCCACAGGAATTGATGATGATGACATCTGCCTCTGCTGCGTCGGAAACGGAAACCCAGCCTGAGCGGTTGAGATAGGCCATCATGGTTTCCGCGTCAACTTGATTTTTTACGCATCCAAAGGGATCAAGATAATACCGCATTACTTATTCAAGCCGCACCAGCACCAGCCGGTACCGGTTCTCATCATCCCGGACCCACCGGATATCCGCCACAATGACCTCTCCGGCAGACCCTAATTCCAGGGGAACCGTCCGTCCACCGCCAATGACCTGGAGTTTTGCCGTAGCCGCATTGGATACCCAGATGCGAATGCCATTCTGAGCCTGCATATTAAGCTCGTCTCCCCGCTGATAATAGTGCTCATTCCGGTTCTGCCGGTCAATTTCCCAGCGGAACATACAGTACCCCTGAAAAACAGCCTGGACCGTAAAGGGATAGGCACTGGGTGAAGAAAAAATGACCGTTGCATTGGCCATACCGGTATTACTGGAAATGATCCGGTCAGGGGGAAGGGGGCTTTCAACACCAGTGGCAGCGACCACATTGGGTTCAAGAGGAGCAGGGAGACGGGTAGCGTCCAATTCAAAGTACAAAAGCGCCCCGGCACTGGGATCATTCTTAACAAAATCCACCGCGCTGATCCGCAGTTCTCCAACCCCATCGCTGTTGATGTCCACGATTACATCCTTCCCCAAATCCAGCCGTACCTCCCCATCAGGGGTCAGGATCGTCAGGGCCTCCCCAAGGTTGGTCAGTTCCAGGGAATACTGATCCGTGGCATAGGGAATAAAGAGCATATCCCCCTGATAGAAACGCCGTTCCAGGGAATTGGTATCCATAATATATTCCTCAGTCTTATGGATCTCCATAACAGGAGCAGGAGGGGTACGGGGAAGCTGCAAAAAGAAATAAACCCCTCCGCCAATAGCCCCAAGGATCACCAGACCGATGAGGATACCTAAGAGGAGCTTGAAGGGAAACGGCGACACAGGCTTTTCTAAAAGTTGCGCCACCGGAACCGGTTCCTCCTGAATTTTCAGCGCCCGGTATATATCGAGCAGGTCCTTGCTATTAAGGCCCAGAAATTCACCATAATTCTTTAAAAAGCCCAGGAGATAGGCTTCTCCGGGAAATACGGTGAACGTTTCCGCTTCCAGGGCTTCCAGATAACGACCTGAGATATTGGTTTCCCGGCTTACCTGATCAATAGTATACCCCTTAGTTTCACGGGCGGATTTTAATTTACTTCCCAGAGATTCCATCGAATTCCTCCTCCAGCACTACGCCAGTACAGCATACCGGAACCTCCTTAATACCAACCGTCGGACCATTAATCAGTATCTCTAAATAAAAAATTGTTATACATATTAGCCGAAGCGGGAGAATCGTAGATAAACCGCTGTTCTGGAATGCCCTGATTGATCTTGATATTCAGAAAATCAAAGCGGACCTGGCCCTCCGCAATGGTCTTTCCTTCAATACGCCGTATCAGCTTAGTATCAGGGGTGATACTCAGGGTGATCTCCCGAAATCCCTCTGAAATGGAACGCCGGCTCAGGCGCAATTTAACGACCCGTTCACTGGAACCGCTATCCAAGGGCTGAGGCTCAGGACCGGTTATAAAGGCAGGAACATAGTTGCGCCTGAGCATGGTGAGTCCCTGGCCGGTTGCCAGGGATGCTCCAGAGGTTCTACGGTTGGCGGTGATGGACTGATTCAGCACCGCCCGGTATTCAGGCAGGTAAACCGTTAATTGTTCTCCGTTGAACAGGATAACCTGTTCAGCCGGGGAGGTAAAATCTATCCGCAGGAAAGAAGGGGCCAGATGACTGACTGTCCCGGACATATCAGTACTGCCAGACCGGATGATAATCCGGGCTTCATAATCCTTCATCCCTGTGTACCGTTCAGATACCATGGCAAGGTACCGTTCAGCGGTGATAATTTCCTGGGTATACAGGAAAAAGACGCTATCAGATAGAAAAAAGAGAAAAAATAGAAAAAACAAAGCAAACCACGACTTCACCATGCTACGACCTCATACTGGTTATCATAATCAGGGAGACCGGAAAGTGCAAGGGGGGTGTCAAGGCGGACCAGTTACGTTCTTTGCGAAAACTTGGCGCCATACTGTCTACAGCTCGATCATCACCTTAACCACCTCAGAATGCCCTGCTGCGGCATATTCGTAGGCCCCGATAGCATCCTTAAAGGGAAAGGTCTTGCTGATAAGACGCTTAATATCGATCTTGCCCGCACTCACCAGGGCGGCGGCCCGGTCAAAAGCATTGGTATACCTGAATATCGTTTCAATGCTGATACCCCGTCCCTGTAAGAGGGCCACATCAATGGGAACCGTGCCGTTCATCATGCCCACCAGGACCGCCCGCCCACCCCGCCGGGCGCATCGAAAGAAACCGGGGTACACCTTGGGGCTTCCTGATGCCTCAATGAGCACATCCACGCCGCGGCCTGCGGTTTCTTGTATGATGCGGTCCTCCAGGTTTTCCTGGGCAGTATTGATTGCCACCACATTCTGATAAGACGCGGCAATCCCCAGTTTTTCAGCCTTAACATCGGAAATGAAGACCCTGCTGCAGCCCCCTGCCAAGGCGGAAATCGTACACATCGTGCCGATGGTGCCTGCGCCAATCACCAGGGCCGTGTCCCCTGGATTAATACGGGCCTTTTTCGCCGCCTCAATACCAATGGCCAGGGGTTCCATCATGGCCCCCTCCACCGCGCTCATGCCCGCAGGGAGCTTAAAGCAAAACCGTGCAGGATGTACCACCGTTTCCCGGAGACAGCCATGCACCGGCGGTGTGGCCCAAAACACCACATCAGGGTCGATATTGTAATTCCCCTCCAGCACCTCAGGAGAAAAGACCCCGGGAATCCCCGGTTCCATACACACCAGGTCGCCCAGGCCAAGGTGGGTAACCCTTTCACCCTTTTCAATGATAATCCCTGCGGCCTCATGGCCCAGGATCATCGGCTCCTTCACGACAAAATCGCCGATAGCCCCTTCAAGGTAATAATGAATATCACTGCCGCAGATGCCGCAGGCCTTTATCTGAATCTTCACATCATAAGGCCCGACTGTTTCAGAAATCGGAACATCCCGGATGCTCAACTTTTTAACCGACTCAAGGACCAATGCCTTCATTGTAAATGCCTCCCACCCGCGAACTTGAAAACGCGAGTTTACTCTATAATACAGACAAATACACCTTCAAACAAGGGTTTTTCAGGATCAGGGATGGTATAATAAAGCGCAGGGGAAATCTTCCCTCGTGATTCAGATCAATAAAGGAGACACCATGAACCTTGATTTTATGCGATCCGCTTTGATAGCGATTGATGTACAAAATGATTTCTGTCCCGGGTATACCCGTGCTTCAGGGGAAAAACGGCCTGCCGGGGCCTTAGCGGTCCATGAGGGGGATAGGGTTATCAAGCCCCTCAACAGCCTGGGAAAGAAGTTCGCTCAGAAGGGCGGCACCGTGATTGCCAGCGCGGACTGGCACCCTCCTGCCCATGTTTCCTTTGCCTCAACCCATCAGGGGATGCAACCCGGGACTATCCTAGACACAGGGGCGGTAAAAGGCCAGGTCCTCTGGCCGGATCACTGTGTACAGGGGAGTGAGGGCGCCTGCTTCCACGATCACTTTGATCTACGGCCAGTCAACCTCATACTCCGCAAGGGGTTCCGGCAGGAACTGGACTCCTATTCGGCCTTTTTTGAAAATGACCGGAAAACCCCCACAGGACTCGACGGTTTTTTACAGGGCCTTTCCATTGATACCCTGCTCTTAGGGGGGCTTGCCACTGATTATTGCGTACTCTACAGCGCCCTGGACGCGGTGAGAAGGGGCTACAAAACCATCGTGCTTATAGACGCGGTCCAGGGGGTTGGCTATCCCCAAGGCTCAGTGGAACGGGCCTTGGACGCCATGCGGGAGGCCGGGGTACTGCTGGTAGATTCAGAGCACTGTTCAGGTTGAAGAAGATTGACCACGAACAAAAAGTTCGTGAGTTTAGTGTGGTTGCCGGGTAGAACCGGGCAGTTACCCACCCGGAGCCCCCACAGACCCGGACGTGCCCAATTAAGGCATCCGGTTCCTCTGGAAAAAGATTCGCTTAGCAATATGAGTGGACAATTTTCGG
>JAITQK010000041.1 GCA_031288975.1 Treponema sp. | reverse complement strand
AGCTCGCAGACCGTGGTCGGGGCGCTCAGGGATATTTCATCCAGCCCATCCTGACCATACACCACCAGGGCGTTTTTCACCCCCAGGTTGGAAAGCACCTGGGCCATGGGTTCCACCAGGTCCTCGTCATAGACCCCCAGGAGTTCCATGTTGGCCCCTGCCGGATTAACCAGGGGACCGAGGATGTTGAAGATGGTCCTGATCCCCAGCTCCTTGCGCACCGGAGCCACGTACTTCATGGAGATGTGGTAGTTCTGGGCAAAGAGAAAGCAGAGACCAATGGTTTGCAGCAGCTTGAGGCTCTGTTCCGGCGGGATGGTAATGTCCACCCCCAGACTTTCCAGCACATCCGCCGCCCCGGACTTACTGGAGGCCGCCCGGTTGCCGTGTTTTGCCACCGGAACCCCTGCGGCGGAAATCACCAGCGCCGAGGTGGTGGAAATATTGAAGGAATTGGACTTATCCCCGCCGGTGCCCACGATTTCCAGGACATCCATGTCGTGGAGTATCCGGATGCAGTGCTTACGCATCCCCGCTGCCGACGCGGTGATCTCCTCGATGGTCTCCCCCTTCACCGCCATTGCGGTGAGAAAAGCCGCCATCTGTATTTCGCTGGCGGTGCCCCCCATGATCTCATCCATCACCGCTTCGGCCATCTCATAGCTGAGGTGCTCCCGGTTCGCCGCTTTGACAATCGCTTCTTTAATCATCAGAAAACTCCTCGGTAACTATACCGTAAAAATCAGGTACGTTTGTATCTATATACAGAAACATTTTAAATTTGTCAAGTCATGCTCTTTTTTTGCGAAACCGCTTGACACGCTTTTGTAGATTTGGTAGTATGAACTGAGTTAAGCGAATGGTTCAATATACCTGGTGTTGGTAGGGTATATGAGACAACATACGTGTCGCATACATAGCAGGGGTGGTGTATTAGACGTAGTAAGTATTGTCACAAGAAAATGCAGGGGAATATATGTTGGAAGACAACAAGAAGGAATTAATTGTCTCAAATCTTAATGAACTCGCCATCCGTATTGAAACAGAAGCGGAAAATCCCGATAGAGGGGCAGATGCTTTTGAGGAAGCCTTGGATATTACCCCAAGTAATGAGGATAAAGAAAAAACTAGAAACACAGTCTTATCATTTGTCCAATCCTATAAACATAAAGACAAAGAGACTCCAAATGTTACATGGCTTGAAAATGAATTTGCCAAATACCCTAAAATATGGAAAAATAATAATGAAATCAAACAAACCGCCGAAATCATTGTTGAGCGGGTAGAACGTTTTGAAGCCGAAAAACAGAAATTGGCGGAGTGCCGCGAAAAAGGTATATCGCGGGAAAGTTACTTAAAAAAGGCAATAGAAGACGGCGCTAAGGTGCAAGGTGTAACTGACTTTGGTAAATACGCCTCGGAAATTGACCATGCGCTTGAAAAGGCGAACGATGAAAATATAAAACTCATGTACCGTATAGATGGTGGCATAAACCAGCAGTATCATCTTGACGGTTTTATCGCTGAACAGCATCATGCTGATACATTCAATATGGAAGCCGCCGCCCAGGGCAGTCCCTATCGTGCGGAAGTTTTGAAACCCACGCCCGGCGATACCTACGGCAAAAACTCTGTTGATATTGTAATTCGGGATGGCAACGGTAAAATTGTAAAACGCTATCAATCAAAATATGGTTCAGACGCAGACGCGACAAAAGGGCTTTTTGAAAAAGGTGATTATCGAGGACAGCGTAAATTAGTGCCGGAAGGACAAGGCAAAGATATTCACGGTAGTACCGAAACCATGGAATGTGAAGGCATAAAATCAAAACCGCTTTCCAAAGAAGAAGCGAAAGAACGCCAACGGAATATTCAGGAAAAGCAGGAAGCCAAGCAGTATGAGTGGAATGAGGTTAATAGTAAAGCAATTGCAAAAAATATCGGAAAGAAAGCGGGTATAGGCGCATTGTGTGCCGTGGGTTTTCAGGGGGCGCGGATATTGGGGCGCAGAATCTGGAATACCATCACAGGAAAACCAAACAACACTGTTGAAGAAGATGCAGCGGAATTTGCGGAAAGCGCATTAAAATCGGGGGCAAGTGCAGGGCTTACCGTAGCCGTTACAGGCGGTATAACAGTAGCGATAAAAAACGGCTGGCTGGGCAAGGTATTGCAAAGCACACCAGTGGGGCATATTGCGAACGCTGTTTGTGTCGGCGTAGAAAACATTAAAGTTCTCGGTGAATTCGCCATCGGAAAAATCACCGGCGAAGAAGCATTGGACAAGGCAGGGGACACAACGTGCAGCCTTGTTGGGAGTTTGGCGCTTGGCGCAAAAGGCGCGGCCGTGGGTGCAGGTATCGGCACGGTTTTTGGTCCCATCGGCACGGCAATCGGCGGAATTGCAGGCGGCATCGTTGGCGGTATAGCGGGAAGCGCGGTCGGGCATGCAATCTGGGAGGGTGGTAAGGCAATCGTAAAAACTGTTGCAAATACGGTTAAATCTATTGCGACAGGTGTTTGTGAAGGCGTTAAAAGTTTTGGACGCGGCATGGCAAGTTTATTTGGTTTTTAAGGAGAGTATATGGCAAAGGCAATTAAATTTAACTTGATTATTGACAAACAGCCCATCAGGGACTTGGAAGACCTTCAGGCGAATTTCAACGTCGAGGATATTTTGGAGGTTTTTCATAACGGCTCATTACAGCGCTGGCTTGAAGTGCGAGGCTTGACAGAGGAACTTGGAAAACTGCAACAGGTAAAAGGCGAGGCTCCCGTTGTTGCTGCTGAACTGTGCAAAATATTTTGTGCCCCCTGCACAAAAGACGATGCGGCAAACGCTGCTTATATTTTTGAATTGCGGCAGAAGGAAGAAGCAAGGCTCCGGCAGTACCAAAACCTGAAAGAGGAGCAGGACGAGGTTATCCTTGCCTATCATAGCGGTTATGAAAGACTGCTCAAGGAGCTGGGTGCCAAGGGGGACGAATATCCCTTTACCAAGGCGGCAGTGCAGGAGATATTTGAAAAGTATGTCGGGCTTTACCGCTTGGATGCTCACACTTTTTACCGTCGATTTATTGATACTAAGCCCCTCGTCATTCTGGCTGAACTAGCGAACCCCAATATGCGGCCCCTCATGACTGCATCGCTGGAAGAGGTATTTCAATCACTATCTTTCCTAAAAGAAACAAGTGAAACAACAGATAGTGATATTAAAGCTTTTTTGGATGAATGGAAGAATAGTAAAACACAAATAGCGGTAAAAAAAGTTAATGACAGCATTGATAACGCAGACTTGCAGGCAGAAGGGGAACCTATTTTAATGCTGGATTGCAACAACGATCACTCGCAGGATGGAAAGGTAATATCAATGTCAAAATTGGGTAGCTCATGGTATCCCTTTACATATATCGAAATTGCCGATATTTCCACTCATGCCCCCCTGCCAAATATGCCCTCACATATTAAATCCTTCGCGGGAGAAACCGAGGGTTACTGGAAAGATATTGAGCAGAAGGGCAAACAATACCTTGTTATCAAAATGGAAAGCGGTAATGTTGTCCGCAATACCGGGAAATCCGGGGAAGAATTAAAGGCAGAAGATATTAACGGCAAATTCTTTATTCTTGACGGTATTGATTATAAAAGCAATAACGCCAACCATAAATTAGTCTACATGGAGATATAAATGAGACGGGAAGACGCAAATAAACTCGCAGGCTATGTCGATGCCCTGCGGCCAATTATCTACATCAATCATTTTGATTTCCACGCAGTCGATGAACTTATCGTAAGTATTAGCAAAGGTGTCGCCATACACGAGTATAATGAGGCGGGGCATTATGTCGATTTCAAAAACAAAACGCCAAAGGGTGTGATACCGGAAAGCGATAATTTGGAAGGTTTTTTAGCCGCCTTTGACGACAATTCACCCCAAAAAGTCTTTCTCGTATTAAAAGACATACACCGTTATTTTTCGATAGACAGCCATTCATACAAACCAGAACTTATCGCACGTCTAAAATCAATCGCACAACGGACAATGTATAATGATGGCGTGTATGTAACCATTTTTCTGGTTTGCTCTGAATTTATCCTGCCTATTGAACTTGAAAAAATGGTAACGGTTTTTGACATACCGCTCCCCAGCCTGAATGAAATTGAAAGCATCATTAGCGACTATGCAAAAAGTTTTCAAATTCAAATTGACGAAAACACGCTTAATGAATTGACCGTATCATTTAAGGGCTTGAGCGATTTTGAAATCCGTCAAATCCTCAATCTTGCATATCAAGAATCAGGCATGATTGACGTGAAAGACAAAAACCTTGTCCTGAAAGAAAAAGAGCAGATTATCAAAAAATCGGGTATCCTGGAAATTGTTCCGGTGAATTCAACGATGTATGATGTGGGCGGCTTGGCCAGTTTAAAAAAATACCTCCGTGATAAATCGCGTATATTCAACAATCTTGGCGAAGCCCGCAAATTCGGCATTGACTTGCCAAAGGGAATTTTGATTGTCGGTATGCCCGGTTGCGGTAAAAGCCTCACCGCAAAAGCTACTGCAAATCAATTTAGTGTACCACTTTTGCGATTGGATATTGGCAAGTTAATGGGTAAATATGTCGGCGAAAGTGAAAACAATTTACGTCGCGCCATTAAAACTGCCGAGGCAGTTTCACCCTGTGTTCTTTGGATAGACGAACTGGAAAAAGCATTTGCGGGAGTAGGCGGGTCAGGCGGCGCGAGCGATATTACCACACGCCTTTTTGGGCAATTTCTTACATGGCTTCAGGAAAAAGAAAGCTCGGTGTATGTAGTTGCCACATCAAATAAACTCAGCGCTCTTCCGCCGGAATTCAAACGTAAAGGCCGTTTCGATGAATTGTTTTTGGTCGAATTGCCCGACGAAAATGAACGGAAGAAAATCTTTGAAATCCATCTTAAGAAACGCAAAAAACTTACCGAGGCTGTTGATGTCATTAAGCTGCTCAAAGTAACAGAAGGATATAGCGGAGCGGATATTGAGGCTATCGTAAAAGAGACCGTAGAAACGGCGTTTATATCGGACGACCGAACTGTTACAACCGATAAATTATTGGAAACTATTAAAAATACCAAGTCAATATCGGTTACTCTTGCTGATGACATAAAAAAACTAAAAGAGGAGTATGAGAAATACAATTTTAAGAAGGCAAATGCGGGAGGAGTTGATGGGAAAGTGTAAAAAAATACACGGCACGATGTCTGTGTCGTGCCGCTTCGTAGCCGGCCTTTTTTCCGGGAAGACCTGAAAGAGCAGGTCAACCCGCCAGCGGGTCAAAACGCTGGCTTGAAAGGTTGGCACTTGACAGGCGATAACTATAGCGGCTACGATAAGCGGCATTCTGAGCGCGATAGACCTCATCAAAACTGGCTGGGAGGATAAAAATGGTAATGCAGCTTTTTTTGACCATCGTGTTATTTGGCATCGCAATAGCGGGTTTCATCGCTCTCCGTAAGGTGTCTCATAAGGATTGACGGAGAAAAGCCGGCCATACAGATTGAGACGGTTCCGTGTCTGGTTTGAGGGCTGTCCGGGAATAGGGGAACAGGGAGGATAGCTTAATCTGTTTTCGGCTTCAAATCTCTTGACACATTTTTAATTTTGGTATTATAATAACTGAATTGGGGAAGCAGGGTGTAATTCCCTCGCAAGCACGTTACCGTATAGCCGGGGTACCAAGATGGCCGGATTTTTATTCACCGGACATTCATATCTCCTTGCGTTGACCGAAGGATATGACGATGCATCATTCAATTGAAGTCGTTTATTTTTTAGGTCATGGCGTCATTCGTCATGACTTTTTTGTTTTTTGGAGCGGAATGTGAAACCTACCCACGGCTCGATTGAGGGTATTCAAATGGCAGGTATTGACTTTACCCATGCCGGAATAACCCAGCGGGAAGCCTTTGCTTTTACTGAGGACGCTTTAATTAAGGCGATGGAAAGATCGCAAAGCTATTTTTCGCAAGAAAATGCCGGGGGCTGTATTATTGTCGCCACCTGTAACCGGACGGAAATATGGTGGGACGGGGACGCTGAGGTGGCGCTTCCGCAACTTTTATGCGCCTTGAAAGGGGTTAACGGGGAAGATTACCGTGCCTGCTTCGTCTCCCGGCGGGGCTTAGAGGCTGTTGGGCACCTTTTTCTTATGGCCGGCGGCTTAAAATCCCAGATTGTCGGTGAAAATCAGATTCTTTCCCAGATAAAAGAGGCTCTGAGGGCATCGAGAAAGGCAAAAAGCGGCGGTCCTGTCCTTGACCGGCTCTTTCAATCGGCTATTGCTTCAGCGAAACGGATTAAAACAGAGACGGGCATCACCAGGGCTAATCAGTCTACGGCGTCCGCGGCGGTAGCATGTATTAAATCGCGGTATGGGGATCTTTCGGCGCTGAAATGCCTGGTTATCGGTAACGGGGTTATCGGGAGGCTTTGCGCGGAGTTGCTGCTGCAGGAAGGCTGTGATGTGCGCATGACCCTGCGGCAGCATAAACAGCCGGACCGCACTGCCCCTTCGGGTTGTCCGGCGCTGAATTACGATGAGCGTTATTCTCTATTAACAGACTTTAATGTGGTGATAAGCGCGACAAGCAGCCCGCACTGGACCTTGAGTTGTGCGGAAACCGCGAACATTTGGGATGGCAAAGAACGGCTCTTTCTGGACCTCGCCCTTCCCCGGGATATGGATCCGGAACTGCAGAAGCTTTCTGGTCTTTCATTGCTTGATCTTGATGGGCTTTCTGGAAAAGGTGCTGCAAGCGCTGTTACGCTGGAGGGGGAAAAAATTGAGGGTATTGTGGCCGAGGAAATTGACGGTTTTTTGCGCTGGCTTGATTTTCGTCCCTTTTTTAAAACCATCAAACAGATAGAGAATTCGGTCGCCGCAGAGATCGTTGCTAAACTCGATGGCGAGGCCCGGGAAACGGCGTTTCTTGCGGCGGGTAAAGCGATTTCAAAATTACTCTTTGGTATGCGGGACGCCTTGGACAGGAACATCTGGCAGTTTTGCTTTGAGGCCCTGGAAAAAAGCGCCTTTCAGACTGATTTGTTTCCAGCCCTGGATGATAGAAAAAACACAGGGGAAGAACCGCAAAAAACAGAAAGGGAACAGGACATGCACCATGAAAGCACTACTTCAAAGCCCTCGTGGTTTCCCTTCTTTCTCAAGGTGTCCGGTAAATCAGTTCTTGTGGTGGGGGGTGGAAAAATCGCGTTACGGCGGGTAAAGAGCCTCTTGCTGTTTGATTGCGAGGTGAACATAATCGCCCCTGCTATTTGCCCTGAATTGGAGGAACTCGCGGCAGAATATCCGGGGATCATTAGAATTCTGCGGCGGGCCTATCAAGCCGGCGATTGCGCTTCAGCGGATATCGTAACCGCGGCGACAGATGCCCGGGAGGTCAATAGCCGCATAGCTGCGGAATGTAAAGAAAGGGGCGTATTGGTCTCTGTTGCAGACGCTCAAGCGGAATCGAGTTTCTTCTTTCCGGCGCTGATTGTCAAAGACCATATCGTCGCTGGCGTATCCTCAGGCGGGCTGGACCACAAAGGGGCAAGCCGGGCTGCGGAGAAAATAAGGACGGTGTTAGTATGAACATCAGGGTGGGAAGCCGTGAAAGCGCGCTGGCGCTGGCGCAGACCGAATTAGTTATCCGCATGATAAAAGAAGCTGGTACTGCTGGGGATTTTGAGATTTGTTCGATGAAAACATCAGGAGACCTTACCCTTGACCGTCCTCTCGGCGAAGTTGGTGGCAAAGGGCTTTTTACCAAAGAACTGGACCGGGCGCTGCTTGCCGGAACGATTGATTTTGCGGTTCACAGTCTCAAAGATATACCCTGGGGCATTGAAAAGGGTTTGAAAATCGCCGCTTTTTCAAACCGGGAAGACCCTCGGGATGTGCTGATTTTGCCTCAAGGTTCGGGGAAAAGTGACCGGACCAAAGCCATTGGCTGTTCAAGCCTGAGACGGCAGCTTCAGCTTAAAAAAATATTTCCAGACTGGGAGACCCGCATGATACGCGGTAATGTCCTTACCAGGCTTGAAAAACTGGAGCGCGGCGAATACGGGGCCCTTGTTCTTGCTGCGGCAGGCGTTAAACGGCTTGGGCTTGAAAACCGTATCAGCCGTGTTTTTGAAACCCCTGAACTGATGCCCGCTGCGGGACAGGGAATTATGGCGGTGATCACCAGGGAAACCGATTGTTTTGATTTTCTGGACAAGGTCTCTGATACTGAAAGCCATTTATGCGCCTTAGCGGAACGTGCGTTTGTAGGGGCTATGGGAGGAGACTGCGGTATGCCTATCGCCTCTTTTGCGGAAATTGATGCCTCTGGTACGTTGACACTGCACGGCTTGTTTTTTGAGGGTCATAGGGAACTGAGGGGCATGGTGAGGGGCGATAAAAATAACGCGAAAGCTCTCGGCGTGGAATTAGCGCGGAAGATACAGGAATAAGATGGTAAAAACAAAAGGTAAGGTATGGCTTGTGGGTGCAGGCCCTGGAGACCCAGGTCTTCTTACGGTAAAAGGCGAGCGGGTTCTCAAAAACGCCGACCTTGTTCTCTACGATAACCTTGTCGGGAAGGGCATCGTATCCCTGATCCCACCCTTCGCAGAGGTACTATTTGTCGGAAAAAGCGCGGGAAATCATACTATGCCGCAAGAAGCGATCAATCATATACTCCTGGAAAACGCCCTTCTGGGTAAACAGGTTGTCAGGCTCAAAGGCGGGGATCCCTTCCTCTTTGGCCGCGGTGGCGAGGAGCTTGAGGGGCTTGCCGAGGCTGGTGTGGCCTTTGAAGTTGTTCCGGGAGTCAGTTCTCCGCTGGCAGTTCCCACCTATTTTGGGATACCTGTAACACACCGGGACTGTTGTTCAGCGGTTCATATCATTACTGCCCACGGGAAGGCCGGCGCGAAACCTATTG
The DNA here is from genome assembly GCA_031288975.1 of Treponema sp. Lineage (GTDB taxonomy): Bacteria > Spirochaetota > Spirochaetia > Treponematales > Breznakiellaceae > JAITNP01. The sequence continues at coordinate 18,019 of JAITQK010000041.1, read as the reverse complement.
AATGGGAAGCCCTCGTTCGCGCTGGAGGTACCTTCATTTTTCTTATGGGAAGCGCGGCCCTTGACGAAATCAGCGTCAATTTGATCAAGGCAGGGATGCCGAAGCATACGCAGGCGGCGATTCTTGAGCGGGGGACCACGGCGCGGCAGAAGAAAGCCCTTTCCACCCTGGAAAACATCGTTTGTGAAGCGAAACAGGCGGGCATTGCCGCGCCGGCCCTGATTATCGTGGGAGAGGTTTGCGCTTATGCTCATAAATTTTCATGGATTGAGCAAAAGCCCCTCAGAGCTGTGCGTATCGCCGTAACAAGACCACGGAAGAGGAGCGCCGCTCTCAGCGCGGCCCTTGCCGAGGCGGGCGCAGAAGTTGTGGAAATTCCGGTTATCGCCATGCGCCCTCGGGAAAACATTCCTGCATTGGACCGTTTTTTTGAGGAACTGCGCTGTCCTTCGCCAAGCGAAGAGGCGAAGGGAGACGGTATCTGGCTCGCCTTTACAAGCCCTTGGGGAGTGGAAGTTTTTTTTGACCAATTACGGAAAAAACGCCTTGATATCCGCGCTTTGGCGAAGATCCGTTTTGCCGCTATTGGGCAAACGACCGCGGCAGGCCTTGAGGCCCGGGGCATCATCGTGGACCTGGTACCGGAACATTTTAGCGGAGCGGATCTCGCCCAGGCGCTCAAAGACGTGGTTAAAGCCGGGGAGTGTGTCTTGCTGCCCCGTTCAAGCATAGGCAGCGAAGAACTGTGTGTCGAACTGGGGATGGCAGGAATTAAGTACCTTGATATTCCGGTGTATGATACGGTCCCTGAACATTTCTATAATCAGGCCCTCGGTGATACACTCTGCGAAGATCTGGACTGGATAGCTTTTACCAGCCGTTCAACAGTTGAAAATTTCGCCCAGATCTTTGGGTGTGAAAAAATGATCGGAAAAAAGGCGCTCTGCATCGGGGAACAGACGGCAAAAGCCGCGGAGGAATATGGTATGGAAACCTTAATCGCCGAAAATGCTACGGTTGCGGCAATGATAGCTCGGCTTGAAAAATACGTTTCTGGAGGTAATTGAAATGGTACAACGTGCGCGGAGACTGCGGGGCAGCGAAACCCTGCGCCGCACAGTGCGGGAGACCCGTATTTCAAAAGACGCCCTTATATATCCGGTATTTGTAAAACCGGGAAAAGATATTGCAGAAGAAATCCCCGCTATGCCCGGACAGTACCGTTATAGCGTTGACCGGCTCGGTTCAATTTTTGATACACAGTTGAAAGCCGGCGTCAATAAGGTGCTTTTTTTCGGTTTGCCTGAGGAAAAAGACGCCGAAGGAAGCGGCGCGTGGCGGCCCGAAGGAATCGTGCAAAGAGCGCTCCGCTGGACCAAGGAACATTACCGTGAAATCTACTGTATCGGTGATGTGTGTATGTGCGAATACACAAGCCATGGCCACTGCGGTATTCTTGATGGGGAACAGGTCGATAATGACGTCACCCTCGACTATCTCGCACGGATCGCCCTCGCTCAGGTTGAGGCTGGTGCGGATATGGTGGCTCCCTCGGATATGATGGACGGCAGGGTTCTCGCCATACGCCGCGCCTTGGATAAAGCAGCATGTTCAGCGGTTCCCCTTATGTCCTACGCGGCGAAGTACAGTTCATCTTTTTATGGCCCATTCAGGGAAGCTGCGGATTCTGCGCCGGCTTTTGGGGACAGAAAATCCTATCAAATGGATTATCATAACGCGAAAGAAGCGCTCAAAGAAATTTTACAGGATATTGAGGAAGGCGCAGACATCATCATGGTAAAACCGGCGCTGTCCTACCTCGATATCATAAGGCAAAGCGCAGACACCGTGTCTGTTCCGGTTGCGGCTTACAGCGTCTCAGGGGAGTATTCCATGATAAAAGCCGCTGGAAAAGCTGGTTTTGTTAACGAAGACGCGATCATCGCCGAGACCGCGGTGAGCGTATTCAGGGCAGGGGCGGATATTTTGATAAGCTATTTTGCGGCGGAAATAGCGCGTTTTATCAACGAAGGAAGGATAGGATGAGAGACGAAATTTCACGCGCCCTTTTTGCCGAAGCAAAGAAGATCATTCCCGGAGGCGTGAATAGCCCGGTACGGGCCTTTCGCTCGGTGAAGCGGGATCCGGTGTTTATACAATCGGCAGAGGGCGCCTACATCATTGATGTTGATGGCAATCGGTATATTGATTATGTCGGTTCATGGGGCCCAGCGATTCTCGGGCACAATCACCCGGTGGTTTTAGAGGCGGTCCGCGAGGCGGCGGGGCGGGGTTTAAGTTTTGGCGCGGCAACCGAAGCGGAAGTCCGTATGGCGCGGCTTATGATAGAGCTGGTACCCGCCCTTGAGATGGTACGGATGGTCAATTCCGGCACCGAAGCGACCATGAGCGCCCTGCGGGTTGCCCGGGGTTTTACAGGGCGTGATAAAATCATCAAATTTGCCGGATGCTATCACGGACACAGCGACGCACTGCTGGTAAAAGGCGGTTCCGGTCTCTTAAGTGAAACGAAACCGGACAGCGCCGGCGTGAGCGCCTCCTGTGCCCAGGATACCTTGGTCGCCCAGTACAATGATTTAGACAGTGTTTCCCGTCTTTTTGAACACAATAAAGGCAAAATTGCCGCCCTCATCGTGGAACCTGTGGCGGCGAATATGGGGGTCGTGCTTCCGGTGGATGGTTTTCTGCAAGGACTGCGGGAAATCTGCACCCAAGAGGGGGCGTTGCTTGTTTTTGATGAGGTGATAACCGGTTTCAGGCTCGGCCTAGGCGGGGCCCAGGGCTTGTTCGGTATCAAACCCGATGTAAGCTGTTTCGGCAAGATCATAGGCGGAGGCATGCCTGTCGGCGCTTACGGAGGGCGCCGCGAAGTTATGGAGATGGTATCTCCATCAGGACCGGTGTATCAGGCAGGAACCCTTTCCGGCAATCCGGTGGCCATGGCAGCAGGTATTGCCCAACTTTCTTTTTTACGCGGCCATCCAGAGTTATACGCCCACATAGCAGCAATGGGAGAGGTGCTTTTTTCAGGTCTCGCGGATCTGGTGAAGCGGAAAAGCGTGCCTGCTGTTATCAACACCATAGGTTCTATAGGTTCCCTCTTCTGGACAGAAGAGCCGGTTTTTAATCTGGACCAGGCGATGAAAGCTGATACCTCCCGGTACGCGGAGTATTTTAATTTTATGCTGGAACGCGGCATCTATCAAGCCCCTGCTCAGTTTGAAGCGTTGTTTGTATCCGCTTCCCACAGTTCCGCTGAAATAGCGAAAACCCTTGAGGCGGCGGAAGATTTCTTTAACACCCTTGGGGGCAGCTAGTGGAATCCTCTCGTCTGGTCGGCGGCCGTTTACTCAGGCGCGGTTATACCACGGGAAGCTGCGCGGCCGCAGCAGCCGGGGCGGCGGCGTGGATGCTGCTTAATCAGGCGGCCCGGGACCGTTACCCCTTGGTTACCCCGAAGGGAATTGAATTACGGCTCAAGGTTGAGAATCCTCAATTCAGCGTTGATAAGGCGTCCTGCGCTGTCCGCAAGGATGAGAGCGACGACCCTGATGTTACCAAGGGAATAGCGGTCTACGCCGAGCTGACACGCCGTGAATCCGGTGTGTTCATTGAGGGTGGCAAAGGTGTGGGCAGGGTAACAAGACCTGGACTTGACCAGCCGGTGGGTAACGCCGCGATTAACTCGACGCCGAGGATGATGATACAGAAGGAATGTGAAGCGGTGGCACGGGAATCAGGCTATACCGGTGGTTTTTCAGTGCTTGTTTCGATTCCCCAGGGTGAAGAACTGGCGTCCCGCACCTTTAATCCCAAGGCGGGAATAATCGGCGGTATTTCTGTACTGGGAACCACAGGCATAGTGGAGCCTATGAGCGAGGCGGCCTATGCGGACAGCCTGCGGGTTGAGATGCATCAGCTTTTTGCCGTGGGAAAGCGGGAACTGCTTATCACCGTAGGTAATTTTGCCGAAGCCTTTGCCCGGGATCATCTTCTTCTTTCAATGGAAAGCCAGGTAAAATGCTCAAATTTTATCGGAGCGGCTTTTTCTTCCGCGGTTGAAACCGGTTTTAAGAAAGCCTTACTCATCGGTCATATCGGAAAACTCGTTAAACTCGGCATCGGCATCTTCAACACCCATTCGTCCCACGGAGACGGACGTATGGAAACGCTGATAAGTTGCGCCCTGTCCGCCGGAGGAGAGCTACCGCTCTTGCGCGCCATAGCGGACTGCGTCAGTACCGACGCTGCCCTTGACCGCCTTCGTGAAGCAGGATTGCTTGACAAGACCATGGGTATTCTCGGACAGCGTATAGAAGAAAATCTTAACCGCTATGCAGGCTCGTCAATTGAAGCGGCTTTTGTCTGTTTTGCGAAAACATCATCGAAACCCGCCGCAAGTACGGAAAAGCAGGGTGAGGTAGCAGCCCAAAGCAGCAACGCGGCGCACGTTATGGAGGGATTTCGTTTATGAGCATGGTACATTTTGTCGGCGCAGGACCTGGTGCGCGGGATTTGATTACCCTGCGGGGGAAAAAACTTATTGAAAACGCCGATGTGGTTATTTACACAGGATCCCTCGTGAATCCAGAGCTTCTTCAGGATACAAAAGAAGACTGCGAAATATACAACAGCGCAAAAATGACCCTGGATGAGGTGATTGCCACCATGCAAGAGGCGGTATCCCGGGGCGCGGACATTGTCAGGCTCCACACCGGCGATCCGAGCCTCTACGGCGCGATACGCGAGCAGATAGATATCTTGAAACAGAAAGGTATTGCCTTTGATATATGCCCCGGGGTGTCGAGTTTCTGCGCTGCCGCTGCCGCTCTTGAAGCGGAGTATACCCTGCCTTCAGTGAGCCAAACCGTGATCATAAGCCGCGTTGAGGGGCGGACCCCCGTACCGGAACGTGAACATTTAGGGTCCCTGGCGGCCCACGGCGCGACAATGGTGCTTTTTTTAAGTGCCGCTATGCTGGAGAAAGTCTCCGCAGACTTGATAAGTGGGGGACTTGCCCCGGAAACACCGGCGGCAATCGTCTACAAGGCAAGCTGGCCTGAAGAAAAAGTGCTGCACGGAACAGTGGCGACCCTCCCTGCTTTAGGCGCCCTTGATACCATCGAAAAAACCGCCCTTGTGGTGGTAGGTAATGTCCTTGGCAGGGAGTATGAACTTTCGCGGCTCTACGCGGCAGATTTTTCAACAGGATTCCGGGAGGCAAAAACATGAACGCCTCGTTGCCCAGTCCCATCGCCCTTATCGCTGTTTCAGCAAAAGGCGCAGTTCTTGCCGAGGGCCTCGGTACGATGCTGCCCGGGGCAGAGGTCTGTGTGCTGGAAAAATACGTGCAAGAAGGGCAAAGACCTTTCACCCACACAGGCAGTCTTGCGGCCACGCTCTGGAAGACCCATAAGGGTATGGTTTTTCTATGTGCATCAAGTATAGCCATACGGGCAATCGCGCCGTTAGTGTTGTCGAAGTATACCGACCCCGCGGTGGTCATTACCGGGGATAGCGGCGCTTTTTCGATTTCCCTGCTATCCGGTCACGAGGGCGGCGCGAATAGGCTTGCCGAAAAAATAGCCGCCTGCATAAACAACATCACGGTAGATGGCAAGGCCCAAGGCTCGGTGCCCGTCATTACCACAGCCTCCGAATCTTCTCTCCCCCTGCTGCCCCGCAATCTCTTTGCCGGTATAGGCTGCAAGCGGGGTATGGAGACCACGGCAATCATCCATGTTATCCAAAAAACATGCGCTGAATATAAACTTTCGCCCCTCCGGATCCGCGCCATCTGCACCATAGATATGAAGCGCCATGAGCCGGGTCTCGCTGAGGCGGCAGAGGCTTTTGGTTTTCCGCTCCTCTTTTTCAGCGCCGAAGCATTAAACACCGCTGCCGGTGATTTTAGTTCCTCTGATTATGTTAGGCAAATCACCGGTACGGATAACGTATGCGAGCGGGCCGCCGCGCTGGGCGGAGAGACAGGGCGTATAATAGTACCAAAAACCGCGCACAGCGGCGTTACCTTTGCGGTGTTTGAAAAAGATGTTTCACCGCACATTCAGAATCACTATGGGGGAGCTTGTGTCTAAATTAACAATTGCCGGAATTGGCCCGGGGGGAGCGGCGTTTATGACCGCAGCGTGCCGGGATGCGCTAGAAGGGGCGGATATCATTGCGGGGTATACCGCGTACATAGAACTGGTACGCCCCCTTTATCCGCATAAAGAATACCTTTCTACGCCGATGAAAAGCGAAATTGAGCGCTGCCGCGAAAGTCTCCGGCTTGCGTCAGCAGGAAAAAACGTATGTCTCATATCAAGCGGTGACAGCGGCGTCTACGGTATGGCGTCTCCGGTTTTTGAGCTTGCCGGGGATTATCCTGGGGTGGAGATTGAACTTGTACCTGGAGTTACCGCAGCCCTCAGCGGCGGTGCCCTCCTCGGCGCACCCCTTGCCAATGATTTCGCAGTCATCAGTTTAAGTGATCTGCTTACCCCCTGGGATCTTATCGAAAAAAGATTACGCGCCGCTGCTGTCGGTGATTTTGCCATCTGTGTATACAATCCCGGAAGTTTTGGGAGAAAAGAAAGTCTTTGCCGGGCTGCCGACATTCTGCTTGAAATACTGCCGCTGGAACGGGTGTGCGGGATTACACGCAATATAGGCAGGGAAGGAGAGAGCGCCGTCATAACGACCCTGGGAGCGTTAAAACTTATACAGCCTGATATGAATATGACGGTTTTTATCGGTAACAGCCTGACCCGTGTTCTTAATGGAAAACTAGTAAGTCCCAGAGGCTATTTAGGACAGGTCCCTAAGTGAAAAAAGTGATGATTTTTGGCGGAACAACCGAAGGACGCATGGCTGCTGAATGGTGTTCCTCTCATAACATACACGCACTTTACTGTGTTGCCACTGAAACAGGTTTTCTCTCTTTTTCGGGGATTATGACCCTGGTAGGCCGGCTTGATTCCGATGGGATAGAAGCGCTGATACTACGGGAGACACCGGTTCTGGTGATTGACGCGACCCACCCTTACGCAGTGGAAGTAAAGGAAAACATCAAAACCGCTTGCGATAAAACCAGTACGCGCCGCATAAGAATAACACGGGAGATAGGCGATACCTCGGGGTGTCAAAAATTTTCAGGTCCTGATGAGCTTATCCCCTGGATCGCCCAAAGGGAGGGTATTGTTTTTGTTACAACTGGCGTAAAAGAAGCGCCCCTTTTTACCCACATAGACGGCTTTGCCGAAAGAATTTATTTCCGTATGTTGCCTAGTGTTGAAGGTCTTAAAACGTGCCTTGAACTTGGGTATAAGCCCGCTCATCTTATATTAATGTGGGGACCTTTTTCCCGGGACTTAAACCGCGCAATGTTCAGCGCCGCAGGCGCTTCAATCCTGGTTACCAAGGAATCAGGAGCGCCAGGTGGCTTTGCCGAAAAGATCAGCGCTGCCCGGGATTTGGGTATGCAGATCGCGCTCTTATCCCGTCCAAAACCGCCTGCGGGAGAAGCGGAAGGCTCCCTGGAAAGTACACTGGCGTTGCTTGAAAAATACGTCTGTTCCGCTGGGCTGCGGGAGTGCGTATGAAAGAAATCGTCATTATAGGAGCGGGTCTCGGTGTTGATACCCTGACGGCTGAAGGTTTATCGGCCCTTACCAAGGCAGAAGTCTGTTTTGGCGCGCCCCGCCTCTTGGCGCTTTTTGAGGGACTTTTCTCTCCTGAACAGGAAACATATCCCTTTTATAAAGCCGAAGATATAAAAAAAGCGATGGCTCACCAGGAGAACAGGCACTGTGCCATTCTTGTCTCAGGGGATACTGGTTTTTACAGTGCTGCCGCAGGTCTTTGTGAAGCTTTGCATGCATTTAAGCCCCGGCTTATACCAGGGGTGTCATCACTTAACGCTTTTTTTGCGCGCCTCCACCTCCCCTGGCAGGATGCGGTTCTTTTCAGCGCCCATGGACGGCAGATGGAGGATGCTGCGGCAGGTATCACTGGCCTTGTCCGCCGTAACCGGCTCGTGTTTTGCCTTACCGGTGGAAACGCCGCTGCTTTGGGAGCTGCTCTCTCTCTGGTGGGATTTGAAAACCTCCCGGTTTTTACCGGTGAAAACCTGGGGACGCCAGAAGAAAAGATCAGCTCCTTAAAGGTGGCAGAACTTTCCCGTTCGACCCTGGCCCCGCTTACCGTGCTGCTTACGGTAAACGATCATGCCTCTGACGCCCTTCCCTCTGGAATACCAGAGGGCGATTTTCTTCGGGCCGAACATATCCCCATGACAAAAAGCGAGATCCGCGCTGTGGCGCTTTCAAAACTCGGGATAAAACCAGATTATGTCTGCTATGACATAGGTGCAGGCACCGGTTCGGTAAGTGTTGAGATGGCGCTCCAGAGTTGGCGCGGTCGTGTCTACGCTATCGAGCGGCGCGGGGAAGCACGTTCACTGATAGGCGAAAACTGCCGTGGTTTTCATATTGGCAATGTAAGCATCGTGGAGGGCGAGGCCCCTGAAGTACTCGAAGCATTACCGCCGCCTGACGCGGTTTTTATTGGTGGCAGCGGTGGTAAAGTTTTAAAAATTATCGAAGCGCTGCAGAGAAAAAACCGCAATGTCCGTATCGTGGTGAGCGCGGTGACCCTTGAAACGTCGTCGGTTGTGCTCGCCGCGTTCCCCGATGCGGAGGCCAGTTGGATTTCTGTGTCCCGGGGAAAGAAGGTCGGGGAATGTCACCTTCTCAGCCCACAAAATCCGGTTATGATCATCACCCTGGGAGGGACCCCTTGAGACGACTGTTCATCACCGGTGTCCGTTCCGGCAGCGGTAAAACTACCCTGAGCTGCGCGATTCTTGCAGCTCTGAAGGCGCGTTCCCTCAATATAGCAGCGTTTAAGTGTGGTCCTGATTACATAGACCCTATGTTTCACCGTTCGGCTATAGGCGTGTCTTCTTATAACTTGGATCCTTTTTTTATGGATGTTCCCAGGCTCCGTGCCCATCTAGCCCGGCATGGGGGAAAGGATTTTTCCCTTATCGAAGGGGCCATGGGGTATTACGACGGCATCGCTTTTTCTGAAGAAGCCTCAGCCTACACAGTGGCCGCTGGGACAGAAACGCCGGTGGTGCTGGTTCTCGATGCTCACGGCATAGGCAATTCCGCCTGTGCCCTGGTTGAAGGTTTTATCAATCACCGCCCGGACAGCATGATACAAGGGGTGATTTTTAATAATGCCAACGAAGGGCTTTACCAGGGGCTTCGCAGCGTGGTTGAAAAAGCGGGCATACCTTCTTACGGATTTTTGCCCTGCCGCAGGGAATATGGAATCGAAAGCCGGCACCTTGGACTTATGACCACAGCGGAAATTCCTGGCTTATCGGAAAAACTCAGCCTGCTTGGACAACAGGCTGAACAAACCCTGGATTTAGACGGTCTCTTCGCGCTCTCAGGCACTGCGCCGGATTTACCTTGGGAAGGGGTACGGGAAAACGCCGCCGCAAAGGTTCCTTCTATAAAACTCGGTGTTGCCCGGGATGAAGCCTTCTGCTTCCATTATGCTGAAACCTTTGAATTGCTTGAGGAACTTGGCTGTGAGCTTGTCTTTTTCAGTCCTATCCGTGATAAACAATTGCCCCCAGGACTCGCTGGGCTTTACCTGGCAGGGGGCTATCCCGAAGTGTATAGCGAAAAACTCTCGGAAAACAGGGCCATGCGCGAAGCGATTCGCCAGGCTATTGCTGCGGGAATCCCCACGATTGCCGAATGTGGCGGTTTTCTCTACCTCCACGAGACCCTGGATGGCTTACCCATGGCGGGGGTCATCGCCGCACCAGCTTTCCGTACTGGAAAATTGCAGCGCTTTGGCTATCTCACCCTAAAGGCTCAAAAGGATAATGTCCTCTGTAAGCGCGGCGATGCTATCAAGGCCCACGAATTTCACTATTGGGAGAGCGGCGCCGCAGGGGAGGACTGGATAGCTGCCAAGGCGGGACGGACGCTTGAATACCCCTGTGCTTATGGGACAAAGAATCTTTACGCCGGTTTTCCTCACCTTTATTTGTATGGGAATCCCGGTTTTGCCTGTAATTTTACCCAAAGGATGCGGGATTTTGCGGGATCTGTACCGGAGCTTCGGTCGTTTCTATAGAACCGATCCTGTTTTTTCCCATGTCTTTTGCCTGATAGAGGTACTTATCGGCCAGTGCAATAAAATCATTTATCGAGGAATCCTGGGTGGGAACTATAGAGGCCAAGCCAATGCTTACGGTGATGGACGTCATAAGCGTTCCCCCGGTAATGGGTACCTGTGTCGCTTCCACCCTGGATCGGATTCTTTCTGCGATTAGGTGGGCAGCTTTGATATCCGTATGGGGTAGCAGCACGGCGAATTCTTCTCCTCCCCAACGGATGCTCATGTCTGCAGGACGCTTTGCAGAATCTACAAAGATATGGGCCACGGTTTTGAGTAAGCGATCCCCCTGGAGGTGTCCGTAGGTATCGTTATAGTGTTTGAAATTATCCAGGTCTATCATCAAAAAAGACAGGGGATTTTTATCTCTGATGGCCCGCTTCCATTCCATCTGGATGCGGTCGTTAAAGGCACGACGGTTTGGAATATCCGTCAGCGGATCGATGAGGCTCAACTTCTCAATGACCCGGCGGTGATTTATGATGTCGATATGGGTCTTGATCCGCGCCCTGATAATGGTGTTGTTAAAGGGTTTGGTAATATAGTCCACCGCACTCAGGCACAGTCCCTTTTCTTCATCCTGTTCACTGTTCAATCCCGTGATGATGATCACCGGGATTTCCTTGGTTAGGGAGTTTTCTTTGAGTTTGATCAGTACATCAAATCCATTCATATCAGGCAGGATAATGTCCAATAAAATAATATCCGGTTGATCCTCGATAGCGTATTTCAATGCGCTCTCTCCTGAGCCGGCGGTGAGCACGGTATATTCAGGGGATAAAATCCGATAGAGGATCATCACATTCGCATTATCGTCATCAGCCACTAAAATTGTGAACTTCTTGTGGTTTTCATCTGATGCTATTTCATGCTCAATCACTGGTTCTGCTGTGTTGCTCTCCGGTGTGGTCTGGTGTAATACCTCGAGTACGCTATTCAGTTCCGCTTCCAGGGTTTCCATCGCTTCAACAGAGACTGCATCAGGCCCGTTTCCTGAACTTTGTTCTGCCAAACAGGTTTCGATGACCTGGGCAGACTGCTCAAGTTGTTTTGCGCCTATCAAAGCGGACGAACTTTTGAGGGTGTGTATCAGCCGGTGGGCTGTTTGTATAGCTCCTTCCGCCAGTAAGTCCTTCAGCTTTTGATAATCTGAATCGTGTTCATGCTGAAAGGTCTCCAGAAGCTGTTGGTACAGGGTCTCATCTCCAATGGCATGGCGTACCCCTATTTCCCTATCAATAATATTTTTATTTTTTTCTTTTTGGTCCTTAACGTCTGCCGGTACAGATGCCGCCACAGTCTGAGGCGCTTCATCCAGGCTCTGCTGGGTCAGCTTTTCAACAGGAAGCCATGTGGCCAAGATGGTATTCAAACGGCCTGCCTCTATGGGCTTGGAGAGGAAATCCTGCATACCTGCTTCAAGAAAAAGTTCTCTGGCCCCGGTAACCGCGTTGGCGCTCAAGGCGATAATAGGCATGGCTTGAAACCACGCACCTTCCAAGGCCCGAATCCGCCGGGTCACTTCCACACCATCCATCTCAGGCATCATGTGATCCATGAAGACCAGATCATAGCGCGTTTCCTGGACCATCCGGATCGCTGCTGCGCCGCTTGAGGCAGTATCGGCGATCAAGTGATGGGTTGCTAAAAATCCCCGAGCCACGATCAGGTTCTCAGGGGTATCGTCCACCACGAGGACCTTGACGGGAGCCGTAGCCATAACCATCGGCTCAGTGCTTTTGGAATCCGCTACTTGGGCAGCATCACCCACAACCAGGGGAATGTACATCTGAAAGCGGGATCCCTTTTCGTATTCGCTTTCCACTTCGATAGAGCCGCCCATCATCTCCAGGAGACTTTTGGTTATGACCAGCCCCAGCCCTGTACTGGCGATACCCCGGTTCTTTCGGACGTCTAATTGCTGAAAAGGATCAAACAGCCTGGGGATATCCTCAGCCTTGATGCCAATCCCCGAATCTTCCACCACGGCGATGAGATAGTCCTGGTCATCTCCTTCGGAACCCCGCTTTCCCCAGGTAAGGGTAAAATTTACATACCCCTCCCGCGTATACTTGACGGCGTTATTCACCACATTGGTCAAAATCTGACGGATCCGGATTTCATCCCCATAAAGGATACTGGGTATAGCCTTGTCCAGACTTGAGCGCCATTGCAGGCCCTTCCCAGTGGCCAGGAATTGACTGAGGGAGCAGACCAGATCGAATAAGAGCTGAACATTAAAGTTGACGGGAATAAGCTCCATTTTCCCGGCATCGACTTTTGAAAAATCCAGAATATCATTAATAATGTGCAATAATGAATTGGACATCTTCTTGATATCCTCAAAGTACACACGCTGGGTATTGTCTAGGTTATCGGTACGCATGAGATCACTCAACCCGATGATGGCGTTCATGGGCGTACGGATCTCATGGCTCATGTTCGCCAAAAACCGGCTTTTCGCCTGAGACGCCTCATTCGCCAGTTTGGTCTGGGCTTCAAGTTCATCGGAACGCTTGCGGATCATCTTTTCAAGGCGGTTTATTATCCGGCGGCTTATCAGGGCAAAAATCACGGATATGACCAGAGACACCAGAAACGCCCCAATGAGCGAATGTATGGCCTGGGCATGCAGGGATTTGACCGACGAGATATCAATAGCCGCCCCCAGGATGCACGCAACCTCCCCGTCTTTGACAAGCGGACGGAACACGGACATAAAGGTACCCCACTGGTTGGTCACCGGCTTTGCAGTGAGGATCATCGTTTTACTCTGATACGCCTGTTCCCGTACCGGTATATATTCCGTATGAAGCTCACGTATTTTTTCCAGTGGAGTCCCCTGTGGATAGTCAGAAGAAAGCAAGAAATGCCAGCCATCCGCTTTTTTCTGCCAGATAAAAATATAGCTCAGGCCACAGGAAGCCTGAATGTTTTGTACGGTCCGTTGTATATCCCAATAAACATCCGAATCTTCCTGCAGCAGCTCCTCAAGCCTTTGGGTATCCGTCAACAGGGGAAACTCGTGTTCCACGAGCTGCGTTACATCGACAAGGGTCTTATGGTAACTGTTGGTAATATAGGCATCATACCGGGTATATAGTGTTAATCCTGCAATACAGGAAATAACAACAGCTAAGACAATATAAATTGGGAAAAATACCTGTTCAAATTTTCTGTTCCTTTCAACCTCAACCATATTGTGCCTCTTTAGCATGCATACTTTTTATCATAATCATAATATCGGGAGTTGTGACACCGGTCACGAAAATAAGCGGATTTTTCAGCAACTCCTGATCGCTCCATACGTTGAGGGGAACAGGAGCCGCCTTTATTATTTATCCACATTATTCATAATATAAACTCACGAATATTAAAATTATAGTTTATAGCGGGATTATGAGCAAGACCTTTAACACGTAAGTTGCTATTATATCAAAACTATGTCTGAATAACCAATCAAAAGTATAGATGAGATGGTGTGAGGAGCATGAAATGAATATAAACTACTGTATGCCCACCAGGGTTCTGATGGGTGATGATTGCCTTTCCGGGAATCGGGGGCTTTTAAAAGACCTGGGGAAAAAAGCCCTGTTGGTAACGGGAAGCCATTCAGCCAAACAGAATGGCGCCCTTGGAGATCTGGTCAAGACACTGGAGGCGAATGGGCAGGCTTATTATCTGTTTGATAAGGTGATGAGTAATCCCACGGTGGACTGTGTCTTTGAAGCTGCCGGTTTATGTGGGCAGGAAGGATGCGACTTCCTGGTTGCCATTGGAGGAGGCTCTCCCATGGACGCGGCCAAGGTTGCTGCTGCGCTTGCGGTTAATCCCATAGCAAAACTGGCTATCTTTAGTACCACCTTCACGTCGGCCCTGCCCATTGTGGCGATTCCCACCACTGCAGGCACCGGCTCAGAGGTAACCCCCAATGCCATTCTGACCAATGACGCGGCCCAGACCAAGACTTCGGTGGCCTCTCCTGCCCTGTTCCCCCGGTTCGCCTTTCTGGATGCCACATACATGAGCAGCCTCCCCCAGGTGATTACCATCAATACCGCCATTGACGCCCTGTCCCATTCGGTGGAAGGCATGTTGGCGGTCCGCGCATCGGTGATAAGCGATCCCCTGGCCAAGGCAAGCATCAGGGCGATTGCCGAATGTTTCGAGTCTATAGCAGGGAATAAGCCCGGTAAAGCGGTCCGTGAAAAGCTGCTCTGGGCCTCCACCTTGGGAGGCATGGTCATCGCCAATACAGGAACCACCGCGGTCCATGCTCTTGGGTATCAACTGACCTATCATAAGCACATCGACCACGGCAGGGCCAACGGACTGCTCCTGGGGGCGTATCTGCGGTTCGTTGCGGAAAAAGAAAAGGCCCAGGGCACAAACCGGATTGGGGAAATCCTCGCCGCCCTGGACCTGGGGAGCCTTGAGGATTTTTCCGCATGCCTTGACAGGCTCTTAGGTCCACGGGAAAAAGTGGATGCTGCGGCGCTGGAAGGCTATGCTGAAAAGGCGTTCCAGGCAAAGAACATCGCAAACGCTCTGATAAAGCCTGAAAAGGCGGATTTGCTGGCGGTATTGCAGCAGTCCATCGGCTGATTCGAGCCATTGTTTTAGAGCGGAGGATGTTCCTCCGCATCTGCCAGGGCCTGGGATTTTTCCTGTCTTTTTAAAAGATTTCTTGCCATATCCAATAAAAATTCTTGCGTATCATCAGTTAATTGTCCAAGAATATCGACCAGCTCTTTTTCATAAGGAGAGGGGGAACCGAACATTTCACCGCTCCCGTTCCGCAGCCATTTTTCCTGAACATTAAAAGTCGTGCATATCATTTTGATATTCTTGTCGGTGAGATTGCTTTTTCCTATCTCAATCATGGACATGGATGTCTGAGTTAAACCGATTCGTTTGGCAAATTCACTTTGATTGATGCCCAAGGTCTTACGAATGGCCCGTATTCTATCGAGGATCGTTCCTTCACTCACAATCCTAATATATCAAATTCTTAATCATTTTACAATAAATAATATCAATTACTTAATAAAGTTCTTGACAATTATAAAGAATTAGATATAATCTTATCCAAGACTTAATAACGAATTTTGCCGCAGAGCGGCGGGGTATTAAACCCCACTGTGAAGAAGGCGCTTAGTCGCGCTCCATACGGGTGCGTGGATTGGAACACACAATAAAGAGGTGATTATGCGAAACAAACAAGTAGAGACGGTTCACATTTTCCGGCAATTAAGCCCGGAAAACCAGGCCGATTTCCTCACCTGCGTTCATCTTGCGCACACTGCGGAAAATTCGGCTAAGGAGTCCCTTTTTCGGGCTATACAGCCGGCGACCGACAGTTCCGAGCTGGTCTCGGTAACGAAGGTGGCGCGAAGTGTGAAAAGCCTTGACCGGAACCGGATATAACACGCCTTATGGCGTTTTATATAGAAAGCAGACAGGTGTTAACCGCAACGGCTTTTCCAGAGCGGGTAATGCTTTCTGCTTCAACAATCTATTTCTCAAAGAGGAGATGGAATTATGCACAGCAAGAAGTTCTTGACGGGAATACTCAGCCTTATGCTGGTATTCGGGTTATTTTTCTCTGTCGGATGTTCGACTGAGGATGATGGCGGTGGCGGTGGCAGCAGCGGCCCAGCGACGGTTAACGCCTTTGCTATAACGTTAACGGCGAGTGCCGGAGCCGCGCAGCCGACGGCGATTAACCACGCGCAGTATAGCGGCGTCGTAACATGGGCGCCTATGGCCGCTACTTTTGTCGCCAATACGGCATATACGGCAACGATAACACTAACCGCCCAAAATGGCTGGACGTTTGACGGTGTGGCGCCAGGGGTATTTTCAGTACCAGGTATGACCACGGTTACTCCCAACCCTGCCAATAGTGGGAACTTTTCGGTGACTGTAACGCTGACTGCGGCGCCTGCTGCTAATCCCCTGGTTGGCTCGTGGAGAACGGTGGCACCAAACAACAACGTACTCAAGGATCTATACGTCTTCACGAATACTGTGGCGTATTACACCATCAACGTAGGCATGGATACCGCTGGGAACATCAATGTGGATACCGGCAAAATTCCGATAGCCCCCGCAAACGGTGGGCCCGTTCAGAACTATGATTACGAGGTTACGGGAAGCAACCTCGTAATAAAGGCAAGCTATGTCCTGGACCCCACCACCAATGCCCCTACAGATATAACGCTGACCAGAGCCGAGGGAACAACCGGTACCGCACCCTATGGTATCTGGTATAGGGTTCAGGGGGCTGAGACCGATAGTATTTTGCTGGTAATCAGGCAGAACGCCGAGGTGTATTCATGTATTGGAACAACCAACTGGACTCGACGGTCATATACGTTAACGGGTACCGCTGCGGCCCCGCTTATCCAGTGGACTGGTGGAGCTACTACTACGTACAGCATTGATCCCGATGATAATAGAAATCTAACTATCGGAGGTACGACGTATACCAAAGTAACCTTGCCATAGGGCAACGGCGTCAAGCGGTGTCCGCTTGTCCAAGATCGTATAGCGGATGAAAACTCGCAAAAAAATGTAGCGCGTCGCATCAAGCGGCGCGTTGCTTTATGTAGCAATTCTAAAGTAGAAGTTCATGTTACGCATGATTACAAAAAACAAAGAAAAGGGTCCGCGAATTACGCTAATTTTCGCGAATAAGACAAGATTTCTTGGCGGAAATCTGCGTTAATCCGCGTAATCTGCGGACTGTCTTCTTCTTGTGCGTAAGGTGAGTTATTATTATAAAAGATAACGGCGTCAACGTTTCGGCTTCCCCCGCCCTAGGGAGTTGACACCAACTGTTTAATCCTCATAATGGCCTTTACAAGAAATAATCAAGAGGTTCCGGTTTTCGTCTCTGGAATAAATGAGCCGGTTTTCCCCATCAATACGGCGACTGAAAGCCTTTCTATGTTTGAGCGATTCCGGTTTGCCGATACCCTTCATAAACCCGTTGCGATGTATATCTTTGATAAGCACGTTAATGCTGTCAACGGTCTTATCATTGTCTGCATCCTGCCACCCGACATACTCTTCCCAGCAGTTGATACTTGTCGATTTTTCTGGCGGCGAAGGCTTCTAAGTCTTCCATCTCGAATGAATAGACATTCCCCGCTTGGGCGTTTTTTAAAGCTCTATCAATCTTTGCCCAATACTCTGCGTTGCGGCGGGCTTTTTCCGTATCTAAAACAGCCTGAGCTTCGTTTTCTGATACTTGCGGCCTTGTCATACTAGGCCTCCTTATTTCCTTCACGTGGAGGCACTTTGCCAAAAAATACGGTGGGGCAGCGGCATGAGCTACTTTTCGCCGTCGATCTTTGGCGGCTTTTTAAGCAGGTAAGTGTGTCCATACGTTATATTGCTATTTCCGTTTTGACAGGAATAAGCGAAAGCTGGTAACCGAGAGAGCGAGCGACTTTATCAAAAGTGCTTATGCGCGGGTCGCCACCTTTCACGAAGGAGCGGTACAATCCAGCGCGGTCAAGTCCTATCTCGTTTGCGGTTTCAAGCATACCACGGGCTTTTGCCGCTACACCAAGCGCGTGAGCAAGCAGGCTGGGGTCGGTGTCGTCTTGGGCCGCTTCAATAGAAGCCTCCACAAAGCCATCGATGTCTTCCTTGGTTTTAAGTTCTTCGAAAATGTCCCAGACCAAGCGGTCCTGGTCGGTCTTGTGATTGCGCTCAACTCGCCCCTTGGCCTGCGGACTGTTGGCGGCAATGACTTCAACCCCCAGTTTCTCGCAAGCCCGTCCAA
>JAITQK010000065.1 GCA_031288975.1 Treponema sp. | reverse complement strand
GTGTGCAGACTGGCCACATACAGGTCCGCGAATTACGCGAATTAACGCGAATTAACGCCAAGCAATCTTGTCTTATTCGTGAAAATTAGCGTAATTCGCGGACCCTTTTCTTCGTCTTTTGTCATCATGCGTACCATGCTGAAACGTTGACGGGCAGGTGGCATAGGCTATGATTAGGGTGAAATGTATGGGATGGGAGTATTGTTCGTCGTGTGCAGACTGGCCACATACAGGTCCGCGAATTACGCGAATTAACGCGAATTAACGCCAAGCAATCTTGTCTTATTCGTGAAAATTAGCGTAATTCGCGGACCTTTTTCTTCTCTTAATGATAAAAGCCTGATGCTGCAAGGGCTGCATCCAATACGAAAGTGGGCAGTAGCCACTATGGTCCCAATCTTGAGGCTACAGCGGCTTGCACAATCGGGAAAAAATAAGTATATTAGTATGGAAACGTTTTCAGGTTATATGCTGAAAACAGCATAGCGTAAAGGAGGTGCAATGAGATTCGGCATTAATACCTTAGACGATATGGATGTGGACGGTAAGACCGTACTGTGCCGGGTGGATATAAACCAGCCGCTTGACCGGGCCACGGGGAAGCTCAAGGATACCACCCGGATAGAGGCGTGTATCCCCACCCTCAAGGAGTTGAGCGCTCAGGGGGCGAAGCTGGTGCTCCTGGCCCATCAGGGAAGCGATATTGAGTACAAGAACTTCTATACCACCGAGCCTCATGGGACGGTCCTGTCCCAGTTGCTGGGAAAGCAGGTGCGGTTTATCGACGACGTCTGCGGCCCTGCGGCGCGGGAGGCTATCAAGGCCCTCAAAGCTGGTGATATTCTTCTATTAGATAATGTCCGCTTTGTGGCGGAAGAGCAAACCCTCTTTGAAACCAGTCTCAAACTTTCCCATGAAGAACAGGCCAAGACCCTGTTGGTGCGGAAACTTGCCCCCCTGGGGGATATCTATGTCTGCGATGCCTTTGCCGCGGCCCATAGGGATCAACCAAGCCTCTGCGGGTTTGAGCAGGTCTTGCCCAGCGCCATGGGCCGGCTCTTTGAAGAAGAATTCTGCGTCATCTCAGGGTTGATGGAAAAACCGGAGCGGCCCTGTGTGTTCGTCCTGGGAGGGGCCAAGATAAGCGACGCCTTCCTGATGATGCGTACTGTGTTACGCAGCGGTGTAGCGGATCAGGTGCTCTCAGGTGGGCTGGTGGGCGAGGTCCTCCTCTGGGCCGATGGTCAGGACATTGGCGAGCCTGCCCGTGGGTTCATCAAAAAACAGGGCTATGAAGGACTGGTGGAAACTGGCAAGGAACTGCTGGCACAATACCGGGATAAGATAGTTTTACCCCAGGACTTTGCGGCGGTAGTGGCGGGGAAGCGGGTTGAATATCCAGTAGGGAAGATTCCCCCTGAGACCCTGGTTCTGGATATCGGTACCCAGACCGCGGCGCACTATCAAAGGATCATCAGAACCGCGAAAACGGTTTTCGTGAACGGGCCTATGGGGGTGTTTGAAGAGGAGCCGACCGAAGGGGGTACTAAAATGGTGTGGGATGCCCTGGGGGATACTCCGGCGTATACGGTCATTGGCGGCGGGGACAGCATCACCGCCACCAAGAAGTACCACAAGACCCAGGATATCAACTACATCTGTACCGGTGGGGGCGCGCTGATCCGTTTCCTCACCGGCGAGGAACTCCCGGTGGTCAAGGCCTTACGGCATGGATCAAAGATAGGGCGAAAGCAATAAGCCGCGAAGTACCCGCAGTGCCCCGAGGTTTTGGGGACTGGGTTTCTCCTTAGGTTGTGTACTTTGAGGTTCAAATCGGTTAAAATTATGAAAGGAGCATACATGATTAAAGTCGGTGTAGCAGGTTACGGTGTCATCGGGCAGCGTTTAGCTGATGGGGTGGCGTTGCAAAAGGACATGGAACTGGTGGGTATCGCGGATTTGGCGCCCACCCTTTCCATCCGGGCACTCAAGGAAAGGGGGATGCCCTACAATTTGTATCTGGTTGAGGGGGCGGACAAGGCGAAGTTTGACGCTGTGGGGATCCCCTACAAGGGTACCTTTGCGGACCTTATCGGTAACGTTGATATCATGCTCGATTCTTCCCCCGGCGGGGTAGGGGTGAAGAACAAGGCCCTCTATGAACAAGCCGGAATTAAGGCCATTTTCCAGGGAGGTGAAAAGAACTCGGTGGCAGATGTGTTCTTTCACGGGTATGCCAACTATGAGAAAGGGCTGGGGGCGAACTACCTCAAGCTGACCAGTTGCAATACCACCGGTCTCATCCGCTCGGTGGACTGTCTGGACCGCAAG
This sequence comes from Treponema sp., assembly GCA_031288975.1. GTDB lineage: Bacteria > Spirochaetota > Spirochaetia > Treponematales > Breznakiellaceae > JAITNP01. The sequence goes on along the minus strand of JAITQK010000065.1, from coordinate 6,166 downwards.
TACGGCCTTGAACGGGTGGCCATCACCATCATCCGTCGAGTTGCGGACCCCGGGGACTATCACCGGGGCCTGACCAACGCCCTGCAAATGGACAAGGCCCCTTCGCACCAGGCCCTGGACCTTATGACCATCATGCCCCACGTAGCAGCGACAGGCATTCTGGTACACACCCCGGTTACCCACGGCCACATCATCACGGTGGTGGCCCACGGGAAAAAGGGTAAGATAACCAAAGACATGGCCCTGGAAGCCTTCAAGACCCATCCCCGGATCCGGGTGGTCAGGATCGACGACGGGTTCCTGGGGAATTCCTCGTTCTTCCGGTATGCCCGGGACCTGGGCAACCCCCGGGGAGACATGTACGAAATCGGCCTCTGGGAAGACAGCATCGTGGAAAGCGGGGAGGACATCATGTATGCCATCAACATCCCCCAGGAATCGGTAACGATCCCTGAAACTATGGACGGTATCCGGGCTGCCCTGAAGATGCAGCCTGACTCGGTTTCCGCCACTACGGAAACGAACAAGTACCTTGGTATTGGTAAGTGGAAATAAGAACATGAACAAAGATGAAACAGCTCGGTTGAAAAAATTTGCCGCCCAGATCCGGATGGAAACCATCAAGTGCGTTGGTGCCCGGGGATTTGGGCATTTAGGCGGCGCCCTCAGTGTTGTAGAAACCCTGGCGGTGTTATACGGCGGGGTGATGCAGATCGATCCGAAAAACCCCGATTGGCCTGAACGGGACAAGCTGGTGATGTCCAAGGGGCACGCGGGGCCTGCGCTCTATGCGGTCCTGGCCCTCAAGGGGTATTTTCCCCTGGACTGGCTCAAGACCCTCAACCAGCCGGGCACCCGGCTCCCAAGCCACTGCGACCGGAAGCTCACCCCTGGGGTGGATATGACCACCGGCTCCCTGGGGCAGGGGGTATCAACTTCTATCGGGCTTGCCCTGGCCCAGCGGATGGATGGCAAGGACAGCCGTACTTTCCTGGTAACTGGCGACGGGGAACTCAATGAGGGGCAGGTTTGGGAAGGTGCGCTCTTTGCCCCTCAGCACAAACTGGCCAATCTTACCTGGTTTGTGGATTACAACCATAAACAGCTTGACGGCAAAACCGAGGAGATTATTGATCTCGGGGATGTGGCGGCAAAATTCACCGCCTTTGGCTGGCATACCCAAAGCATAGTCGGGGATGATGTGGCAGCTATCACTGCGGCCATAGCAGCGGCAAAGGCGGAAACCGCCCGGCCTTCCTGTATCGTGCTCAATACGAAGAAGGGCGCAGGAATTCCCCTGGTTGAGGACATTGAGCTGAACCACCATATCGTGTTTGAAGGGGAGATACTGGAAAAATCAGTGGCCTACATGGAACAGGTCATTGCGGAACTTGAAAAGGGGGCATCGGTATGATCGTATACAACGGCAGCATGGACAAAGAAGCCTATAAAAGTGTGTTTGGCCGGGTCATGGAACAGCTTGCCGCAGCAGACCCGGATGTGGTGTACCTTGACGCGGACCTGATGAACTCCATTGGTACCCGTGGTTTCTGGAAGAAAAACAAGAAACAGGCCATCAACTGCGGGATCAGCGAGGCGAACATGGTGGGTATTGCCGCAGGTCTTTCCGCTGGCGGAAAAAAGCCCTACATCCACACCTTCGGCCCCTTTGCCTCCCGGCGCTGCTATGACCAGCTCTTTCTGTCCGTGGGCTATGCGGGAAACAGCGTGCGGGTCTTCGGGTCTGACCCGGGGGTAACTGCGGCCTTTAACGGCGGCACCCACATGCCCTTTGAGGATATGGCCCTGCTGCGGGCGGTTCCCCACAGCACGGTAATTGATGTCAGCGACGGCGCCATGTTGGAAAAGGTCATGGGTATCACCAAGGATATGAAGGGACTCATCTATGTGCGGCTCACCCGGAAATCCTATCCCACCGTATACAGCACGGATCATGTTTTCACCATCGGCAAGGGCGAAGTGCTCCGGGACGGTACGGACCTGACGATCATCGCCTGCGGCCTCATGGTCGGCGAAGCGCTGAAAGCCGCAAACGTTTTACAGGAACAGGGGATAAAGGCGCGGGTAGTTGATATGTTTACGGTAAAGCCCCTGGATACAGAACTGGTTATCAAATGTGCCAAAGAAACGGGTCATATTCTGACCGCTGAGAATCACAACATCATCGGCGGCCTTGGGGATGCGGTGGGGGCGGCGCTCCTTGAAAGCGGGCTTCCGGTGAAGATGTGCAAGCATGGTGTGCAGGATGCATTCGGTTCTGTAGGGCCCCAGGACTATCTTATGGAACAGTACGGGTTAACCGGCGCGCATATCGCCAAGGCTGCCCAGGAATTGGTACGAAACAAGTAATGCACATCGATCCTACGTTAAAAAACTTAGCCGACCTGTTTCCTTCGGATTTTACTGAAGACCAGAAGGCCCAGGCCAAAACCCTGTTTTTAAAAAACCTCTCCGCCGAGGCCCACCGTTTCTACAGCGGTAAGATGCAGACCCTGCCCAAGTGCGGTATCTATGGTCTTAACTGGTTCAACGTGTGGTATACCCCAGGGGTCTCCAAAATTTCCACCACCATCCGGGATGACAACGATCTGTCCTTCTCCCTCTCCAACCGGGGGAACCTGGTGGCAGTGGTTTCCGATTCAACCCGTGTCCTGGGGGATGGGGACTGCACCCCTCCGGGGGGCCTGGGGGTCATGGAAGGCAAGGCCATGCTCATGAAGTACCTGGGTGGGGTGGACGCGACAGCCCTATGCGTGGATTCCCGGGGGCCTGACGGCACCCACGACCCTGACAAGATCATCGAGTTTGTGAAGATGGTCCAGCCTTCCTTTGGGGCAATCAACCTGGAAGACATCAGTCAGCCCAATTGTTTCAAGGTCCTGGATGAACTGCGGGAAGCCTGTGACATTCCGGTCTGGCACGATGATGCCCAGGGGACGGCCTGCATCACCCTGGCGGGCTTACTCAGCGCCTTGAAGCTGGCGGGGAAGACGCTCCCACAGGCCAGGATCGTGCTCCTGGGTGCCGGGGCGGCCAATACCACCATAGCCCGGCTCATCCTCACAGACGGCGGCGACCCGGCCAAGCTGGTGATCTTTGATTCCAAGGGATCCCTGCACCTGGGGCGGGAGGACATCAAGAAGGACAAACGGAACTACCGGAAATGGGAACTCTGCGAAAAGACCAACCCCGGGAGGGCGGCGTCCATTGCGGAGGCATTGAAGGGGGCGGATGTGCTCATCGCCCTTTCCACCCCCGGCCCTGATACGGTTAAACGGGAGTGGATCCGGTCCATGGCGCCTAAGTCCATTGTCTTTGTCTGCGCCAACCCGGTGCCGGAGATCTGGCCCTACGCGGCCAAGGAAGCAGGGGCCTTTATCGTTGCCACCGGACGGGGGGACTTCCCCAACCAGGTGAACAATTCGGTCTGCTTCCCCGGGATACTCAAGGGGGCCTTGTTAGTCCGGGCCAGGAAGATCACCGACGGCATGGCGATCCGCTGTGCCCACTCTATCGCGGAGTTCTCGGAAAAGCGGGGCACCACGCCGGACAACATCATTGCCACCATGGAAGAAACCGAGGTCTTTGCCCAGGAAGCCGCTGATGTGGCTATGCAGGCCATCAAGGAAGGGGTTGCCCGGATAGAGCTTTCCTGGGAGGAGGTCTACCAGCGGGCCAAGGCGGACATTGCCGCTGCCCGTGGGGTGGTGGAGGACCTCAAGAAGCTGGGGCACATCAAGGAGCCGCCAGCGGAGCTGCTGGAAGCGGCCCTTGCCAAGGCCATCAACGCGGTGAAGTAAACCGGATTGGGGGGATTTTTCTCAAGTCCCTCCACTTCTTAGAAAATAGCATGATTATGAGGAGTTGTAATAAAAAATGAAAGACCAAAATTGCCGGTACTGTACTCGCACTACCGATATTGTTGAGCTTGTGGCGGACCTGGAAGTATCCACCAGACCTACCGGGGTCGTTGTATCCTCTCGTTGAAGGATCACAAAACCGAGTTTTTCCAGCTCACCCCTGAAGAGGCTCATGCCTTTGGGCGGGATATGGCGAAGGCGTCCAAGGCGATATACGACGCCTTTGCCCCGGATAAGATCAACTACGCGGCCTTTGGGGATACCTATCCTCACCTGCATTTTCATCTGGTGCCGAAGTATAAGGACGGGAAATCCTGGGGTTCTCCCTTTGAGCTGCCCCTTGATTCAGCCAGGGAATTGCCGGCAGAAGAACTCAAGGGACTCATTGGGCAGATCAAGGCGAAGCTTTAAGAAAAAAAAGGAAAAAAAGGAAAAAATGAAACTCACCATCCCGTACCTGAACACAACCTTGCCCCTGGAATTTCCCGATGAGAACCTTTTGGCAGTGGCGGAACCTAATGATTTCACGGTTGCCCTGTCCCCGGAAGCGATTTTACAGGAGTCTATGGGCGCTGGCGGGAAAACCGGACAAGCCCTGGAAACCTTCCTCCAGGGGAGCAGCCGGGTACTCATCATCATTAACGACGCCACCCGGCCTACTCCCACGGAGACGATGCTGGGGGTATTGCGGCCGATTTTTGAGCAGGCGGGTTTGCAATCCGAAAACCTGACCTTCCTGGTTGCCACCGGCGCTCACCGGGGACCGACTGAGGAGGAATACCGGCAAATTCTGGGGGTTCATTACAATACCCTCCGGACCCGGTGTGTTCACCACGACGCCCGCAAGGACGAGGACATGGTTGACCTTGGGACCACCCGAAACGGCACCCCCATCCTGCTGAACAAGCGAATCTTTGAGGCGGACCGGATCATCGTCACCGGAAGCGTGGAACCCCACTACTTCGCGGGCTTTACCGGCGGACGCAAAGCCTTTCTACCGGGCATTGCCGCTTACAAAACCATCCAGGCTAATCATAAACAAGCCCTATCCCCCCAGGCCCGCTCCCTCGCCCTGGAGGGAAACCCGGTCCACGAGGACATGATGGACGCCCTGCCCCTGATCAAGGCGCCGGTCTTTTCGTTGATGACGGTGCTGGATAAGGAACAGCAAGTGGCTGCTGCAAGTGCCGGAGACCTCATGGCGTCCTTCTATGCTGCGGTGGAAATTGCCCGGAAGATCTTCTGCGTGTCCATTCCCGCCAAGGCGGATATCGTGGTTTCGGTGGCAAAATTCCCCATGGACATAGACCTGTACCAATCCCAAAAGGCCATAGACAACGGCGCCATTGCCCTCAAAGATGGTGGAACCCTCATTCTGGTTTCTTCCTGCCGGGACGGTATTGGGGACGCGGCCTACGCCAAACTCCTGGCAGCGGCGTCAAGCCCGGCGGACGCGCTGGAACGAATCCGTGCAGAGTATAAGCTGGGGTATCACAAGGCAGCTAAGATGGCTGCGGTTTCAGCACGGGCAACAGTAAAAGCCGTTACAGAACTCCCTGCGGAACGGCTCAAAAGTATGTTCATAGAAAGCGCCCCTTCCCCTCAGAATGCGTTAGATGAAGCGATAACAAAAGCACGGGCACAGGGGGTAGTAACCCCGAAAATTCTGATCCTCCCTGACGGTTGCGTTACTGTGCCGGATTCGGAAGGGTAGGCAAGTATGCTGGGCGTACAAAATGCCAGGTACGCCAAAAAAAAAGACCCGCCTGATGGCGAGTCTTTGTGTTGCAAACGGTATTACTTTGAACGTGTTATTGTTGTATTGTAGCCCAGAGTTCGTAGAGTTTCAACTTAGGTACAAATTCAGATAAACACACCAAAGTCAGACCGGTCATAATACCGCTATAAAAATCATTGTACCGCCGCCACATCAAATCATACCGTTCCGGTAAGTCCTGCCGTCCCGCAAGGCCCTTATAGAACCTCTTGACATAACCATTGTCAACGAGATACCCATAAAAACCGGTGATTTCCTCGATCTTCGGTTTTCGTTTCGCACATTCATTGAAAAACGCGGCATGACTGCTCCGCTCATGGGGCTTCGTCATATCCCGCACATACATGATCGGTTTGCGTTCATCAGAGAAATAAAACGTGAAGGGCATATCCGGGGAAAAATTACCGGTGAAAGCTTGTAAATACTGGTAAATGCGTATCAGCGGTGGCCGTATACCTTCGTTTTTCGCAATGAGATAATTGACAATCTCTTTTTCTGTTTTTGTTAA
>JAITQK010000040.1 GCA_031288975.1 Treponema sp. | reverse complement strand
TCGTCGAAATCAGCGGCAGTGAGCGTCTCCAAATCTTCCGGTTCAATACGCAGTGATTCAAAAAGCGGTTCAAGTGATGTCCAATGATAGCCACGCTCGTAAATAATATCGGCAAGCGCCTTGAGCGGCTTTGCCTGCAAGTGCGGTTCATCGCCCAAATATACCCGCTGAACACCGGCAAATAATTTTTTTTGCGGAAGTCTCACAAATAAAAAACGTCCATAAGCGGTGTTCAGATTATAAGAGTGGCGGGATGTCGTGCAGGTGATTGCAAATACATGCTCAACATCCCCGGTGGTGAACCGGGGGATGCAGCACAATTTAAAATGCGGAATAGCCTATACCAAGTAGAATATAGGCCACGATACCCACCACAATGCCGTAGAGCAGGAACGGCCAGAAGGTCTTTTTAATGATATCCCCTTCACGGTTCAAGAGGCCCACCACCGTACACACTGCCACGATATTATGGACACAGATCATGTTACCCATGGCGCCGCCCACAGCCTGGGCTGCCACAATCACAATCCGCGAAAGGTGAAGCTGCCCTGCGATGTCCCATTGGAACAGGCCGAAGAGCATATCTGACACGGTGTTGGAACCGGTGATGAAGGCGCCCAGTCCTCCGACGAAAGAGGCGAATAAGGGGTAGACCGGACCGAGAAGCCCGGCTATGGCGGTGGCTAGGGCCAGGGGCATGGAGGGCAGGTACTGGAAGGTGCCTGCTGCCACTTCCGCGGCACGAGCCGGGTTGACCCCTGAACCCTGGAATATCTTGACCAGGGCTACAGAGGCACACAGGGAGATAGTAGCGGCCTTCATTTTCTTGAGGGTTTCCAGCCATGCCTTGCTCGCCTTGTCCTTGGGGATCTTGTGCATGAAAATGGTAATAATGGCGATGAGCATAAAGGGAATGGTTCCCGGCAGGTAGAGCAGCTTGATGCTGTTGTCGCTTACGCCTTTGTACCCGAGGATATTATTGAAGGCAATGACCCCGTATTTGTTCATCAATGCCTTGAAGGGCAGTTTATCAATCCGGGTGATCACCAGGATGAGACCGATGAGAATATAGGGCATCCAGGCCATGAGCTGACTCATGCGGGGTTTGATCTCCCCGGTGCCGGAAAAGGAAATCTCTCCGGTCCAGTCCTTTTCCCATTTGGAAACTGGTCCAAAGGTCCAGCCCTCTTTGGGTACACAAAACCCATGTTTAGCCCCGAACATGATAATACCCAAGCCCACAAGACCGCCTACCAGGGAGGGGATTTCAGGACCGAGCAGCCAGGCCAGGATCATGTAAGGAACGAGAAAGGAGATGGCCGCGAACACGCAGAACTTCCAGGCAGCAAAACCATCGCGCCAAGAACGTTTTGGCCCAAAGAAACGGGTGATGAAGCCCAACATGAAAATGGAGATGATAATCGCCATGGGAGCGTGATACAGGGTAACGGTCTGGGCTATCACCTTGAGGAACTGATCCAGGGAATGGAAATTGCCCTGGAACCCAGGTTCGATAACCGCCGCTTCCACCACTGCCTTGAGGGATGCGCCAAAGCCTCCGATGATGGGGGTACCCACCGCGCCAAAGGTTACGGGGAATGAATTGAAGGCCAGACAGATAATTGCCGCCGCCAGGGGTGGGAAGCCCAGGGAGAGCAGCAGGGGCGCTGCCAGGGCTGCCGGTGTTCCAAAGCCAGCGGCGCCTTCAATAAATGCGCTGAACATGTACCCAATAATGATAGCCTGGACACGCATATCCTTGCTGATACCCTGCATACCGTATTGAATGGTTTCCATGGCCCCGGAATATTGCAGGGTATGCAGGATGAGTAGCGCGCCGAACACGATGATCAGCACACTCGCCGCGCTGCTCACCCCTTGCAGCGTGAGGGCAAAAACATAGGGGGCTGGCAGTCCCCAGACCAGTACTGCTAAAACCGCACAGGAGAGCCAGGCTATGGGCATGGCCTTCATGGCCCCCAGTCGCATTCCAACCATCAGCACGAGGGCTACCAGGATGGGGATTAACCCAACCACCGCAAGCAAGCTTGTAGATATCATAAATACACTCCTTCTCAGGGCCTTCAGACCCGTTATGATTCATAGCAACCACTTCTCTGCCTAACCAGATAGACAGGGTGCTTGCTATTTCGCTTCATATCAGTATCCACCTCCATTTCTTTACTTGTCAAGTTTTTTTGTATTTTTCTCTTTTAAATTAAGCCCCCATCCTGTAGCCTCACATAGGGTAATGTACGATACCCCGCTTCCCCAAACCGATCAAAATTGCTATAGTTGAGGTATGTTGTCCCCTCTGATTAAGGAAATTGTAGCCCTCTCCGCAAATGCCCAGGATGTCATTGTCCGAGGCTGGATCAGGACCAAACGGGAACTTAAAAACCTCACCTTTGTGGAAGTGAACGACGGTTCTTGTTTCAACGGTCTCCAGTGTACCTTTGACCGGGCCGGCGGTGCGGATCCTGCTGTGGCAGCAGTCTTATCCGTCCTGTCTACCGGGGCTTCTGTGGAAATCCGGGGCTATCTCGTGCCCTCCCCTGGCTCAGGCCAGGCAGTGGAAGTCGCCGCCTACGCTATCGCCCTTATCGGTGAGGCGCCGGTAGAGACCTATCCCCTGCAAAAGAAACGGCATTCCTTGGAATTCCTCCGGGAGCTTGCCCATCTCCGGGTCAGGACCAACACCTTTGGCGCAGTGGCACGGGTGCGGAGCCGTCTGGCCCAGGGCATTCATGAGTTCTTTTATAGCCATAACTTTCAGTACGTTCATACGCCGATCATCGCTGTCAGCGATGCTGAAGGAGCTGGAGCCATGTTTCAGGTTACCACTCTGGACTTGAAAGCCCTGGCCGTCTCTGGTAAGGCTCCAGATTATGGGCAGGACTTCTTTGCCAAGCCGGCGTATCTCACGGTTTCCGGCCAGCTTGAGGCGGAAACCTACGCCACCGCCCTTTCACGGGTCTACACCTTTGGCCCCACCTTCAGGGCGGAAAACTCCAATACCACCCGGCACCTGGCGGAATTCTGGATGATCGAGCCGGAAATGGCCTTTGCCGTGTTGGAAGACAACATGGCATTGGCAGAGGAGTTCCTCAAATACCTGTTCACCCTGGTGCTCAAAGACTGTGCCGGGGACCTTGCCTTCTTCGATGCCCACATCGAAAAGGGCATAATCCCCACCCTGCAATCGGTGATCGATTCCACATTTACCCATATAACCTATACTGATGCGGTAGCGGAACTTGAAAAACACGCCACCGTCTTTGAATTTAAGCCCTATTGGGGCTGCGACCTCCAGAGCGAGCATGAAAAGTTCCTCACCGAGAAAGTGGCGGGCGGCCCGGTGATCGTTACGGATTATCCAAAAGAGATAAAAGCCTTTTACATGAAGCTGAACAACGATGAAAAGACGGTCAGGGCTATGGATGTGCTGGTTCCCCGCTTAGGGGAGCTTATCGGCGGCTCCCAGCGGGAGGAAAACCTAGCAAACCTGGAAAAACGGATCACCAGTCTGGGCATGAACCCCGCAGACTACACCTGGTACCTGGACCTGCGCCGCTACGGTACGGTGCCCCATTCAGGCTTCGGCATGGGCTTTGAGCGGCTCATCCAGTACGTTACCGGTATGGCCAACATCAGGGATGTCATTCCCTATCCACGAGCAGTGGGTCAGGCTGAGTTTTAGGTTGCTGGGGTAAAAACATGGTATCTTATTAAAGAGGAGGATTAAGATGACATTAGATGCCTTATACAACTGGTTTGATGAAAACCGGGAGAACATCATGCAGAAAGGCTTTATCACAGGGGAGTTTCTTATTCAGGATTGCATAACGGAAGCGGAAGAGATAATCTTCTATTTCCCATGGGGAGGGGCAGTTCGTGCCTGATTTTAGGGGATATACTTTTAAGGTGCCTGCTCTTCACAGTATCTTCCTCTTCCTTGTCCTCTTTTTAGCCTGTATTATCCCCCTCGTTGCCCAAGACCCTGAACTGGACGAGCCAGAACTGAATTCCCGTGCTGCAGTACTCCTGGATGCGGCCACCGGGACGGTGCTCTACGCCAAGAACGCCAATGATGAGATTTCCCCGGCTTCTTTAGCCAAACTTATGACCATCCATGTGGCCCTGAACGAGGTGAATGACGGAAAGGCAAGCCTGGAGGATGTCGTACCCCTCCCCAGGGAAACCTGGGCCGTAAGCCAGCCTCCCCGGTCAAGCCTCATGTTCCTGGCGCCTGGACAAATCGTAACCCTCAAGGAACTCCTTTTGGGGCTTGCCATTCCTTCGGGGAATGACGCGGCTGTAGCTGTGGCCCTCTATTTTAACCCCACGGTAGGAGAATTCGTTGAGCGTATGAACCGGGAAGCCCGCGGCCTGGGACTCGCCAGGACCCGCTTTGTGGAGCCTTCAGGCATATCGGAAGATAACCTGACCACCGCCCTGGAATTTGCGCTTTTTTGCAAAGAATACCTCACCCGCCACCCTGAAACCTTAGCGGATTATCATTCGGTGCGGGAATTCGCCTATCCCAAGGCGGAGAATGTGCGGGCAGCATACCGGTCACGACCGGGCACCATCCGGCAATACAACCATAACACGTTTCTGGAAAATTTTGAGGGAACCGACGGCCTTAAAACAGGCTACATCGACGAGGCGGGTTACAATATTGCCATCACCACCGAGCGAAACGGGACCCGTTTCATCATGGTGATCCTGGGGGCACCTGCAGTCTACGGCGGGGATAGGATCCGGGACCAGGATGGGATGCGGCTGCTGGCCTGGGCCTTTGAACACTTCAAAACCCTGCGTCCGGTTCTCGGCGACCTGCCCGCAGTACCAATATGGAAGGGCAAGGAAAATTATGCTGAAATCCTTCCCAGTAAAGGCTTGGAATTCACCACCTTTACGGATCGGGCCACTGGTCCTATGGAGAGCCTCCGCTGGGAAATAGAACTGCTCGATCCCATTATAGCGCCCCTCCCCCAGGGCAGTTCCGTAGGAGACCTCGTCCTCTATGATGAAGTTGGAGAACTCAGGCGCATGCCCCTTATCACGGCTTGGGACCTTGAACCAGGGGGCTTTTTCAAACGCCTGTGGGATAGTATACGGTTGTTTTTCCGGGACCTGTTCAAAAAGGCGTAACTTCCTTACCGGATCAGCGCTTCTGATGCGGTCTTTCCGTCCTTGGTGTAAACACGCTTGGGGTTATGGGGATCCACGATGCGTTGACCGCGGTGAAAAAACACATACTGATACAGCCCCGGTGGAAGGGGAAGGGTCAGGGAGTAGGTGCCGGGGGTCTTTTCCTGTAATTCATACATAAAGGGGTCCCATCCATTGAAACTGCCTGCTACGGTAATGGTCTCCCCTGGAGGTGCGGTATAGGTAAAGTTGAGGCTACCCGGAGGGGCATCAAAGGTGGAAATGGGTTTCTTTATGACGGGAACCGGTACCATTGAATGGGTCATTCCCGAGGTATCCACCCGGTATTGGGGGTTTGCAGGATCGATGGTCCAAAGGCCGTCTATGATCATCCGGTATTCCAGTTCCTGGATACCTTCGGGGACCGTATACACATAGAACAGAATCCCCGAATCCCGGTATGAGACCGGCGCTTTCTGCTTGGCTGCTGGTGCTTGAACCACTTCATCCGGGGGTAAGAGGAGTTTTTTGAACCAATAGACCTTTGAAAAGCCCTCATGGGCAAAGGCAATACCAACCCTTCGGTAGGAAGCAGGGGCGGTGAAAATAACCCCGTCTTCATATAGTTCCGGCTTTCCGGGGCCTTCCAGATGCAACAAGTGATCAATAAATTGATAAGATTCTGTATCTACCGCCTCAATAGTGCCGATAATAAATATAAGGAGCAATACAACCGTGATCTTTTTCATATCTTCTTTACAATTATCGGTTGATATCTCAATATCTTAATATGCCGTCATTAAAAGCACTTGAAGAATTTAGAACTTCATTCCGTACTCTTGGCAATGAGGTGGCCATAAAGGATCAGCAGAACCTGCTCATGGAAGACCTTGAGCTACCAGATGCACAACCGGCGCATAAGGTAGCCAAACAAGCAGCTTCAGGGGATATAACCACCGCTCCGAATGCAACAGAGTCTTCGTATAACATGGATGACTTTGGTTTTGATGAATTAGTGAATATCGGTGATGATTTACCGGTTCCTAGTTCGGATGATAGCTTCGGACTCCCGGCAGATGCTTCAGAGCCTGATATGCCCCCTGATACTGCCTTTCCTGCGGTTGATGTCCCCTCGGCGCCGGCTTCGGATGAAGAAAGTCAGGATGCCTTGTCGCTGGACGATTTGCCGGGATTTAATACAGAGCGTCCCGCGGGACCCCCGGAGGCCGGTGATACTCCCCCAGCAGCATCTCCTTTGGTTGACCTGTCCCTGGATGATTTGCCGAATTTTCCATCGGAGCCTACGGACGAGGAAGCCGCAGTAATTTCCCCTGAGGTTCCCCCTGGTGTTGGCCCCATTGCTGCGGCTCCACAAGAAGAAAAACAACCTGATACCGGTGAGGCCCCGGTTCCCAAGCCCCAGGATACGCCTGCATCTATCGGTACGCTGCAGGACGGGTTGAATATTGAGCCTCTCAGCCTAAATCTTGATGATGTGACGTCCCTCGATCTCAATAGTATCGATCTGGATGATTCAGGTTATAAGTCTGCTGCAGATGAGTCGGACCCCTTTGGGATGTCCGATCTGGATGCTCTTTTAGCTGATAGCGGTAAAGCTTCGAATCAAGTTGAAGAAATTCTCTTAAGTGAGGAAGATTTTACCGAGATACAGAAAACCCTTGACTCCTATCCCCTTAATCTGCGTATTGCCTGCGAAGAGCTGATTGTTGAACAAGCGGTCCTTCCAGATATGATGTCTCAACTGATAAAGTCGTTGATCAAGGGCGCCCCGGCCCGGGAAACCGCTATCTTAGCAGGGAAAATTCTTGAACGTCATATCACCATACCCCAGGGCTTTGAAAAGCGGACCGGCGAGGCTCTGGAAGCGTCGCAGAAAACTTTCGCTTATTTCTTTATCCATAAAATCCTGCCTATGGCGCGCCTCTTCTTGATGATTGCCCTGGTGGCGGGGTCCCTTTTCTATTTGGGGTACCGTTTCATCTATACCCCCTTACACGCGGAATCCATATATAAAACCGGGTATGAGCACATCGGCGCTGGGGAATATGCCCGTGCCAATGAGCGGTTCCAAGAAGCCTTTGCCCTTCATCGGGTCAAGCAGTGGTTTTACCGGTACGCCGATGCCTTCAGAGATGTGCGGCAATATAGAGATGCGGAAAAAAAATACGATGACCTCCTCCGGTATTATCCGCGAGATAAAAAGGGCGCCCTGGATTATGCAAATATGGAAACCAACTACCTCCATAATTACAAGAAGGCGGATGATCTGCTCCGTAGAAATATACTGGACTACCGGATAGATGATCGGGAGGGGCTTTTGGCAGTCGGAGATAATGCCATTGCCTGGGGTGATGATCTCCTTGAGAAAGGGAATAATGCCCTTCCTCAGTATGAAGCCGCACGGGAGGCTTATGCCCGGCTTCTGGAACGGTACGGATGGACTGATCCGATTATGGAACGGATGATGCAGTATTTTATTCGTACTGATAACCTCAAAGAAGTCCTGGGAATACAAGCCTATTTTGCGGAGTCTCCTAAACGGAAAATTTCCGCCTCTTCCCTGGCGGACCTGGGGGGCTATCTGCTGGATAAAAAATTTGAAGAAGTCCGGGGCGTTCCCAATGAATATATCAGCGCCATTGATGGGGTCAGAGATATCCTGCTTAAAGCGGCCAAGGCCGATCCCAGTATCCCGGAATCCCACTACCATCTGGCCCGGTATTACAACTATTTCGGTAATACCGATGATGAACGGACAACCCTGGAACGGGCTATCGCGGCCTTTGACACGATCCCAGGAGAATCGATCTCGCGTTTGAAGACCCGGATCGATGCCGAGCGGCGCTATGCCCACATCTTGATCAATAAGCGGGAATTCTTTGCTGCTGAGGAGCAGTTGCTCAAGGGGGTTGCCGTGTACGAGGATGCCCTTGGCCGGGGGCGCCTTTCCCGCTCCCCCGCTTTTGGACAGCTCTACGCGGATCTGGGGGATCTCGAATACTTCACCAAAGACGGGAACCTGAAGCTGGCCTTGGAGCATTATTTGCGTTCCGAGCAACACGGCTGGGCGCCTCCTGAGATGCAGTACCGTATGGGTGCGGCGCATTATCAGCAGCAGCAATGGAAGGATGCTCAGGAACGGCTTGTCGCGGCTAGTGGAGACCTGCCCCTCAACCGGCGTATCCTCAATGCCCTGGGTAATGTGTCTTATATGCGAGGTGATTATTTTATCGCCCAAGGCTATTTCAGGCGCTTGCTGGATATGTTGGAAAAGGACCGGAGCCGCTTTTCTTTATTACTCCCTGATGAGCGAGGGGATCACCAAGACCTGGTTGAGCGCCTCATGGTGAGCTGGAATAATATGGGGGTAACCTTGGAAGCCTTAACGGATCGGAGTGGAGATAATCAGTACCGCGCCTATGCCCTGGGTTTCTATGCCGAGTCTGCCCGTGCCTGGGATACCCTTACTCGGGACCGCGCCTCTATGGTCCGCTTCGGAGCAGGGGACCTTGCGCTTCCGGGGATTAGCCGGGCTTTCCTCAACTCCAGGAATGCCCTCCATCCTGAATCAGGCTATGAGCCGCAGCTCTATTTACAAATCGATAAGGATGTATTGGAACCTTCACCCTGGGAAGAGTTGACCCCTCAAAACTTCCGCCGTTTATCGGATGATGTTTTCTGAATTTTTTCTTTTTTTCTTTTTTCTATTTTTTTTATAAGGGCCTGGGGTGAAACGGTTTACTGCTAACGATAGAATTAGGGCCATCTTAGTGGTGGCCTTGTTTATATCCCTTTCTCTGTGTATCTTCGCAGGGATCCTGCTGATTCGTTCTTTTACTATAAGCCCACCGGAACCAGCGGTGCTGGACACCTCAAAGGAGCTTGCGCCTACAGGAGGTACCATGGAACAGCCCCCAGAGCCGATCCTGATTTTTGTCATAGATGATGCGGGGAATAATCTCTGGGAATTAGAGCCTTTTCTGCGGTTTCCCGGTCCCCTCAGCATTGCAGTCCTGCCGGGGCTTCCCTATTCTGCCGAAGCTGCCGAGCGCATCCGGGCAGCCGGTAAGGAGCTTTTGCTCCATCAGCCCATGGAAGCCATAGGCGGGGAGTATCCAGGGCCAGGGGCCATTTATGAGGGGATGGATCAAGAGGAAATCAGGACTATCATGGAACGCAATCTCGCGGAAATCGGCCCGGTAGCGGGGATAAACAACCACCAAGGTTCAAAGATAACCCAGGATGGGACGGCTATGGAAACTATACTTGCCCTCTGCCGTGAACATGGGATATATTTCTTAGATTCACGAACTACCGCCGATACGGCGGCGCCCGCAGTTGCGAAGCGAATGGGAATAAAAATAGGGGAGCGTGACGTGTTTTTAGATAATATCCAGGAAAAGGCCGCCATGATCGGATATGTTCAGGAAGGGCTTCAAAAAGCGGAACAAAAGGGATTTGCCATCATGATCGGCCATACATGGTCAACGGAACTAGCCGCGACCTTGGAAGAGTTATACCCCGAGCTCATCGAGCAGGGGTATTCTCTTTCAACCATAGCCCGCCTTATGATGGACCACTCATGGTAAATCCTAGCGCTTGAATTTCAGCGTCTCAAGGGGACTATCTCCCCGCATAAAGGCAAACCATAACTCGCTCGTCGTCTTTTCCCGCAGGAGCCTGTAAAATGAGGCCAGGTCCTTTACCGATTCACCGTTTACCCCCGTAATCCTATCCCCCCGTTGCAAACCGATAATGGCGGCGGGGGTTTCGTTTAGAATCTGGGCAACATAGAGACCCTGGACATTCTTATCGAGCTGGAGGTTGCTGCGGAGTGTGTCGGTGAGGGGAACCACATACACCCCAGGCCAGAGCTTCTTGTTTTCCGCTGCCACCGCATCGTTTCTCGCCTCAATACGAACTTGCATATCCACGGACTTGGCGTCCCGGAACACCGTAAACTTTGCGGTTACACCAGGTTTCAGCTCCCCGACCTCCCGGGTGAGGTGATTCACATCCCGTATATCTTTACCATTTATCTGGGTGATGAAGTCTCCAGGGCGTATGCCCCCCTTATCCGCAGGAGAATCCAGGAACACCTGAGCAGCCAGGGCGCCCCGTTTTCCCTGGATCCCCAGGGCCTGGGCTATATCCTTATCCAGATCCGTGAGGGAAACCCCCAGCCAGCCGTAACTGATCTGTCCGGAACTGATAAACTCATCAATTGACCGTTTCGCGTTGTTGATGGGAATGGCAAAGCCTAAGCCCACGGAACCGCCGTTTGAACTATTACTGGCTATCCAGGTGTTGATCGCGATGACCTCTCCCCGGATATTCACCAAAGCGCCTCCGGAATTGCCCTGATTAATCGACGTATCGGTTTGGATAAAATCATTGATATTATTCCCCGGCCCACCAGTACGGCCCACAGCACTCACGATGCCCATGGTAACCGAGGACATGAAGCCCAGGGGATTCCCCACAGCAATGGCCCAGTCCCCCACCCTCACCTCATCGGAATTTCCCAGGACCGCCAGGGGATGCACATCAGTGGTTTTAAAGGACACCATGGCCAGGTCTTTACGTTCATCCTTCCCCACCAGCTCTGCAGGGTACTCTTTACCGTCATTAACGGCAACAACGATCTCATTGGCATCCCCTACCACGTGGTTATTGGTCAACACGTAATAGGTCTCCCCGTCCCGCCTGACGATAATTCCCGAACCCAAGCCTTGGGACCGGTATTCCCGTTCCTGTCCATTAGGACTTCCTTCCCGCGGTCCAAAGAAAAATTCCCAAGGTATCCCATTAAAGTTAGGAACCTGCTGCCGCCTGATGGAAACGGTTTTAAGCTCCACCACCGACGGCAGTACCTTATTCGCTACTGACCTGAAGGCGGTTTGAAGTCCTTCTGCCACTGCCAAGGCGTCCTGGGGAATAGTCACCGAATTCTCTTCGGCCTTGGCTTTTTTGGCCTGGGGGGTCGAACATGAAAAGGAAAGAAACGCCAGGGAAAAGCCGAAGATCACCCCTATAAGCACCAGATTGAAAACAAACAAATTTTTTGATGATAATTTTTGCGTAAGATTCATATTACACACGCTCCTCTATAAGTTTTTTACACCCATTCTTTAAATAAGAATAAAATTTAATCTGAAAAGTTACAGCTTTGTTCAGGGGTCAATTTTTTCAGTTAAAATTTCGGTATGATCGCTGAACACCGCAATAGTATGCTCCCAATGGGCGGAGATCTTATGATCCGCAGTAACCACGGTCCAGCCATCGTTCATCAGCTCCACCTCCCCGGTTCCCAGGTTGATCATCGGCTCTATGGCAATCACAAGCCCCCGGGTCATCTTAGGATTCGGCCCATGGGGATCATTGGGGACTGCAGGGTCTTCATGCAGGTCAAAACCAACCCCATGACCGCAAAACTGGCGCACCACCCCGTACCCACGGGGAGACGCATACCCATATACTGCCCGGGCAATCTGCAAGAGCCGGTCTCCAGCCTTGGCCGCCTCAATTCCCTTGTACAGACATTCTTTTGTTACCATGTTCAGGGTATGAACCGGTTCAGCTACCCTGCCTGCCTCAATCGTTATCGCCTGATCGCTCATAAAGCCCTCCAGCTCAATACCACAGTCCAGGGACACGAGGTCTCCTGCCGCAATCCTCCGCCGGGAAGGAATTCCGTGGATCACTTCATGGTTTATTGAAATGCACAAGGCCGCCGGGTAGGGGTTTGATTTAGGGCCATACCCCAGAAACGCAGGTCTCCCCCCGGCTTTTTTTATCCAGTTTCGGGTCCACTTATCAAGTTCCAAGGTTTCGACCCCTGGCTTTACCAAGGGGACGAGTTCCCGATACATGGCACTGAGCATACGGCAGGATCTGCGGATACCGTCAATTTGCTTTTCGTTTTTCAAACGTATCATTTTACGGATCATTATGTATGCATCATAGTTGTTTGTCAATTCAGTACAGATTATTCCCTTCACAGGTACTTACAAACTATACACTATATATAGCGTATATAAATAAAATAATAACTATATATAGTGCACATATAACAATAATATTCTTTATACACCCTACATATAGCGTATAATAAGTATCGTATATGCTATATATGGGTCCATGAACAGGTACGTCAAATTTGTTTCTTCCTCTCTTTCCGGTATACCCCCCTATCAAAACTTAATAAATTTGATAGAGTAAAGTATATGGGTATGCCAGCCACCTTATTCGATATTGATTCCTCCTCTGTTGTCGTTCCAAAACAGGCAAAAAATCGCTCTTTTGCGCCAACCCCTGGCTTATTTGAAACGTTATATGAGCATGATGACTATCTTACAAAGCAAATTATTACGTACATAGGCAACAAACGTTCACTTTTACAGTTTATTACCAAGGGGATACAGAAGGTTCAAAAACACTTGAGCAAAAACAAGTTAGATATGTTTGACGTGTTTTCTGGATCCGGGATTGTTGCGCGTCATTTTAAGCAATACTCAAACCTCCTCCTTGTTAATGATTTGGAAAAATATGTAAAAATTATTAGTGAGTGTTATTTGTCAAATAAAAATGACTTGGACATGAATTTATTAAAGTCTTTATATAACGATATTGCCGAAACAATGACAAAAAATCCGCTTTTGCCTGGTATTGTTACGGAATTATACGCTCCAAAAGATGATGAACATATACAGAAAGATGAACGGGTCTTTTATACACGCAGAAACGCAATGTATATAGATACCCTGCGCGGTTTGATTGACGCGATTCCTCAAAAATATCAAAAATACTTCCTTGCACCGTTACTTGCAGAAGCTTCCGTTCATTCCAATACATCAGGTGTATTTAAAGGATTTTACAAAAACAGAGAGACTAGGATTGGTCAGTTTGGCGGAATCAAGCAGGATGCCCTGCTGAGAATAAAAGGTGATATTGCGTTACCGTTCCCTGTTTTCAGTAACTTTACTTGTGATTTTATCGTTTATAATGGAGATTCAAATGCGGTGATAAAAGAAGCGCCAGAAGTTGATCTGGCATATTTAGACCCGCCATACAATCAACACCCTTATGGTTCTAATTATTTTATGCTTACCTTAATTCTTGAAAATAAATATCCTGAACAAATGAGCAAAATATCAGGCATTCCCGAAAACTGGAATCGCTCTGCTTATAACAAGAAGCAATTTGCTTATAACGCACTCAGTGATTTGGTTACAAACATTAAGGCAAAATATGTTCTCATATCTTTTAACTCAGAAGGGTTTATTTCACTTGACGAAATGAAAGGTATGTTGGAGAGAATTGGCAAAGTAGAGGTCTTGGAAACAACGTACAATACATTTCGCGGTTGCCGCAATTTGGCAAATCGTGACATTCATGTTAAAGAATATCTGTACTTATTGGAGAAATAAATGGCACACAAAGATGAATTGCGAAACCAGCGGATAGGAACTATAATCAATGTAAGCTCTCAAAAAATGGAAAAAGATGTAATGATTGCATTATGTCAAACACAAGAATACATATAGTGCAAAACGTCAGATTTGTATTGCAGGAAGGTACAGCGCCGCACCTTCCTGAAAACACCGCTACTTAATCACCCCATTCTCCACAACCACAGATTCCGGGTCCACCGTATCGCCATACACTGGCAATAAGGTCGCCTTGTAGTCGTCATGAAAAAAAGTGCTCCCCACACCAGAACGAATTTCTTCGTTGAGCCAGTCCAAAAGGGCCTTGTTGCCTTTCCGTACCGCAGGGGCTATGGTGTCCAGGCTGCCAAGGGACTCAATGGTGGTGGTAAAACCCGGATTCTGCACTGCCCAGGCAAAGAGGAAGGTGTTGTCGTGGGCCAGGGCCGCGCCTCGTCCGTCCAGCAGGGCGTTGAACGCCTCGGTGTTCTGGTCGAATTTGAGGAGTTCTATCTGAGGGTAGTTTTCCGTAAAGTACTGCTCCGCAGTGGTGCCCTTATCAACAATGAGTTTTTTCCCTTCCAACTGACTTATGTCCGTAATGGGGTCCGCGTCAGATGACACGATCCCCAGGGCGACCTTCATGTAGGGCAGGGCAAAGTCCACCACCTCCGCCCGCTGGGGGGTTACGGTAAAATTGGCCAGAATAATATCCACCTTGTTGGATTGCAGGTATTCCACCCGGCTGGCCGCCTCCACAGGTACCAGTTGTACCTTGGTCTCGTCTCCCAAAAGGTCCTTGGCAATACGACGGGCAAAGTACACGTCATAGCCCTGGTACTCCCCATTGGCGTCCACATAGCCAAAGGGGTCCTTATCGCTGAACACCCCGATTCGGATGATCCCGGCCTGCTTGATAGCATCAAGCCCGTTTTTCTCGTCTTTCTTCCCGCTCGCAAAAGCGGAAACCGTCATTGCCAAAGCTAACACCACAACCATCAGCTTTTTCATCGTTATTCCTCCTAGAATATTTCCTCTCGAATTACTCGGTATTATACCAGCATTGCAAGAGGTTTCAAGGCCGTACCAGACTCTGATATGGCCTTGAAATAAGCGCCCCTAAACGCTATGTATCGCCTTGTCAAACTGAAAGATATTGAGGAATTTGCATCCCCGCTCGGTTGTGGGTTTGGTGAAAAACCCCTCTGGGTCTCCTTCTTCCACAATTTCCCCGGCGTCCATGAACACGATCCGGTCCGCAGCAGCACGGGCAAACTGCATCTCGTGGGTAACGATGATCATGGTCATGCCGCTCTCCGCGAGGCCCGCCATCACATCCAGCACTTCCCGGACCATCTCCGGGTCCAGGGCGGCGGTTACCTCGTCAAAGAGCATGAGCTCCGGTTCCATCACCAAGGCGCGGACTATGGCGGTCCGCTGTTTCTGCCCTCCGGATAACTGCCGGGGGAAACTGTTCCGCTTGTCGTAGAGGCCCACCCGCTCAAGCAGAACCTTGGCCGCCTCTTCCGCCTCAGCCTTGGAACGTTTCTGTACCTTCCGGGGACCCAGCAGGATGTTTTCCAGCACCGTCATGTGGGGAAAGAGTTCGTAACTCTGAAACACCATGCCGATCTTTTGCCGGATAAGCCGCCAGTCGGTCTTGTCCCCGGTCAAAAGCTGGTCCTCAAGCCATATCTGGCCGCCCTGAATCCGCTCAAGCCCATTGAGGCACCGCAGCAGGGTACTTTTCCCGCACCCCGAAGGCCCCAGCACCACCAGTACTTCCCCTTTTTGGATCTCCAGAGAAATATGTTTTAACGCGGGCACCCCATCATAGGCTTTATCCACCTGAGAAACCCGCAGCAACGGGCTGCCATCATCCTTCATCAATCCTGCCACCTTTGTTCTAAGCGTTTTGCCCCATGGGAAATGGGCATGCAGAGGATAAAATAGAGAAAAAATATCAGCCCATAGACCCAGAAAGACGCCGAGGGACTGGTTAGAAAATGGGCCTCGATAATCTGCTGCCCCACTTTGAGGACCTCCACCACCCCGATGAGCACCACCAGGGAAGTGGTCTTGATCATCCTCGTGGTCAGGTTGATAGCTGGCGGCACGAGACGCCGCACCGCCTGGGGGATGATGATAAACCGGTAGAGCTGGGCAGAAGAAAGCCCCAGGGCCTGACCGCTCTCATACTGATGCTTGTGGAGGCTGGTTATGGCCCCCCGGACAATGTCCCCCATCTCCGCGGTTCCCCAGAGGGTAAACACCAGAATTGACGCGGCCTCGCCACTCAGGTTGATCTGGAAGTTCCGGGCCAGGCCAAAGTAAAACAAAAAGAGCCATACCAGCACCGGGATGATCCGCACCGCCTCCAGGTACAGCCGGCAGATGAAGCCGATTACCCGGTTCCGTCCGGTCATGAGGATCCCATAGAAGATACCCAGGACCATGGAAAGGGAGGCCGCAATGAGGGCGATCCGGGCGGTAACCACAAGGCCCAAAAGGAGGCGCTGGAGGTTGATCCCTTCGGTCAAGACCCTAATTCCCAAATCCTGCATATCGCAGCCTCCTTTCCATGAAACGGAACAGAAACGACAGGGGAAGCAGGAGGGCCAGATAGGAAATCACCAGCATCAGGAGGGCCTCGTTAGTTTTATAGTACATACCGATCAGGTCCTTGGCCACAAACATCAAGTCCGCCAAGGCGACCACACTGACAATACTGGTTTCCTTGAGGAGGAATATCACATTGGCCCCCAGCCCAGGGAGGGCCACTGCCAGGGCCTGGGGCAGGATGATATACCAGATAAGCTGCATCTGGGAAAGCCCGATACTGAGTCCCGCCTCGGTCTGGGCTTTTCCAATGGCCTCAAGCCCACCCCGGAAAGCCTCAGCCATATAGGAGCCCCCCAGAAAGGCCAGGCCAGTTATGGCGCAGGTATAAGACTCCAGCTTGATCCCCACCCGTGGCAGGCCGAAATAGAGGAAAAAGAGCTGGATCATCAGGGGGGTATTCCGGGAAAGTTCGATATACACCCCGAAAAGGCGCTGCAAGACCGGCACCCGGTAATACCGGACCAAGGCACAGCAGAATCCGATGATCAAGGAAAACAGAACCCCCCAGAAGCACAGCCCCAGGACCACGCCCATGGCGTCCCAGTACAAGGGGAGGTATTTTATAATGAAAGCAGTATCCATGCTGCTCCTACCGCGTTATTCATAGCAAACCTATAATATATCCAGCAATATAGTTTGTCAAGAGCATTTCGGAGCGGGGTGATGTTTTCAAGGGTATCTATAGCAAAATCCATGTCAGGTTTCCACTTTCCCTGGAAAAATCGTAATACCCTCCTGACCATATATCACGTAAATACTTGACTTATGCACAGTATGCGTATAAACTAAATTCAATATTATTTGGAGGTCGTTATGCGTGTTCTCAAGATTGTACTTATATGCATTGCTTTTATTACCATGCCTTTGAGTGCTCAGATGTCTAAAAATCAGTTACAAACCATGTATACTGATTATCTGAAAACGGAAGGATATTTGCCCTCTATCGACTCTGATGGAGACATCTATTTCAAATCAGAAGGAAAGACCTATTACATTATTGTCTATGACAACGATCTTGGTTTTTTTCAATTGCTCTACCCAGAGTTTTGGAACATAGAGTCTGAGGAAGAGCGATTACAA
Source organism: Treponema sp. (assembly GCA_031288975.1). GTDB lineage: Bacteria > Spirochaetota > Spirochaetia > Treponematales > Breznakiellaceae > JAITNP01. Next base: position 280 of record JAITQK010000040.1, on the reverse strand, counting down.
GTTGCTGAGTCAGCATCTTATGCGACCAGACGAACTAAAGTAGCCAAGGTCTTCATGACATCTAATGGTGATACATCAATCTCGGCAGAAGCATTTTTAAAGAATCCAGAGGATTTTAAAAATGTTTTTCCTCGAATGTTAAGCGGAATCAAAACAGCTCGTGATAATTTTATTGAGAGAATGGCAGAATTTTACGAGTAGCATGGCAGAAATGGCATGATCGAGGTCCCTGGGAACCTATCAACGCAGTTTCCTTGACCGGGCAATTAGTCCTGGGTGG
>JAITQK010000247.1 GCA_031288975.1 Treponema sp. | reverse complement strand
AAAAAAATAAAAAAAATGAACGTTTCTACGCTATCAATAAGTAGCAATCTATTGTTTCTTGCCAATGGCGCCCTTAATGCAAAGCCCTGTTTTCGTATCAAAAAGATGGGTCTTTTCAGAATTAAACGCAAGGTGAATGATATCCCCATGCTTATAGAACACCTCTTCAGCAGTGGTGATGTTTAAAAGGTCCTCCCCAACCCGGACGCTGATACGCCGTTCATCCCCAAAGTTCTCATAGACCGCCACCGGCACTGGGGTACTAGAATGCTTATCTGTGATGATAACATCTACCGGGCGCACCCCCAGTGTCAAGGCCATAGTATCGGAAACCACCGCGTTGTACCGGTCAGGTACCTTTACCCGAAGCTCACTGTTGGCAAAGGTAAAGAAGAATCCCTCTTGGGTTTTCACGATGATCGACGGCAACAGGTTCATCGGCGGCTCACCGATGAACCCGGCCACAAACTCGTTAGCCGGCTGATCGTACACCTCAAGGGGTGAACCCATCTGTTGCAATTCACCATCCTTCATGATGATGATGGTATCTGCCATGGACATGGCCTCAATCTGATCATGGGTAACGATGATGGTCGTGCATTTGATTTCCCGGTGCATCCGTTTGATTTCCTGTCTGAGGGTCTGCCGCATCTTCCCGTCAAGGTGACTCAGGGGTTCGTCCAGGAGCAGCAGCCCTGGCTGGCGCACAATGGCCCGGGCGATATTGACCCGCTGCTTCTGTCCACCTGAAAGGCCACTCGGCTTCATCATAAGGAATTCATCGACTTTGAGGAGCGGGGCGACCCGGTCAATGGCTTCTTTGATCCGCTCAGAGGGTATGCTTTTAGCCTTGAGGTTAAAGGCGAGGTTGTCATACACGGTTAGGGGAGGATAGAGGGCGTAGTCCTCAAAGGCTAATCCGATGTTCCGGTCCTTGGGCAGGAGTTCGTTGATGCACACATCGTCGATAAACATCTGACCTGCGGTTATTTTTTCAAGTCCTGCAATCATACGCAAGGTGGTGGATTTTCCACAACCTGAGGGCCCCAGGATGCCGATAAACGAATTGTCCTTACAGGTAAAGGACAGATCCTTTACAGCATAATCATGCTGGGCTTTCTGCTTGCCGAACACCTTCTTTTCGGTGTTGTCGTATCGTTTGTATATGTTTTTCAAGGTGAGCTGCGCCACTGTTGTCTCCTTATCCCGCGTACCGGTGCCTATCACTTCGGGTGATAAACGTTTCGGTTGTACTGTTGAAGTACAGGGCGTTTTTCATGTTGAATTTGATGTATACGGTCTGGTCCAGATCGGCCTGGGTATCATTCGCCGCCGAGAGGCGTATCTGGGTACCATTGACATCAACGGTCATAATGACCTTGTTTCCAATCGGTTCATTGGCGTACACGGTACCCCGGATCCACCCTTCCCCTGCATCGTTGAGCTGTTCTGCAAAACTGAAGGAAACATCAATACCCCGGATGCCCACATCAATTCCTGTGGTGTTTTCCGCCTTGAGTACTGCTGCTGCGTCTACCTCGGGCACCAGGGGCGTCCCCTGATTAAGGGCGTACAGTTTGACAGTACCGGATTCAAGTCGCAGCTCAGAGGAAAAAATGTTTATTTCCGGTTCCCCAAAAAGGCGGGCGATAAAGGTATTCTTCGGAGTATAGTACATCTGTAATGAGGTCCCGATCTGATCTATCTTCCCCTTGTTCATAATTGCGATACGATCCGCCAGGGACATGGCCTCCATGAAGTCATGGGTAACGTAGATCGTGGTGGTATTGAAGGCGTTCTGCATCTCCTTGAGTTCACCTCGCATAAAATGGCGCAGTTTCGCATCAAGGTGGGCGAGCGGCTCGTCCATCAAAAATACCGTCGGTTCCCGGACCAGACAGCGCCCAATGGCAACCCGCTGACGCTGGCCGTTTGAAAGCTGACTGGGTTTGCGTTCATAAAGCTTGTCGATCTTCATCATTTTGACCACCCGCTCAACCGCCTCTTTGATATACGCCTCGTCTTTGCGGTGAAGCTTGCTCCGCAGGGGAAACGCAATGTTGTCGTATACGCTGAGGTGGGGATAGAGGGCGTAATTCTCAAACACCATCGAGACATTCCGGTGCATTGGTTCAATCAGATTGACGATTTCCCCGCCGATTTTTACCAAGCCTTCCTGGGGGAACTCAATTCCCGCAATGGTTTTGAGGGTCGTGGTCTTACCTGCGCCGGCAGGCCCAAAGAGGACGAAAAACTCATTGTCTTTGATATCGAGGCTGAGACGATCCACCGCGGCAGTGTCAGGAGCCATGCCCTTGTAGCGTCGGGTAATATTTTCAAGCTCTATTCTTGCCATTGCATCATCCTTTAACCGCGCCGAAGCTGAGGCCCCGCACGAGATGTTTCTGAATAAACAAACAGATAATTATTTCGGGAAGCACTGCAATAATCGCCGCCACTGCCACCTGTCCGTAATGTACCGCGTCAGAGGCCATGTACCGCAGGCTGGTTATGGTGATGGTCTGCACGTTCATGCCGCTCAAAATCAAGGGGAACGTAAAACTGTTCCATGCGAAAATGAACGCCAAAAGGCCCGAAGCGACGAGGCCCGGCTTTACCAGGGGAAGCAGGACCTTGAAAAACACCGCATACCAGGAATAGCCGTCAAGCTGGGCGGCCTGTTCCACTTCCACGCTGATGTCCTCAAAATATCCGCGCACCACCCAAATGAGGAGCGGCATGGTGATGAGTTGATAGACCCAGATAAGACCGAAGTAGGTATCGTACAGGCCGATGCGTTGGAAGATCAAAAAAACAGGAAGTATAACGAGAATTTCAGGTGCGAATTTAAACGAAAGTATCTGGAACGCCCAGCCTTCCTTGTTTTTAAAGTCATAGCGGGCCAATGCGTATGCCGCCGGCACTCCGGCCAGCATGGTAAGCAACACCGCGCCACCAGAAACAATAAAATTCTGGATAAAGGCTCTGATATAATCCGAATCAGGGCGGAGCAGCACCGCCTGATAATTTGACATCGTGGGAGTAAAATTAAAAATCGTGGTAACAACCTCGGCGTCCGACTTGAACGACATGAGCAGCATCCAGAAAATAGGAAAAATCGCAAAGATGGCATAGACGGTCAGGCCAAAATTGCGTCCAAGTTCAATAAAGGCGTCCTCTGCTTTTTTGTTGTTCGCCGCCCGTTCAATACTATTTGTACTCATCATACTCTCCCTTTTTTGCTAACCTTACAGACCTGTAGCTTCTTTGGCGTACTTTCGCTGTTTTTCAACGATTTTTTTCGCGGTAACATTCACCACTGCCCACAACACCAAAAGATAAGGCAGCGCCTTTCCCGGCTGCTGGTAGGTAAAGGCGGTAAGGTAACTGGTAAGCGATATATTCATCAAGGTATTCCCCGGCCCGCCCTTGGTAAGGGCGAAAATAATGCCGAACTCCTGCAAGGCCGCCATTGAGCGGAACAGGAGTGCAATGTATATAAAGGGCTTTAACATCGGCAGGGTCAGTGTTTTAAACGTGAACCACGCGCTCGCGCCGTCAACCTGGGCCGCCTCAAACGGGGACTTGGGCAGAGACTGAATTCCCGCCAGTACCAGGAGCAGGATAAACGGCGTATTCACCCAGGCGTCGATCATAACCACTGTGAACATTGCCGTGTTATGCGAAGCCGCCCAGGGAAAATTATACAGTCCGAAGAGATTCAAAAACTTTTCGACGATGCCCACAGAGTTTGAAATCATGAGCTGCCAGATAAGAACCGCGATAGCCGGAGCGACCATGAGCGGAAACATCAGCACTACTTTCAGAATCCGGCTATAAAAGGTATCTTTTTTTAACAGGAACGCTATTCCCATGCCAAGGAGCAATTCCGCGCCGGTAGAGCAAATAGCGTACGTGAAAGTGACAAGGACAGCGTGATAAAAATCGGGGTTTCCAAGTATTCCCCCAAGCACCAGCTTGGCGTCAATCGTATCAAAACTTAACCAGTTGCGGAACCAGTTAAACCGCCATTTTTCCATCGGAATACGGTAGGACGCATTTGTAAGGCTTAATACTATTGCGGTAAAGAAGGGAATCATAATTCCAATCAGAATGATCATTCCAGGGGCGATAATATAATACGGCCTCATCCGAACATTTTTTGGCAGTTCATTGTAATTTATTTTTGTGTTCTGTTCTTTCACCATGGTATAAACCTTTTATAAACCGGATATACCGGAACGCGGCGTATGGAGGAAATGAGCCGTACCACAGACGCCTACGGGCGTTCCACGTGATACCTGCTCCGTCCGCGTCCCGGCGGAAACATTACTGTTGCACAGCCCTGTCCATGCGCTGCTTCAGGGTGTCAAGTCCGGCCTGAACCGTAACACGGCCGGCGACCATGTTTTGCAGGGTTTCCGCCCAGTCAAGCGTGGTCTCGAAGAAGGCCGGCTGGGGTGTGAAGAGAATGCGCGCATTCGGGGAGGTCTTGTTGAACGTGTCAATGTAACCTTCCTGGGCGGCCATCTTCGCCTTGAAACCTGAAGAATTCCAGGTGGAAGTGCGGACCGGGTCCATGTTGTTGCCCTGCACCGACGCTGATTCAAGGAATTCCTTGCTGGTAAAGTACTGGAGGAAGAGCCACGCCGCGCCTTTGGCCTTTGAGTTGGCGTTCATCGCCATCGACCAAATCCAGAAGTTTGACATGACCGGATCGCCGGCCTTTGCTACCGGGTGCGGCGCGAAAGCGATGTTTCCGCCTTCCGCCATATTCTGCAGATTCACCTGAATCGAGTTGTTGTCCGCGTCCCACTGCATGGCGGCTTTACCCGCTCCGAGTTCCGCCTGCCCGATATACCAGAACGTGTTTGCCCACTGGGGCGAACCGCCGCGTTTTATCATCTCCACCCAGAAGGTATTCATCTCCACCGATTCCGGGGAATTGACCTTGGATACCAGCCTGCCGCCTTCCACCGCAAAATCTTTCGCGCCGAATTGAGCGTATACGCTCAGGTATGCGGGGTGAATGGTTCCCCAGTCCCGGGCGCCGCGCAGGGCTATGGCATAGGAGCCGGGGCCGTTCCACTCTTTCAGTTTGTCGCAGGCATCCAGCAGCTCGTCATAGGTTTCGGGAACCTTGGTGATCCCCACTTTCTCGAAGGCCCGTTTGTTGTACGCGAGGCTGTATACCTCACAGCCCAGGGGGAAGGCCCAGAGTTTCCCGTTGCCAGCGGCGTGCCCCGGAACCCCATCCCATTTCAGCCCGTTGATAACGCTCGGAACGATGTCGTTGTAGTCATAACCAGGGGCAATCAGCGCCGGATTGTTGACATAATCATCCAGGGGCTCAACATTGCCGGCGCTGGAATAATCCCAAAGCTGATACACACCCGACATAAAGAGGTCAGGCGTACCGGAACGGCTCGACAGGGCGTTGGAAACCTGATCAAAATAATTGGCTTCCGGCGTCACCTGAATATTAACTTTGATGCCGGTCTGGGCTTCAAAGTCCTTTATCTTTGCCTGAACCGCGGTCGACGTGGAGTGCTCGACCATGTAGACGGTAATCGTCTGGCCGGTGAACCTCTTCCAATCAAACGTTCCGGTAGCTTTTGAATCGGCGGCGCCGCTCTGGGCTTCTTTTCCGCCGGCCGCGAAAATTGCGCCGGCTAAACTCAGCAGCACAGCGCCCACAACCATCTTCTTCATAATCATCTTTCTCTCCTTTGTTTGCGGTTAAACCGCATCACAACATTGTTATTGGAGTTTATTATTGCCGGAGAGCATCATTTTTGGCTAGTCAAAAAAATTATCGATTTTTATCAATTTTTTTTATGTAACATCGGAAAACCTAAAAATTTTTACGAAAAACCTAATTTTTTTTATATGTCCCCTGGTGTGGGGAACTGCAGCCGCACTCTGGCGCCCTTTCCCGGAGCGCTTTCAAAGACAAGCGCCGCCTTTCCGTTGAACTGCAGCCGTATTCGTTCACGGATATTGGCAATGCCCACATTGACCCCTGGTTTTGCTGGCTCAGGAAGGGGCGCGCCTCCGGCACAATTCAGCTTCCCAAGGGTTTCCGCGTCCATGCCGCAGCCGTTATCAAGCACCTCAAGACAGAGCGCTGATCCTTCAAAAAAGGAGCGGACCGTAATTTCACCGCCGCTTTCCATGTCGTCAAAGCCGTGGATTATCGAATTCTCCACGAGGGGCTGCAGCACAAAACGCGATATGATACAGTTCTCCGTGCCGATTTCGATCTCGGTTTTAAGTTCAAAAATATCGCCGTAACGGTATTTCTGTATCCCCGCATAATTTTCTATACTTTCCACTTCCTCGCAAAGCCGTGCCGTATTCTTTGACGATAAATTATATTTTAAAAGATTGATAAGAGGCTGGCACATCGAAGCGATATTGTGAACTCCCTGCAAGGTCGCCAAAAACCGTATCGAATCCAAGGTATTGTACAAAAAATGCGGATTTATCTGCGCCTGCAATACTTCAAGGCGAAGCTCGTTTTTACGCTTCTGTTCCACCAGTTCCCGTTCAAAGTTGGTGTTTATCTGGTCCATAATAAGATTAAATGTGTGCCCAAGCTGCCCCATTTCATCACTGGTATTGATATGTACCCGCTTTGAAAGATCGCCCTGTTCTATTACTTTACAGGTATTGTAGAGTTGCTGTACCGGCATGGTAAGAACCTTTGAAATATAAAAATTGAAAAGGATACTGATAAGCATTGATACCACAAAAACAAAATTGAAATAGGCCTGCATCCTGCGTGTGTCGGTGGTCACATTTTTTGCGTCAATGATCCTGATAAATTTCCAGCCCAGGACGCCTGAAACTTCGGAAACAATCACATAATCCTTTCCCCAAAGCCTTCCCTCAATGGTTATATCCTCATTTTTCAGCAGCTCGGGGTATTCTGCAAGAACGCTCCCGAATGATTCATAGGCGGGATAGGTGTAAATAATTTCTCCCGCAGTATTTACCATTACAAATTTCTCATCGCCTGTCAGTGGAGAAAGGATAAAAAGCTCCTGAAAAACCGAGTAACTCAGGCCCACAAAAATAGCGCCCCAGAGTTCCTGGGTTCTGGTTTCAAAAATCGGCCAGACCCCGGTGAGCAGATTATTGTAGGCAGTGGGAGAAGAGAGTCTATTCTGAGTATCCACAAAATAGTCTACTCCTCTTCCGTTCCTGAAACTGTTCACGTATTTTCCAAAGTGCTCAAACACCGCGTCTTTATCTATCGCAAGATTACTTGAATAGAATTGGCCGTTTATCCCTACAATGGTAATATCGCCGATGAAAGGCTGTATGATCTGCAACGACTGTAGAAAAGCATTCACCGAAAAGTCTCCGGTGTCCTGACGGGAACCTTTCTGATTCGCTTCCCCTAGGGCGCCGATTATCTGGGCGTTTGCGCTTATATCCCTGGCAACGTTATCGATAACATTCATAATGTAGTCAAACTGATACTTTGAGCGGATCGTTGCTCGCACGTGCACGTTTATCTCATTTTTTTTAAGGGACTCCGAATAGGATGTTTTTACCACGACCGACATACTAATAAGTATAATACTGCTCAGGGCAGTCATCCCCAGGAATATTTTGTACGATACCTTGTTAATTTTCATGTTTACATACTCCATCTGGTATTATATACTATTATGAATGAAAAAGATACTGATCGTTGATGATGAGTATATCGTGCGCCTTGGCCTTAAAACCATCGTGGACTGGTCTGGATTCGGCTATACCGTGGCAGGGGAAGCGGCCAACGGCAGGGAGGCCCTTGATTTCCTTGAGAAGAATCCGGCTGACGTCATTCTTACGGATATCAAGATGCCGGTGATGGATGGCCTGGAACTCACCAGAAAGGTGCGGGAGAAAAACCTAAAAGTGAGGATAATCCTTTTAAGCCATTACGATGATTTTTCCTACGCACAGGAGGCAATAAAGCTCGGCGCCTTCCGCTATATTCTTAAATCCGAATTGACAAAGGCAAGCCTTGAAGCGGTGCTTAAATCCCTGCACTTGAATTCTGATGATCCGGTTACCCATGAGCGGCAAGAGAGCTGGAAAGAACAATGGGAAAAATGTATCGGGGAATATATGTTGCCAACTTTTACGCAGCGCATCAGGAAACAGGCTTTTCCTCCTCCGCCCGATACTTCGCACCCTGCAGGCGCCGCCCAGTGTCCGATTTCGGAAACAGGCGTGTGCGTCGTTTTCAGCGCGTCGTGCAGGACCACCTCGCTCCTGAATGAAGCGCGGGTAAAATTCCCGCAGACCGTCAAAGTTCTCTTTGCGGAAGCCTTTGGCGATCTGGCGGGGATCGGGCATTACTATGACGATAATTTTAACTTCATCGCGATTGCGCCCGCTGCGCCTCCAACAGACCATGCCGCTATTATCGAACAATTCATTGCGGAAAAAATACACAATCCTTGCGTGCAGATTGTAAAAAACATACGGCAGTATTACGACGTGAACCTTTTTATCGGCGCAAGCTCTTTCGGGAAATGCACCGAATACGGACGCCTGCTGCGGGAAGCGCACGATGCCCGCATAGGATGCTTTTTCTCAACCAAATTATTTGTGGGCGTTTTCTCTGCAAAACGCGATACCGCCAGCAATACAACGCCTGAAAAAGGCGGCCTGGTCAGCTATACAAAACTCATTGAACTTATCGACGCCAATCAAAAAGAAGCGATGATGGAGTACATTCAGAGTATTTTCCGTGAGCTGCGCGCCGGCAGCAATTATGCGACCGTTCATGATGTATTTATTGATTTTTTATCCGCCGCAAAACTCATTCACGGGAAATTCCAGCTTGAAGAAGCGGCGTCACTGAGTGGAGATAAATTCAAGTACGACGCCTTTTTCGATTTGCAGTTTATCGGCGATGTGGAAATGTATATTTATGAGCTATACCTTTCGCTCCTTTTCACCAAACAAAACGGTAAAGCGCTCTATTCATATATAGTAAAAAGCGCGATTGATTTTATCCACAGCGATTATGAGCATAACATCGGCCTAGCCGAAGCGGCAAGAAAAGCCGGCGTGAGCCAAAGCTATCTCTCTTTTATTTTTAAGCAGGAAACCGGCGTAAACTTCAACGCAGCCCTTGCCCACTACCGGATAGAAAAAGCAAAAAAACTGCTTGCCACTACCAACCTGCGGATATACGAGGTAGCGGAGCAGGTCGGTTTTTCAAACCCCTACTATTTCAGCAAAATATTCAAAGAAATATCCGGCTTTACCTGCAAAGAGTACCGCGATAACGGCGGCTGCTGAAGTAGCATTCCATGTCTTCAGCAAAGACAGGGCTCGAACCTGCGACCTTCGGATTATTTCATCGCTGTACATTTACTTTGATCCACGCAGGGGTATGTTTTTAGCCTTGAGGTTAAAGGCGAGGTTGTCATACACGGTTAGGGGAAGAAGAGGGCGTAGTCCTCAAAGGCTAATCCGATGTTCCGGTCCTTGTGCAGGAGTTCGTTGATGTACACATCGTCGATAAACATCTAACCTGCGGTTATTTTTTAGGTGACCTAGTCGAACGAAACCCCGAGCCGCTACTGCGACGAAGCGTATGCTGTCCCGTTATGCGTCGTTTTTGCATTTACAATTTTTCCGTCGCCACGGATGGCGGTGGGACGTTCAACTTACTTGCATATGTACTTCCAAAAAAAAATTGTTCTAAACTACTGTTTAGATGTACTAATTTGAATATTCCAATACATATTATCATTTCGAAAAAAGCAAATATTAATGCAATAGGTATACTATATATCCATATATTTATATTTTCAAAATTTACAATATTTGTTAATATTGTTTCTATAATAATAACTTGTAAAACATATATCGCCAATGAATATTTTCCTAAGTCACTTAGAAAAATACAGAGTTTATTGTTTCGGTAGATTTTATAGAACAATATAAAGAAAAACATACTACCTATTAGTCCGATAAAAATATGATATAATCCTACAGGAATATTTGGCATAGTTATTTTCATTCTTCCCCACGATATAAATTTCAAATATATTTCCTGATAACGTAACCGTTCACGGGTTATAATTCCATATAATACTGAGAGTTATGGAAAAAGAACTATAAAAAAGACCAGA
>JAITQK010000234.1 GCA_031288975.1 Treponema sp. | reverse complement strand
TTATGGAGACCTTATTGACCGGCAATGTGGATATGCGCCTGTCTAAAAGAGAGGGTTTCCGTCTCTGTCTTGACTTGGGACTGGTCGCTATTGAAGACGGTGAGCCTATGGTGGCAAATCCAATATACCGTGAAGTCCTGGCCCGGGAGATGACCTACGATGTTCAGCTTGCCATTCCCAAGCCAGCCTTTCACTGGGAAAACGCCGATGGTAGTCTTGACATGGACACGCTGTTGAAAGAGTTCCAGCAGTTCTGGCGGGAGAACTCGAAAACCTGGGAAGAAAAATCAGACTACACTGAAGCCTTCCCCCATCTGTTGCTGATGGCTTTTTTACAACGGGTGTTGAACGGCGGTGGGCGCATTGACCGCGAATATGCCGCTGGCCGTGGCCGCATGGACTTATACATCGAATACAAAGAATACGGCTATATAATAGAAATAAAACTGATACACGCGAAACAAGTCGCAGAAACAGTACGCGCCAAAGGTCTTGAGCAGCTAACCCGTTACCGCGATACCAAAGCATCCTCCGTGCCTGCGTATCTGCTTATTTTTGACCGTCGCCCGGAAGCGAAAGACCTGTCGTGGGAAGACCGCATAAGCTGGGAAAAAGAAGGTGAAATAACCGTGGTGAGGTGCTGAAAAAACTGAAATATCCAATCCATTCCACCGCCTCAGTCGGCCAGTGGCCGGGTTGTGGGGTTTTCGCTTCTATCCCGTCTGATTTTGTGCCTAAGCTGAAACTCTACGAACTATGGAGTTCAATACAACAATAACGCTTTCAAAGCAATACCGTTTACAGCGCAAAGACTCGCCATTAGGCGGGTCTTTTTTTTGGCGTACTCGGCATTGGGTGTTTTTTTCCTCTATTTGTAATAATGATTTTGTTGATTTCATTAAAACAGGAAATAAACAAAGCGTGTGCTGAAATCTTAATACATGATTTTGAAATTGTAAAAAAAATTGTAAAAAATAAGAACCCTCATTCGTGGATATTATTTTCCTCTGCGGTATATGCTTCATGCGTCGTGAACTATTTCACATAAAATACCGTAAAAAGACAAGGATAACGCTTGACATTCCTGTGTTTGTTTCGTATATTTACTAAAGTGTCGTTTGTAAGTATAGAAAACACGGTGATCTTGATACAGGAGCAGATTATAAAGGTAAAATGAAGCGTAGTGAAAAAATAGTTTCAGCATATTTACCCTACATTATATGAAAATTGAAAACGATCTTTCCAAGGGCAAAGTGCTTACCAAACTGGTGCTGTTTGCCCTTCCCTTTCTGGCATCCAACTTGGTCCAGTCCTTCTACAATGTGGCGGATATGCTCATCGTGGGGAATTTCAGCGGAACTGAAAGTATGTCTGGAGTCAATATCGGGGGGCAGGTAACCTTTATCCTGACCAATGTGGTCATTGGCTTGTGCATGGGCGCGACAGTGCTCATAGGCCAGTATGTCGGTGCAGGCCAGCGGATAGGGCTGAAACGGGTTACGGCCACTATCATTACCCTGCTGCTCGTGGTAGCCCTGGTTATCACGGCGCTGATGCTGGTCTTCAAGGGACCGGTCCTGCGGCTCATCCAGACCCCTGCGGAATCTTACCGTGAAAGTGACCAGTACCTCACCGTAACGGTCATCGGCATCATCTTCATCTTCGGGTACAATGCCCTGAGCGCGATCCTCCGGGGCATGGGAAATTCCAAGCATCCCTTCTATTTCGTGCTGATTGCCTGCATCGCCAATGTGGTGCTGGACCTGCTCTTTGTTGCGGTCTTTCAGTGGGCGGCCTTTGGCGCGGCCTTGGCCACGGTAATTTCCCAGGCCATGAGCATGTTCTTCTGTATTAGCTACATGATTAAGAATGATTTCCAGTTTGATTTCAAACCCCGTTCCTTCAAAATCTACGGGGATCAGCTTGCCCTGATCTTCAAAATAGGCCTGCCAACCTGCCTGCAAAACGGTGTAACCAGCATCTCCTTCCTGTTCCTCACCGCCATTGTGAACGTGATCGGCGGGGTAAGCGCCTCCGCCGCGGTGGGGGCGGTGGGCAAGTTCAATAGTTTTGCCTTCATGCCCACCATAGCGATAAGCGCCTCTATCTCGGCCATGAGTGCCCAGAACATCGGCGCAAACCAACTGGATAGGGCGGTCCAGTCCTGCCGGATCGGAACTGCCTTCTCGGTTTGTATTACCTACCTGTTCTTCGTTCTGGTGCAGGTCTTCCCGGCTTCTATTCTGGCCCTCTTTGGCAATGACCCGGAGATGATTCAAAACGGCGTTACGTTCATCCGTTCTTTCAGCTTTGATTTTCTGATTATCCCCTTCATCTTCTGTATCAACGGCTTCCTTATCGGGGGCGGCCATACCATGTTTACCCTGATCAACGGCATGTTGTCGGCGGTCCTGCTACGGGTGCCTGTGAGCTACATCTTCGGAGTGGTTTCAGGCTGGGGGCTTTTTGGAGTCGGCTTGGGCGCTCCGGTTGCCAGCGCAGGGACCCTCCTCGTGGTCATTGGCTACCTGATATCCGGCAAATGGAAGCATAATGCGGTGGTTACGACCCCTGCGTAAGATGGATAACTATAAACGTAATAAAGAAGGCGCTGTGTCATGAAGATTCTTGGTATTGAATCATCCTGTGATGAATGTGCGGCAGCAGTGGTGGAAGACGGGAAACGGATTCTATCCAATGTAGTAGCCACCCAGATTCCCTTTCATGCGGTTTATGATGGGGTGGTCCCTGAAATCGCCAGCCGTAAACATACCGAGTGGATCTACTCGGTGGTGCAGGAAAGTCTGGATAAGGCCGGGTTAAGCCCTGGTGATATTGAGGGGGTTGCTGCAACGGCCCATCCGGGGTTGCTGGGTTCCCTGCTCGTGGGTCTGAGTTTTGCCAAAGCCTTTGCCTGGGCCAGAGATCTTCCCTTTATCGCGGTGGATCACATGCTTGCCCACCTCTATGCGTCCCAATTATCCGGGGCGGTACCGGATTATCCCTTTTTAGGGCTACTCGTTTCCGGGGGACACAGCATCATCTGCCGGGTTGATGATTTTGACAGGGTTACGGTACTGGGAACCACTATTGACGACGCGGTGGGAGAAGCCTTTGATAAGGTATCGAAATATTACGGCTTTGGGTATCCTGGGGGGCTTGCCATAGACAAGCTTGCCCAAACCGGGAACGCTCTGGCCTTCCGTTTCCCCTTGCCCAATCTGCACAAAGGCGAACACCGGTACGATCTATCCTATTCTGGACTTAAGACCGCAGTAATCAACCAACTGGAGCAGTTTCGGGTGCCGGAAAAAGGTGGTGCAATGTCGGCAGCGATTCCAAGTACAGTGAACCCTGTGGATATCGCCGCCTCTTTCCAGAAAACAGCGGTGGAGATCCTCCTCAGAAGCCTATTCCGTGCTGCCTGCGATACAGGGCTTACCACCATTGTCGCTGGGGGCGGGGTGGCAGCCAACTCCTACCTCCGCGCCCGGATTGTGGAACGGCAGGACCTCCGCTGCATCTTCCCACCCCTGGACCTCTGCGGGGACAACGGCGCCATGATCGCAGGTATCGGGTACCAGTATCTCCTCCGGGGAGACCGCTCACCCCTCAATGTCGTTGCCTCTGCACGGGTACGGGCCTTCAAACGGAATTATCCGTAGGAATTCTACGGCAGTGTGTGTGCCACAGTCCCCCTGTTGGTGCGGATTCTGCCCCTCATTCAAAGTCAATATTATCGATAAATATATCGTTAAAATACCTATCCTCTGGCAAGCTGTATTCTTCTGAAATATCCACGATGGTGTTCAAGGTTGTCTCGTTATCCGGGTTGAGTAAATACCTGACCGTTCCGCCTAGGGCGCTGTTGCCGATGAGCTTTACCTTTGGTTTCAGCGCTCTCGGGATAAGCCCGATACCTGCACCGCTGTCAAAATTCAGGTTATACCCAAACCCACCGGCAATGAAGAGGGTTTTTATAGCATCATAGCCGAGGCCGGCATGGTGAAGCAGCGCGTCAATACCTGAACGGATGGCGCTTTTCGCAAGCTGTAATTCCCTGACGTCTTTTTGACAAAAGGTTATATCCTGAGCGTCTTCGGTTTGGGCAAGAAAAAGATCGGTTATTGGAAGCGGTTTATCATCTGAAGCCTTTTCGTGCCTCGAAAGGGCTGCGGAGGTTTGGTTAAACCTGCCGTTGGGAAGGATCAAACCGTTCTTCAGTCCCTGGTATACTATATCCACCACACCGGACCCACAGATGCCGATGGGGGGATGGTTTTCAATGGTGGTGATGGTAAACCGGCCGTCCTGGTATATGACCGATGCAATGGCCCCTGGTACACTTCCGGTTCCCCATCGTATGTTACCTCCTTCAAAGGCCGGACCGGCAGAGGTAGCGGTGCAGAGTATCTTACCTGCTGTAGCGAGGGCCATTTCACCATTGGTGCCGATGTCAATTAAAAGCTCAGGCTCTTGAGTTTGGTACATTTCAGCAAAGAGGATGTCCGAAACAATGTCTGCTCCCACATAGGTGGAAATACCAGGCAAGATCACCACTTCGCAGGTCAGGTTCCCCTCAAACACTTCTCCATAATTAAAGGAAACCATGTCCAGGGTAACCGGGGTAAAGGGATACTGTCCAAGGGTATTGCAACTGAGGCCCAGTAACAGGTGAATCATGGTAGTGTTTGCAGCAATGGCAATTTTACCCACATCCTGAGTATCGATCCCGTGGTTACGGCACAGCGTGGCTATCCCCTGGGTGATTTGTTTTCGCACACTTTGACTCAAATCTGGTAAGGCTCCGCCCTGGGCCTGCTGGATACGGCTTATGACATCGGCACCGAATTTCCGCTGCTTGTTCACCATGGAAAGGCGTCCTGGGATTTGTCCGGTATGAACATTAACCAGGGCAAAGGCGATGGTGGTAGTACCAATGTCTATACCAATGACGTACAGGTCTTGGGGTCTTTCGCTGATATGGACGATAGTTCCCTTGTCCCGGTACACATAGACCGGCGCATCTTTGCCCATCTTATCGGCAAGTTTGGAAATCTGCACCAAGGCGTTTAAAGAAATCCGGGACTGTGCAGCCTTATCCACCTGACGGGTGAAACTAAGCCTACTTTTTTCAAGGCTGATTGCTTCGGGGTGCATAGTAGTGATGACCGTATTGCCCGGTTCAAAACGGTTGATCCCCTGAAACGCCTGTTCGCCTGTTTCGGGCAGGTGGATACTCAAAGCTTCTGTTGGATACGCAGTACAAGCCAGGCGGAATCCTCCTTGCAGATCCGCTTCTGAAAGATGTACGCGGTCTACCGGGGAAGGCTCCAGGAAACCTGACACCACCTGTATCTTGCATTTTCCACAGGTCCCCTGGCCGCCGCATAGTGCCGGAAGATAAACACCAGCGGATTGTAAACAGGTGAGTAGTGTTTCACCTGGCTGGGACTGTATTTTTTGTTCCCCTCCATCAGAGCTAATGAAAACGGTTCTATCATCTTGACTCACATGCATGGCATCTATTTCCTCTCGTGTTGAACGGTACACCGCCTCAGCGTCGTGTTCCTGTTTAATAGTGTAGAGCGCAGGGTTCAGCTTGTCAAGGAGGAACTACTGATGCATGGAAAAAGATTGAAAAGGTGGAAAACGTTGCAGACTATTGATTACTATCTCATGGTACGCATAACGGCAAAAAACGAAGAAAAAGGGTCCGCGAATTATGCTAATTTTCGCGAATAAGACAAGATTGCTTGGCGTTAATCCGCGTTAATCCGCGTAATCCGCGGACGGTCTTCTTCTTGGCATAAGGTGAGTTCATGGGTTTACCCAGTAACCCATTTCAGGGTAAAAGAGTTTACCATTGTCCTATTATTGCCAAATGTATCAGCACGGCTATTGGCGCTGCATTGCCATAAAACAAGCAGGGCTGCTATAAGCCTTTTGGAGCATACGCCAAGGCTTTGGGGGATGAAGCTGTTCGCGCCCTGTTATTATTCCTCTATCAATTTATTTATTTTAACATACATAATGATTTTTTTCAACTGTTTTTATATCTATTTTACAAAAATGTGAGGAGGCGTATTTCGTTGCATACCCCATAGTGGACATTGCTTCAAAAGAGTGTCATATTTACTCAATACAAGCTCAAAAGGTTCAGCGATTGGCTCCCCGGCAGGTGGAAGGACAGCTTGCTATGGCGCATTTTTAGAGGGTGGCGGCTCGTTGAAACTTTGAAATACTGGCTCTATTGAGCAGTTTGTGGCTTGAAATAAGTGGAACATTTTAATATAATAATTTTAGCGGTGCATACTATCGTGTTCGGTCTGGTATATAGTAGCATCGCTTTTTAATGAAACGCAATCAGGGAGCAGATGTTAATGAAAAAGAGTGCTACCGGTGCCGCCGGCCCTAATAATCCTGATCCTAGGAAGCTGAATGAGCAGAAAACGCTTGAAAGGTACATGGGACTGCTCTTTCAAACGATACCGAGCGCCCTTTTACGCTTTGACCGGGAAAGCCGCCTTGTCTACTGTTCCAATGCGTTTCTGAAACTTATGGGGGTTGATGATTTTGAGCGCATCAACGGACGAAGCCTCAATGAACTGCATCAGCTTACGGGAAATGCAGAGCTTGCCGGGCCTGTCCTGGAGCTTTTTGACTATCTTAAAAAAGGCAATGAAACCGTAAACGCCGAAGTTCTCATGAATTTTCCCGGTATCGGGGGAAAAAGGCTGTTTACTATTCAAGGGTCCCGCCTCGTTGACGATGACGGTGTATTTGACGGTGTATTCGCTTTATGCCATGATGGTACTGAGGCAAAGAACGCTGAGTCGGAAAAACGGACCCGGACTATGCTGGACGCAACGCCACTAGCCTGTTTTCTTATGGATGGAGACGGGCAGGTTTATGACTGCAACATGGAAGCGATTAACCTCTTTGGCACTCAATCAAAACAGGAGTTCAGGGACCTTTTTTTCAAATTTATGCCTGAATATCAGCCTAACGGCCTGTTCAGCTTTACCGATGCGCTGAACCGTGTTCGTATGGTTATAAAAACCGGTGACTCTATGCATTTTGAATGGTATCACGTGACGTCCTTGGGCAGGGTATTTCCCGCGGAAGTTACCGTGGTGCGCGTTAATGGGCAGGGTGGCTGGTGCGTCGCAACGTATGTCCGGGATCTCACTGAACTCAAGGCGA
Source organism: Treponema sp. (assembly GCA_031288975.1). GTDB lineage: Bacteria > Spirochaetota > Spirochaetia > Treponematales > Breznakiellaceae > JAITNP01. The sequence goes on along the minus strand of JAITQK010000234.1, from coordinate 6,704 downwards.
ATGAGCAAACAATGCGGCAGAAGGAACAAGAGACTCAGGAAGCGGAGGAACGCACCCTGGCCATGCTGAACGCCACTCCCCTAGCCTGTTCTCTGTGGGACGAAAAGGGGAACATGATCGACTGCAACCAGGAGGCCCTTGATCTCCTGGGGGTAAAAGAAAAGTCCGATTATATCAACGGGTTCTTTGATTTGAATCCCGAATATCAGAGCGACGGAGAGGCAACCAGCGAAAAAGCAGCGCGGTATATCAAGGCGGCCTTTGAAACTGGGTACCAGTGTTTTGATTGGATGTACCGTACTGCCCAGGGCGAGCCCCTGCCAGTGGAGACGACCTTACGGAGGATCTCCTGGAAGGGCGGTTACCGCCTGGCGGCCTATTCCCGTGACCTGCGCGGCATCTATGAAAAGGAAAAAGAGACCCGGGAAGCAGAGGAACGTGTCCGGGCCATGCTGGATGCCACCCCGCTTGCCTGCACCCTTTGGGACAAAAATGCGGTCATGATCGACTGCAACCAAGAGGCCCTTGATCTCTTTGGATTGAAAGACAAGGCCGATTATCTCAATAGGTTCTTTGCTTTGAATCCCGAATTTCAACCTGATGGGGAGCTAACCATCCAAAAGTCCGAGCGGCTAGGCAAGGCGGCCTTTGAAACCGGTTACCAGCGTTTTGACTGGATGTACCGCACCATCCAAGGTGAGTCTCTGCCGGCGGAGACAATCCTCCGGAGGATTCGCTGGAAAGGTGATTATCTCCTGGCAGCCTATTCCCGTGATCTGCGGGAGTTCATCGCCGCCCAAAACGAAAAGAACGAAGCCGAAGAGCGTATGCGCCGGATGCTGGACACCTCGCCGCTCATCTGCACGATGTGGGACGGAAACCTCAACCTCATTGATTGCAACCAAGAAACGCTGCGGGTGTTCGGTGTGACCGATAAGGAGGAGTTCCTGAAGACCTTCCCCCTAAGCTTCATTCCAGAATACCAGAGCGATGGTTCTGCCACCCACGTCCGGGGGATTGGGGCTTTACAAACGACCCTTGAGACCGGGTATTACCAGTTCGAATGTACCTACCTGACTGCCAGGGGCGAACTATTGCCCACAGAAACTATCCTTATCCGTATTGCGTGGAAAGACAGCTATCATATCATCGTATACTGCCGTGATTTACGGAGCATAAACGAAAAAGAAAAAGAGATTTTGCAGGCTGAAGAGGAACTCCGCCTCAAAAGAAACCACCTGGATCTTATGGCGGACATAAACAAATTCACCTATTGGGAAGCCAACGCAGGGACCGACAAAATCACGTTCAGCTATCATTTAGAGCGGGAGTTCGGCTATTCCCCAGGGGAAATAACCAAAATAGGGGTTTATGACCGCGTTATACGCGATCCGCCCTCAAAATGGATCGATATTGTACACCCCGATGATTTTGGCCGCGTGATGCGGGATATTGAGGATTATGTTTCCGGGGTGGCGAATTATTACCGGTCTGAACTCCGAATGCGCCATAAAAACGGAGCGTACCTGTGGGCCGTTACTTCCGGGCGGGGTATCAAATGGAAAGACGGCAAGCCGGTGGTCGTAATAGGTGGAATCTTTAATATCGATGATCTCAAGCGTACCGAAAGCGCGAACACCGCAAAAAGCAGGTTTCTAGCTTCCATGAGCCATGAAATACGGACGCCCATGAACGCCATTATTGGCATGAGCGATCTGATACGCATGGATAATATGGACGCACGGCAAAAGGAATTTTTTCACGATCTGCGGATCATGTCCAGGTCCCTCTTGCAGATTATCAACGACATCCTCGATTTCTCCAAAATTGAGAGCAACAAGATGGAACTGGCGCTCGTTCATTTTGACCTCCTGAACCTGTACGATAATATTGTCTCTCTGAACCGTTTTATGGCAGAGAACAAGGGGCTGGAATTCCGCTATCGTTTTGACGACGACGTGCCGCATATTGTGTACGGCGATGACCTGCGCATCAGGCAGATAGTCACCAATCTTCTGGGCAACGCCATCAAGTATACAGAGGATGGCTTTGTGGATTTCCAGGTGAAACGGGTTACTGAAAATGACCAGGTCTATACGGCCTTTCAGGTGGAAGATTCAGGCATCGGTGTCCGGGAAGAGCATTTCTCAAAGCTCTTTGATTGGTACGAGCAGTTTGACACCCCCAAAAACCGGGGTATTACCGGTACGGGGCTGGGACTGCCCATCACGAAGCGTTTTACCGATATGATGCACGGGCACATTGACGTGAAAAGCACATACGGCAAAGGTTCGGTATTCACCGTTTTGCTGCCCCTCCCGGAAGGCGATCCAGACAAGGTAAAACATACGGCGGCCTTGAGCCTGTATGTTACCGACGGCAGCGCCAAGGTCCTGGTCGTCGATGACAATGCCATCAATCTTAAAGTGGCTGTTGCCTATCTTGAGAAGCACAATATCCGGGCCGATGCGGTCGAAAGCGGCATAGAAGCCTTGAAAAAAATAAAAGAAAAACAGTATCACCTTATTTTTATGGATCACATGATGCCCGAAATGGACGGCATTGAAACAACCGCCCGGATCCGTGGGGTGGACAAGGTATGGCACCGGACCGTTCCCATTATCGCGCTTTCCGCAAATGCCGTGTCAGGCGCCCGGGAGCTTTTTCTGGGGAGCGGTATGAACGATTTCCTGTACAAGCCCATTGATGCCCAGGAACTCAACCGGCTGCTTGTCAAATGGTTGCCCCCGGAAATAATAACCCCAAAACCTCTATTGGCGAGCACAACCGGGACGGAAAGCCTGGAATATGGCGAAAATAATGGCGGTCTTTTGATTGACCGTACTGTAGGGATCGCGAATGCCGTGGGCAGTAAACCCCTGTATCAACAGCTTTTAACAGATTTTAAGTTCAGCCACAGTATGGATATGCAAAATATCACGACAGCTCTGGAGGCGGAAGATCAGCAATCGGCACGCCGGATAGCCCACACCCTCAAAAGCACTGCAAACCTGATTGGCGCAAAAACCCTCGGGGCTGCGGCCCTGGCTGTGGAAAAAGCATTGGAAGTTAAAAGCAAAGCCGTTCCCCTTGCGAAAAGTACCTGGGATACTCTGGAAAAAGAATTTAACGCGGTGATGGCCGAGCTTGAATTAATTGCGCCTGCCCCTGTGAGGAAGACCTATAAAGCAGGGGATCTTGACATAACCAGGGCGCTTGCCTTTATCCAAAAACTGGAACCCCTGCTTAAATCCAGCAGCGCCAGCAGCCTTAATCTGCTGGATACTATACGGGAGGTACTGGCGCCTGCGGGAGAAGAATATGAAGAACTGATCGCCCGTATTGAAGATTTTGATTTTCCAGAAGCAGCGGAAATACTCAACCAAATCAGGGAAAAGATTGCGGGAAATATGCCGCTTGAGAAGCAGGTTCCATAAGGGTATGAATGAGGATGAAACTACTATATAGAGGTATAACGAATGTATTCCATATTGGCGGTTGACGATGAGAAAGCAAATTTGGCAGTGCTTAATCAGATTTTATCTGCGGAATATTCTGTGTATATGGCAAAATCCGGGGCGCAGGCGCTGCAGCTTATCGGAAAAAACAAACCCGACTTAATCCTTCTGGATATCCTCATGCCGGAGATGGACGGCTTTGAGGTCCTGACAAAACTGAAAGAGGACCCCAGTACCAAAAAAATCCCCGTCATCTGCATTACCGGACTGGACAGCGAAGACGACGAGGAAAAAGGACTCCGGCTGGGCGCGGCGGACTATATCAAAAAACCTTTCAAACCCGCCCTCGTCAAAGCCCGCATATTCACGCAGATGGAGATAGTGCGCCAGATGCGTACCATCGAGCGACTGGGCCTTATGGACGCATTAACGGATATTCCGAACCGGAGGAGCTTTGACGACCGGCTGGAAATGGAATGGCGGCGGGCTACCCGGGAAAAAACGTGGCTTTCGTTTTTGATGATGGACCTTGATAACTTCAAGCATTACAACGACACCTACGGCCACCCCCAAGGGGACACGCTGCTTAAGGCGGTGGCAAAAATTTTTTCAGCAAAGGCCCAGCGCCCTGCCGACCTTCCCGCCCGGCTTGGGGGCGAGGAATTCGGCGTCCTGCTGCCGGATACCGGACTTGAGGCGGCCCTTTTGATTGCCGAAAGCATACGCGCCGATGTGGAGGACTTGCAGGTACCCACCGCAGACGGGAGCGAAATGACCGCCGTGACCATCAGCATTGGGGTGGTTTCCACCGTCCCCGGGGACAATGACTTGGTAAAAGACTTTATTTGCAGCGCCGACAAGCATTTGTACGCCGCAAAGACAACAGGTAGGAACAGAATCTGCACAGAGGCTGTCAAGCGCTCATGAATTTCCATCTACTCGAGGCATGGCCCAACTTGCCGCTGAACTTATACCGCAGCTTGGGGCAAGGACAGCCGAACGTGCAGGTATCCCAAGCCGCTCCTGGACAGGCTGCTTTCCCGGAGCGTCGAAGGTTTTGTGGCGCCGGTATAAAGAGCGTGTCCATTCCCAGTATGTATGACCGCTCTTTTCACCTCATTTCACTGCTGCAACACTAAAGTCCACATACCCGTCTGGCGTGTTCGTGGTGGGATGCTGCGCCCCGCGGGTCAGACGGGGAACCTCAGCTGACACATAAGCGTCAAGCTCCTTCATACTCACCACCCCGTCTTTTACCAGGTCCGCTGCGCCTTGCATCCCTTGGATAATCGCGTAGGTGAAGACACCGTGGCTGTAATCACGGCTCTCCTGGGATAGCTCGCTGCCACGGCTGGAGGTGAAGATCACGGCGTTGGAATCCATCAGTTCACGCACCAGGGTGTTGTTGTCCACGGCGCGGGTCTTCTTCCCGCTCACGCCCTCGGAATGGCAGGAATCGATGAACACCAGTTTCTTCCCTGGTACATCCAGCACAGAATAGATGTCGCGGTGGCTTATCGCGCCTGAGCGCCGCACCGCACCGTCTGCTGCAAAGCCTGCGTTGGAGGGTAGAAACAAGAAATTGCCGCCCTCATCGTTAATACCGTGGCCGGCGATGAACAACATCACTACGTCGCGCTGGCCCGCCTGTCTCAGGTAGTCGAGGTTATCAAGGATGTTATCCCTGGTGGGCGGGATTGGGCTGCTGTCGGCGAGGAGACGGCTGTTTACCTGCCGGTAGAGCTTCCCCTCCTGGGCTTTGAAAGCGTCGATGATCTCCCGTGCGTCGTTGGCCGCGTAATCAAGGTCGGGGATGGCGGGATCGTCGTAGTGGTTGATGCCGATGGAGAGAATCCAGAGGTTGGGGAGGAGGTTCTGCTGCGCCGTTGTATGGTACCTTACTTCCGCGCTTTCCCGGCCTTCTGAGTAGGGGTTGGCGGCGAGTACCTCGATGTGGTTTGTACCGCTTTCGAGGCTGATGAAGAAGCGAAAATCCACGCGGTGTTCAGTCCCGCTTACCGCAAGCCCCGCTGCTTCTACCACCAGACCCCGGCTGCCGGAGAGGCGGCTCAGTTCATCGCTCCCCACCAGCCGCCCGTTCACCAGCACCTTGACGCTTTTGATGGGCTGGTTCTGGTCTACCACAGACACAGACAGTTCTACTTCCCCGCGGTTCACGGCGCTCCCGCTTTCGGGGTTACGGATGATGACGACAGGAGGCACAATGGACGCGACGTTCTGGATGACAGTCTGGGAATCCGCAAGCCACCCATCGCCGTTCCCGGCAAGCTGCGCCGCCACGATTGCCGGTTTATAGAGGGAAGCGCGGTACTGGTCGATGCCGTAGACGTTGCTGCCGGCACGCACGTTGAGGTGCTGGTCGCCCTTGGGGGAGGCGTTGTAAAAGCCGTCGGGGGTAATGCAGACCCATTCACCGTCATCGAAGGAGACGAGCTGGGCAAGTTCCTCGCCAGTGGAGGTGTCCCAGATGCGGGTAGTGGTATCCCCAGACCCCGAAAGTATCTGTTTCCCATTGGGGCTGAACGCTACGGAGTTCACATAGCTGGAATGTCCCTCGAAGGAGCGGATTTCCCGCCCGCTTGCCACATCCCACAGGCGCACCGTCTTATCATAAGACCCCGAAAGTATCTGTTTCCCGTCGGGGCTGAACGCTACGGACCACACCGATTCAGCATGACCCATGAAGGAGCGGATTTCCCGCCCGCTTGCCACATCCCACAGGCGTACCGTGTTATCCCCATCGCGAACCCAGAAATTTTCAGACCCCGAAAGAATCTGTTTCCCGTCGGGGCTGAACGCTACGGAGCTTACCGAGCCATCATGACCCAGGAAGGAGCGGATTTCACGCCCGCTTGCCACATCCCACAGGCGCACCGTGTCATCCAAAGACGCCGAAAGTATCTGTTTCCCGTCGGGGCTGAACGCTACGGATTCCACCCAGCTAGAATGACCCAGGAAGGAGCGGATTTCCCGCCCGCTTGCCACATCCCACAGTTTTATCTCTCCCATCCAACGATCTCCCTCATAAAACGCAGACCCCGAAAGAATCTGTTTCCCGTCGGGGCTGAACGCTACGGAGGTCACCCCGGAAGAATGACCCAGGAAGGAGCGGATTTCACGCCCGCTTGCCACATCCCACAGTTTCACCGTGGCATCATAAGACCCCGAAAGTATCTGTTTCCCGTCGGGGCTGAACGCTACGGAGTTCACCCCGGAAGAATGACC
>JAITQK010000021.1 GCA_031288975.1 Treponema sp. | reverse complement strand
GACCCGGAAAAACGGAACCTCAAGGGGTTTATGTTAGAAGACGGCGAAAAAAAAGCGGAGTGAGGGAAGCCGCTATTAAGTGATGTACGACAAAAAGAAATAGTAACTGTTCATGGGGGTGGGGATTGGAGGGCTTTCGCCGGTTTACGGTTAGATGAGGCATACATCGAATTGTATACGGGCAATCCTGTGAACAGGTACAAACAAACCGGTTAAGCGGTGTTCATACCTGTACCGTAAATACGCTCCCTTTGCCATTTTCACTTTCAACACTGATACTTCCCCCATGTGCCCCAACAATGGTCGCGGCTATGGTAAGGCCGATACCGGCCCCGCCGGTACTGTGGTTCCGGGATTTATCGGAACGGTAGAACCGTTCAAAAACATGGGGGATATCGCTTTCCGGTATACCTATACCAGTATCAGCAATCCTTATGGCCCAGTTTTTTTCCCCCTTTTCAATACTTACCGTAACGCTCCCGCAGTCGGTGTACTTGATCGCATTAGACAAGAGGTTAATAAAAACCTGTTTAAGCCGGTCATAATCGGCAATGATGGGGCTTTCCCGGAGCTTTACCTTGAGGGCAATGCCCTTCTCCTGAGCCAGGGGCATGAATTGTTCCACCGTAAGGTGCAGCAATTTTGAAAGATCGAAATCGGTCTTATTAAGGTCGATATCGTTCCATTCAAGATGGGTCAGGGTATTCAAATCCTCCACCAGTTTGGTAAGGCGTATGACTTCCTCATGGCAGCTTACCAGCCGTTCTGTGTCCGGTTTCCAAACCCCGTCAATCATGGCTTCAATAGTCCCCTGCAAACAGGTGAGGGGAGTGCGTAATTCATGGGCAATATCCACAGTGAGCCGCTTTTGGCGGCGTTCCCCTTCTTCCAGTTCTTCTGCCAGTTTATTGATTGAGTGGGAAAGTTCCGCCAGCTCCCGCGTTTTATAGGTATCCGGTATTCTGATGCCCAGGGTATGATGGGTGCTCCCACTGGTGTAACCCAGCGCGATCTGCCAGGCCGCTTCCCCTGCTTTGAGTATGGGACGGGCTATGGTCCTGGACAGCAGAACAGAAACGACGATGCTCAAGAGGATAAAAACAGCGCTTGCCACTAAGAGCAGTCGGTTTATTGAAGCTAGGAATTGTGTTTCTGTTTCACTGTAAAAAAAGGGACCGTAGGTTTCTATAGTTACCGTCCCGATGGTCTGGCTATTGTAGGTAAGAGGGTAGCTTTGGTTCTGCAATGCTCCGTTTAAACTAAAGATGCTTTCCATCCGTTCGGTAATATCGTTTAATACTTTGGTACATTGCTGCATATCACAAGAACGGGCATCCCAGATAAGCCTCCCCTTTTCATCTTCCAAGCTGAGGATATACCCCTCATGGGCAAAATACATGCCCATTGCTTCAACGGTGATTGCATCAAAACCATTACTATTCGGATGGTACTGTTCATTCATTATCATGACTATTTCACGGTTCTTTTCAGCAATGTTTCCCTTGATCAACCCGGTAAATATTAAAGCGGTAAATTGGTTTACTATCATGGTTAATACCAAGAGGGCGATGCTGATAAACAGGGAGTATGTCAGGGTTAGGCGGTTTTGCAGACTAATCATTTTTTTCCCTGCATTATTTCTGTCCGCCAAAGCGGTATCCCATACCATAAACGGTAACAATATATTTTGGTGCCTTCGGATCATCTCCTATTTTAGAGCGAAGGTTTTTTATATGCGTATCAATTGAGCGGTCAAAGCCCTCATAGGTTTCACCTTTTATATGTTCCAGTATTTCATCCCGAGTAAATATTTTGGTCTGCCGGGACATAAGCAGGGCAAGGATATGGTACTCATCACGAGTTAAGGTAATGGCTTCCCCCTTACGACTGAGGCTCCGCTTTTCCGTATCCAGAGTTAAATCATCATAGACAAGGCACGGATCGGTCTTTTGAGTATTCCTGGTTCTCCGCAAGACCGACTCGACCCGCGCCATGAGCTGCCGGGGGCTGAAGGGCTTACACACATAATCATCCGCCCCGATATTGAGACCCTGGATGATACTTTCCTCATCCACCTTGGCAGTGATCATTATAATCGGAACATCCGAGACTTCCCGGATTTTCCGGCACCATGCTTCCCCACTCAAATCTGGAAGCATGAGGTCAAGGAGTATCAGGGATACGGGATTTTTGTTAAAAAGCTCCATCCCCTCCCTGCCGTTTTGGGCACACAGGCCCGTGTATCCGCTTATTTCCAGGTAGGATTTAACCAGGGAACGGATTTTTTCTTCATCATCTACGACTAAAACCATTGGTCTATCTTTCATAATTTTTTATTTCCTCATAATTTCCTCACAATAGTATATTATATTATAAAAAACAAGTGGTAATTGTTTTTGTATCTGTTTTTTTTCCAGAAAAAGGAAAAAAGAATAAACTGCGGAGGTTCAGAAATGAACAGATTTTTTATTACCCTGTTGCTGTTATTGACAGCAGGGGCTGCGGTATTTGCACAGAACTCAGGTGCCTTGAATATGGTAAAGCCGGTCATCACCGACCAGGACCTGGTTATCAACATTGGAGAAATTACGGAGAACGCCGTGTTTTTCCCGGTGGATATTCAGGGGACCCGTATCGAAGTATTGGCGGTAAAGGCCCCGGATGGTACGATACGGACGGCCTTTAATACCTGTCAGGTTTGCTATGGTTCAGGCCGGGGCTTTTACAAGCAGCAGGGAACGGTGCTGGTATGCCAGAACTGCGGCAACCGGTTCAGAATGAACATGGTCGAAAGGCGATCTGGCGGCTGTAATCCGGTTCCGATCTTTGCGGATAATAAAACGGTAACAGATACTACTATTACCATCAGCAAACTATATCTGACCAGGGCAAAAGAAATTTTCGCCCAGTGGAAGCGGAGTTAAAGGGGATATACATGAAAAAGCATAAAACACCGGTATCATACCTGGGCACAGCGGCGCTTCTTCTTGCGTTGTCATCATGCAACAATTTAGACGTTGTGGGCAAGAACTCGGTTGCCTCGTTTCAGGCGGTTCTGGAACAACAGCGTATCACTGCTGACGATACGAACGGTGGCTGGTCCCTCACATCACCTGACGGGCAGGCAAAATTCATCTGGAGCAAAGACTTTTCCCAAAGCCCCCTCTATGATGTGATGCTCGAATGTGACGCTGCGCCGTTTATCAACGCAGGGCTTGACGTAAACCGCCTCCCTGAAACCATCACGGTGTATGACGGTACCATTATGGTGGGCACAAAACTGGGACAGGAAACATTACAATACACAGGTGAGCCGACTCCGCTTGCCTCATACCAGGAGCTTGTCCGCCTGAAACGCCAGAGCATCGGGTATCACGGCGCCCTTGACCATTACGGCGTAAGCCTTGGGAACGGAAACCTGTTTGAGTGGGCAAAGGATATGGGTACGAACGACAAAGACATCGTGTTTGTGCTTAACCCCGCACCTTTCATCGCCGCGGGCGTGAATCCTGCTACCATCGAAGGTTGGGTGTTCGCCAAAGTTACGGTGGACGATGAAAACGGAAAACCAATAGAAGTGGATAAAATCTTAAAGCCCTTTAACTTACGGTAAGGGGTTACAAAGGAGAAACTATGGAAAACCAGACCTTGAGTATTGGCGGTATGACCTGCGCGGCCTGCGCAGGCCGGATTGAAAAAGCAGTGCGGAAACTGGAAGGCGTTACTACGGCAACGGTAAACCTCGCCAGTGAAAAACTCTTTGTGGAATATGCGCCTCCCCAAACGCTTTCTGCTATTAAAGAGGTGGTCATCAAAATCGGGTATGAGGTTCTGGAGAAATCAGCAGGATCTACCGTTACCATACCGATTGGAGGTATGACCTGCGCGGCATGTTCGGCGCGGGTTGAAAAGGCTATCCGCAAACTGGAGGGCATTGAAACGGTTACGGTAAACCTTGCCACGGAAAAAGCGACCATCCTGTACGATCCTCATAAAATACGGATTTCCGGGATTAAGGAAACCATCGAAAAGGCCGGGTACAAGGCTCTGGATTTCTCCAAAGAGGGAGCGGTTGATGAAGACAAGCTCCGCAAGGAAAAAGCCATAAAGGTGCTCAAGACCAAATTTATCGTTGCCATTTCCCTTGCCCTGCCGCTTTTGTACATTGCAATGGTTCCCATGATTACCGTTTTTTCCCTGCCCTTTCCAAAGGCCCTGGCGCCCATGAATTTTCCGCTTATTTATGCCCTGGTGGAACTGCTACTGGTCATCCCGATTATCGCGGTGGGGTACCGGTTTTATACGGTCGGCTTCAAGGCCCTCATACAGCGCAGTCCTAACATGGATTCCCTCATTGCCCTGGGGACAACAGCGGCGATTGTCTACAGTCTCTATAATGTATGGCAGATTTATCAGGGCAATTTCCATGCAGTGGATTCCCTCTACTTTGAAAGTGCCGGGGTGATCATCGCCTTGATTCTTTTGGGTAAAACACTGGAAGCGGTCTCCAAGGGTAGAACCAGCGAGGCTATCAAGAAACTCATGGGCCTTGCGCCGAAAACTGCCATCACTATTGAGAACGGCGTAGAGAAAGAGATCCCCATTGATGAAGTGATACCAGGGGATATTATCGTGGTAAAACCAGGGACGAAAATCCCAGTGGACGGTACGGTAACTGAAGGCAGCACCTCCATTGATGAATCCATGCTCACCGGGGAGAGTATGCCGGTAGACAAAAAAGCAGGCGATGCGGTGTACGCCGCCACTATCAACACCAATGGCGTCATCCAGTTTAAGGCGACTAAAATCGGCAGTGATACGGCCCTAGCCCAAATTATCAAGCTGGTGGAAGACGCACAAGGTTCCAAGGCGCCTATTGCCCAATTGGCAGATATTGTTTCAGGCTATTTTGTTCCTATTGTCTGTGCCATTGCGGTGATTGCGGGAATTGCCTGGTTCACCACGACTTCTGCAGGACTGATAAGCTTACCTGCGGGAAAATCACCGCTAGAATTCTCCCTGACCATCTTTATCTCCGTACTGGTTATTGCCTGCCCCTGCGCTCTGGGTCTTGCGACACCTACAGCGATCATGGTGGGCACTGGTAAAGGAGCGGAAAACGGTATTCTGATTAAAGGCGGTGAAGCGCTGGAAACCACCCATAAGATCCAAACCATTGTCTTTGACAAAACCGGTACGATCACCGAAGGGAAACCGGAAGTGACCGATATAGTGAGGAGTGAAGCCTTATATCCTTCGGCAGCGCTGGAGAGTGATGATGCATTGTTGCGGATTGTGGCTTCTGTTGAAAAGGGGAGTGAGCATCCCTTGGGGGCAGCTATTGTGCGGGCTGCACAGGAGCGGGGGCTGGAACTGGTTAAGGTGGATAATTTTGCTTCGCTTACGGGATTGGGCATTGAAGCGGATGTACAGGGTATGCACGTTTTAGTGGGAAACCGGAAGCTAATGGATGAACGCAACATTCCCCTGGCGGAACTGGAAGCCGATAGTGACCGGCTCGCGGGAGAAGGTAAAACACCGATGTACGTTGCCGTTCTTGATGGTAATAACCAGGGAAAACCGGCAGGTATTGTGGCGGTGGCGGATGTGCTCAAGAAAAGCAGTAAACAAGCTATCGAGATCCTGCACCAGATGGGCATTGAGGTTGCCATGATCACCGGGGACAATAAAAAAACTGCTGCCGCTATTGCCCGACAAGTCGGGATAGACCGGGTACTTTCGGAAGTGCTGCCCCAGGATAAATCCAATGAGGTGAAGAAGCTCCAGGAAGAAGGCCGGAAAGTGGCAATGGTGGGGGACGGTATTAACGACGCTCCCGCACTGGCCCAGGCGGACATCGGCATTGCCATTGGCAGCGGTACTGATGTGGCGATGGAGTCGGCAGACATTGTACTGA
>JAITQK010000161.1 GCA_031288975.1 Treponema sp. | reverse complement strand
ACTTCTTTTTGTCCCATTGGTAGTCTCTTGGCCATCGTTGCCTCCTGCCTGCATTCTACCAAAGGGGACATTTCTATTGCGTTTACAAGAGGACATTATCATTGCGTTTCAACAGATATAGTTTTATTTTTTGTATATTAAAGTTACGAAAATTGCGCCTAACGTTCCGGTTGTATATGACGTTTTGGCCCGCCTAAAGCAACGCGAAGCGCCGACTGGAGTTTTTCGTAGCCTGAGCCACCGTAAGGCGGCGAAGCATATACAGTCCTGTTATGCACAGTAGGGGCGTACTCCATTTCTAACTTTATATTTTTTACAGCCTTTCAGAGACAACTGCAATTACTTGTGTTGTTTCCGTATCTATTGCTCTTAATCTTAACCTTTTTGTACTTTCAGTACCACTTATACTTCCCGTTATTATTATGCTTGCTCCTATAAATTTTCCTATTGATACTGCCGTTTCATCATCAACTTCTCCACTAAGTTGAAGATTTTGTTCTGCCCGGATTCGGTTTAATTCTGTTCTATTTATAACTACATATCCGTCATTTACCAATATGTATTCTAATTCGTCTGCTATATATTCCGTCATGACAGTATCTGACGATGTTATATACATTATTGCTATTTTTACATCTTTTGGTAATAATTTTTTTAATTCTTCTGCCGCAAGAGTCAGAGAACTTTCTACGGCTATTGCCGTTTCTCTTGCAATGTTTGGAACAACCACATCTCCTGTTGCTATCCATTCATTAATATCATGATCGTGCTCTTCTTTTAGTATTATAATTATATTTTTTATATCAAATGTTCCTTGGTACTTTTTACCCGCTTCTCCTTTTAATTGAAGATAGGCTCTTTCTTTTATTGGTTTGGTAACCATATTCCCTATAAACAATGGCCCGATTTCTTCAGCGGTGAAATTTACTTGTATCGTTTCCACAATAACATAATTTGACATTTCATTCTCAGAAATGGGTCTATAAGGATCATTAAGAGAACCTTTCCCTGTAGTTGCACAAGAAAGAGAAAGTAATACAAAAAAACTCAAAACGATATATTTAGCCATTTATACCCCTTCTAAAACCATTGATTTTTTAACCATATACCACATTTTTATAAATGTCAAGTTCTTTTATACTAACTAGCGCCGAAGGCGCTTAACATAATAATTTCAAAAAAATTTAGCCCCTATTGCACATAACTTCTTTTATACGCCCATTCCCCGCGTATATCCCCCCACATCCATGATATAACACGCAGGAAGTTACCTGTTATATTTATTATTAGTATATAACACGAAAAATTTTATACCACATATCATTAAGTTTTGTCAAGAAGGCTTTTGCCACGATGGGCTGCCCGTATAAAATCGCTATAAGAGAAGCGGTGGGTGATTATCTGTTTTCCTTGAAAGGCAACTAGGAAACGCTCCATGATGATGTCGAGGAATATTCAAAGACTTTGATTTTGAGCATCCCGAATCTATTATTTTAAAAGCTAGACAATGCTCTTTACTAAGTCTACCACTGCTTCCGCCAGTTTTCGGTGCCCCTCCGGTTCAAGGTGTATGCCGTCGGCTTTACTGGTTTGGATCACTGTTCCGGCATCCAGAAAGAGGACCCCGCTTTCTTTAGCAAGCTGACGGTAAAAGGGAGGGAGCTTCTTGGATAATTCAATACTATTCCCAAAGATCTGCTTGAAAGCAGGAGCATCCACTGTTGGCGGGGGACATACCATGAGCACCTCGGGGCTTGATTCATCTGGACCGGTGCGGGAGTCCTGGATGGCGGTTACAACGCGCTGTACCCCCCGGGCAATATCGTAAGGAAGGGGGCTGAAACGGGGCTTCAGATCGTTGGTTCCCAACATAACCACTACCAGGTCCAGGGGCTTATGGCTTTCCAGAATGGGGATGAGCTGGCGGAGTCCGTTCCGGTCCCCTTCCACGGGGTCATCCCGGCAGCTCGTTCTTCCGTTCTGGCCCTCCTCAATCACCCACCAGGCAGGATCATCTTCAGACGAGCCACCATTGAGTAAGGTTTTCAACACCATGGGCCAGCGGGTCTTGTGATCATATCGTCCACCAGTATGGGGATTATAACCCCAGGTATTGGAATCACCATAGCACAGTATCGTCTTCATGCTGTAATTCCCCGCACCAGCTCACTTACCCGGAAAAATTGCATATACTACTCCCCTCAAATCTAAGATTACCATGAGGTTCGTATACTCCCCAAATACGCCTCCCTGCCGGTCTGGTAGAGGTTGTTCCCCCAATGGTCGATGATCACCACCACAGGGAAGTCCTGCACGCTGAGGCGGCGGATGGCCTCGGGTCCCAGATCGTCAAAGGCAATGACTTCGGCGGCCTTAATACAGTCTGACAACAAGGCTCCGGCGCCGCCGATGGCCCCTAAGTACACGGCCCCTGCCCGTTTCATCCCCTCCACCACTTCAGGTGAACGCTTGCCCTTGCCGATCATACCCCGCATACCCAGGTCCAAGAGGCGCGGAGTATAGGCGTCCATACGGTAGCTCGTGGTAGGACCTGCGGAGCCGATGATCTGCCCTGGAGCCGCCGGGGTGGGACCCACATAGTACACAACCGCATTCTCCAGGGGGAAGGGGAGCGGCTTACCTTCATCCAGTAAGGTGATGAGGCGCTTATGGGCGGCGTCACGGGCGGTGTAGAGGATGCCGCTTAAATATACCGTGTCCCCTGCACTGAGGAGGGCGGCCTTGTCCCTGGTCAGGGGTAACTCAATCCGGTGTTCCATTCAAATAAGCTCCTTGGCGTGGCGCGCCACATGGCAGTTGATGTTCACGGCGCAGGGAAGCCCTGCGATATGGGTGGGCATGGTTTCCACCGCCACTGAAAGGGCGGTGGTAGCACCCCCGAATCCCTGAGGCCCGATGCCCAGGGCGTTGATTTTATTGAGGAGCATAGCTTCCAGCTCCGCGTAGAAGGCGGTAGGGTGCCGCTCTCCCAGAGGACGGAGCAGGGCCTTTTTAGCGAGGAGGGCGGCCTTATCAAAGGTACCGCCCATGCCCACCCCCACCACGATGGGCGGGCATGGGTTTGGTCCTGCCGCCTCCACCGTGGCAAGGACGAACTCGATCACCCCGTCTACCCCGTCGGAAGGACGGAGCATCTTGATCTGGCTCATGTTCTCACTGCCGAACCCCTTGGGGGCTACTGTAATAGCAAGCCGGTCCCCGGGGACAACATCAACATAGAGCATGGCCGGCGTATTGTCCCCGGTATTCACCCGGTTCAGGGGATCCTTCACCACGGACTTCCGCAAATAGCCCTCACCATAGCCTTGTCGTACCCCCTCGTCAATTGCAGCGCTGATATCCCCCTGAATATGCACATCTGCGCCGATTTCCAGAAACACACAGGCCATCCCCGTATCCTGGCAGATAGGTACCTGCCGCTCCCTAGCCAGCTCAAAATTGGTGATGATCTTGTCCAGCACATCCTGAGCCACAGGCCAGGATTCACTGCGCCGACAACCTCTGATACATTCCTGCACATCCTCTGGCAGATTTCGGTTGGCTTCTATGCAGAGCCGCTTCACCGTGGCGGTGATAAGCGCCGCCTCAATTATCCTCATAACACCCCCTGTTATCCAATCTTGTTTAAATCACTTATCTTTTGATGACCCTGCTCCCCCACGACCCCCACCAGGAGGAAACGTCCGGTGATAGGCTCCTCGAGGTATTCCTTGTTCAAGGTGAACTCCTTGATTTCTCCGGTACTGCGGACATGCATCCGGGGACCGTGACAGAGCCACAGCTCCTCCCCAATGCGGATGTGGAGATCATCATGAAAGGAGATGGGGATATCCTGGGCAATCAGGACATTTACCTCCTGTTCCAGCTCCTCAAGAGAGCACTGTAATTCAGGCTTGTCCTGGAAACTGAAGAGAAAGCCGCGGCGCACGTCAGCGTGGAGAAAGGGTTCGGTGAGGCCATGTTTCTTCATCACCCATTCGCAGAGGTCTTCGGCGGTGTGGGTCATGCGCCGGAAAGTCTGGGACTTGAAGACGATATCGGCAATATCCTGAGGCTCTGGCCCGAAGAGCGTTGGCCGGGTGATGATCACCTCCTCACCGATTCCGATGAGGAGATGGGCATTGCGGTTCAGGAAGGGGTAGATGAGATCGAAGTGTTCCACAATGACCCGCTTGCCCAGGTTGACCGCATCCAGGATCGCCTGGGCGAGTTCATGCATCTGGGTGAACGCCCCCTCGAAGTGAATATCCAGATGGTAGGTGTGGGGGCTGTAAAAGCCCGTGGCTTCCTCCCCCACACTCAAGAGGGGGAGGGGCCGCACATTCACCCCGTCGTCATCATTCACCAACTCCAGCCCGGGAAACATCCCCTTGATCATCATGCTCTTGCCGGATCCCGCACTTCCCACCAGGCCGATGATCTTATCAAAGGGGCTGAGATACTGTTGAGCTATCTGCATCCCCAGGTCGGCCATGCGATCAAAGCCCCGGGGGGCGAAAAACACGCTGTAAAGATGGCTTTTCTGCATACGGTCTGAATAGGGCATATTATCCTCAGACCCTGCCAGGACCGGTTGCGTTCAGCAGGGCAATGATCCGCTGCATCTCATTGTAGACGATCATATACCCCTCATCAACCCCCATACCGGGCTTGGCGAGGATCTGGTCGGGCCGGGTGGCCATGGCCAGGTGGACGCACACCTGGGCGGAACGGTCAGTCTCGTTGCAGGTGCCCCCCTGGTACGCGCCGATGCCCTTTTGTTTGCAGTAGAGCACCGACTCCACGATGTTGCCGATGCCCCCCAGGTCCGGGGTCTTGATCTGCACCATGTGGCCCGCCCGGTTATCGGCGAAGTAGCGGATATCCTCCAGGGTGTTGCACCACTCGTCGGCCACAATCTCTACCGGGATACCCCGCTCGTCCACGAGCTTAGTCAGGGCAGCCAACGCCTGCATCTGCTTTTCCCTATCCTCCACGTCCATAGGCCCTTCGATCCGCAGCTTGAAGGGTTCGGCGGCCTTACTCAACGTGGCAAGGTAATCTGCCATCCCTCTGTAGTTATCATTGCCAAACACCTGACCGATGGTACCGTACACATCCAGGTGCAGTACCGGCGCGTAGGAGCTGTTATGGCGGAGCTGCTGTATCCGGTTCCTGAGCCATGTAATGTAGTCCAGGAGGAGTTCCCCTTTTTCACCAAGCTTAGTCTTGACATTGTTGATAAGCCCGTGGGGTAGTACCTGGGCGCCCTTGATGATCATCTTATCAGGGTTGTCGTACCGGGTGTCGCCGCTCTGGGTAAAGATGGGAACCGGTTCAGGACGGACCGTGAGGCCGTATTCCCCAGCCACGACTTCACACATGAGCTTCTTATTCGCCCGGGCCACCGCATCAAGGAGCGCCTGGGATACCCCGTACCGAATGGCGGTATGGAGCCGTTTACCGTCAATGGTCTTATGTTCCAGCTCCCCTGCGAGGGTCCGGAAACTATCCGCTTCTTTTCCCACGATCCAGGGTAAAATATGCTGCTCAATGACCGGGATAAAGTCCTGGGCAAGAAAGAGCGGGTCCCGTCCTCCGGCCCCGGAATACTGTACTGCCGCACAGTCCCCATAGGCCACCTGTCCGTCTTCCAGAACCAGCATCACCGATATGGCTTCCCCGGCCTGACGCACCGCCTTGAACCCAGGGGTTACCGGTGTCCCGGAATAACTCGCCCCATCCGCCTTTGCCCCTTGCTTGATGGCCCGCTGGTCATCAAAAAAGAACCCTGTACGTCCTGGGGCGCATAATGCTTTTACAATTTTCATTTTTTTCTCCTATGTATACGGTACCAAGACCACCATAAAGCCCCTCGGCTTGAGCCGCGGCTTAATTAGGTCTCCCTACCAGTCTTCCCTTACTAATGGCGTATACGTCATCAATAACCATCTGAAAGGAGGGTTCCCGCTTTTCATACTTAGCCCGCGCCGCGATCTTCTGTTTGTGGAACTCCAGCAGTTCCGAGGTGAGGGGCAGCGCTCCGGCGTCGAAGAAGCGAATGGCCCCCTCGTTGTCCCGGGCAGGAAGGACCTTCCCTGCATTGAAGCGGCTCGGTGCAAAAGGCACATCCAGCACCCCCGATTGAAAGGCCCGGACCGCACCTCTGGCCACATCGCCATTCCCCAGTTCAAAGACCTTATCCACGATACACCGGGTTTCCGCCGAGATGATCACCTTTTCGTCCATAAGGGAATTGGTATCCACCGTCTGTTCCCCCAGCATGGTGATGATCTGCTTGGTGCAACGCAGGCCCTGGGCGTTGGCTTCCATGGTGGGAATCCCCAAGGCTTCGTGAGGGGTCTTGACGATTACCTTGGTGGCATGGGCCAGGGCTGCCACGGTACTGCCCCAGGAAATCACCGCGAATGCCTTGGCCTCATCCTGGGGAAAGCCCCCCATCCACTGATGCAGGACCGTAGTTACCACCACGTCTCCGTGTCCCTTGGCCCGGAGGTATTCGTCGGTAAGGTTCTGGAGGGTCTGGATAGCCGCCACATCCTGCAAGAGATTACCGCACTGACCGTATCCCACGGTGATGTTTTTCACCCCCTGTTCCGCAGCCAGGAGGCTTTCGATGATGGCCACTGCATGGGAAATACAGGGGGGCACCAGGGTCCCGGTGAGGGGGCCGAAAGGTTCCCGGTTGATGGGGGTTCCTGCCTCCTCGTAAATGCCCGTGAGCCGGTCGGTGTACTGCCAGTCCCGGATGGTCTTTGCCAGGTCCGCGTTTTTCGCATAGGGGATATTGTAGGAAATACCCCCACCCTCGTAACTCGTAAACCCGCCGGCATAGCTTATCTCCGTGAGGAGCCGGGCATCAGGGGTACCGTGGCGCACCTGCACCGGGGTATTCAGCGCGTCGATGATCTGCCGGCACCCAGAGACCCCGTGGTTCACCGCAGGAAACCCATTCAGCATGGACTTGTTCAGCTTGATGGATTCTGTTATTCCCTCTTCCGCCTTCTGGAAACGGTTCTGCCGGGTGTAGCTGTCGATGGTAGTGGGGAGCAGGTCCGCCCCACCCTTATCCTGAAGATAGGTGAGGAGCTTGATATGCTCGGCGATGATGGCCACTCC
>JAITQK010000148.1 GCA_031288975.1 Treponema sp. | reverse complement strand
TAAGCCAGCCGGAACGAAGTACCCGGATGACCGCGTCTTCTTCTTCTTTCCCGGTAAAGGGGCGGGAAAAAGGAATGGGCTGCTTATCCATGGGAGCCTCCGTTTTCTTTCTTTTCTTTAAGGCGTGGCAAGGGTGGCAAAAACCGCTAAATGCCAATATCTAGGTCTTAGCCCCCTGGAGGAGCAGCACACCGATGATCACAAATATCCCTACTGGAAACCAGGCGCCCAGGACTGGAGGGATGTATCCGAGTTTGGCCATCATCATGCTGATCATCTCCATGACATAGAACACCACGGTCACCACCAGGCTTGAGAGGAGGCTCATAAGGAGGATGTTCTTTCTGAACCGGCCACCCATGGAAATGGAGAGGATCATCACCACAAAGGACACTGAGGCAAAGGAATACCGGTGGTAATAGTCTGCCATGGCGGTAATGAAGGGAAGCCCTGCTATTTTTAAATCATCAATCAATAGGGCCGCTTCATGGGCGGATAGTTCCTCCACGTTCACCGCGTTTCTTCTGAAGGTGTCGGGACTTTCCCCGTAGATATCCGTATCATCCAGGGTGTGTGCCCGTAAGAGGCCCTCTTCCCATTCATAAATAAGGGGGTTTACCAAGGACCAGTGGGTTCCGGTCCAGGATGCGCGGGGCGCCCGGACCAGGGACAGGAAGGCGCCGTCCTCCCCTTGTTCGATGATGCTGATGCCGTTTAAGATCAGGGCAACGTGATCGTAATAATCAACCGCGTAAATCAGCCTGCCGTTCTTTGCCTTGATAACGATATCCGAATTCTTCTCTCCACGGGACTGGTGCAAAAGGGTCTTGCTGAGGTCGTTTTTGACCTTGTAGGTGGGGATGACCAGAATATCCTCAAAATAAAAGGAAAACAACGAGGCTACTAATCCGATGACCAGGAGGGAGCTGCTAAAGCGCCAAAAGGGGATCCCTGAAGAGAAAATCGAGGTCAACTCGTTCCGGGAATAGAGATCCCCCAGGGTATAGGCGGCGGCAAAGAGCAGGGAAATGGGTATGGCATAGGAAAAACTTTTGGGCAGATAGTAGAGGCAGACTTTCAGAATCTGACTGATGGGGACCTCATAATTGAGGTAGCGCCATAGGTTGGCAAAGAGATCGATGAGGGACAGGAGTAATACAAACATGAAGGCCACGACCACAAAAATCGGCAGGAATTGCCGAACCAGGTACCGGTCAAGGATCATCTCCTGATCCTCAAGAGACATAAGACCAGGCCAACTGAGGTGGCAAGGATGTTCGGAAACCACATGGTCCAAAAGGGTGAATACCCCAGACGCAGTCCCATGGTCTGTCCTACGAACATCAAGGCCCAGTACACCACTGCGATGAGGAGGCCAAAGATGAAGCCCACGGTTTGGCCGCTTTTTTTGGCCAAGAGTCCCAGGGGAACTGCCAGGAAGACAAAAGAAAGGGCGCCTAGGGGGATTGAAAATTTTTTATAATACTCAAGGCGGTAATTGCGGAGGCTCCGGTCTTTTTTCAGGAGTTCCACAGCTTGGATGTCCTTGGTATACGCGGCAAAGTAATTGCCCCTCCGGTTCCAGGCTTCCTGCCGAGGTCCCTTGCGGAGGCTGTCTTCCAGGGCCAGGGCCTGATCCAGGATGTGGTTGTACCGTTCATCCAGCCGATCCTGAAGATCGCCTTCCTTCCCCTTGATTTCCCGCCCCACATCAAGGGAACTCATCTCCCGTGGGCCGATGGTCGAAACCGCCTGGATCATGTCTTCCTGGGGTACCCAATACCGCAAAAAAGCGCTTGAGGCATAGTCGTAGTCCCGGCGGGTAATTTCTTTGGAGGACTGGATAAAAGCATCTGAGAGGTCCAGGCTGAGTCCTGCTCGCCCTGCATCCCGGAATTCCGCGTTTTTAGCCATGATAACCCGCCGTTCCCCGTCACTGGTTTTGTCCAGGATGAAGACATCCCCAATGGATGTGCCGGTTACTGCGCCGGTAACAATCACCGTATCCTTGAAGCGCTTGACCGAATTGGCCCCTAATTCCAGGGCAGGGGTTGAAATGAGGATCCGCCGGTAGAGGCGGACGTACTGCACGGTTCCTGCAGGGAGGAGTACGTCATTGGCAATAAAAGAAATGATGGAAATGATGATGCCTACGGCCAAGGTGGGGATAAAAATAGTGCTATAGGAAAGACCTGAAGACAGCATCACCAGGATTTCATTATCCGAAGTCAGCCGTCCTATGGTCATCAGGGTCCCCACCAGGGCGGCGAAGGGCGCCGACAAAGCAATGATTGAGGGGAGGGCGTAGATGAGCAGCAAGGCAACCTGCTGAAAGGGCACCTTTTTAGTCAATATTTCCTGGGCCAGGAGCAGGAGCTGGTTTACAAAAAAGATAAAGAAGAAAAAGAGAAAGGCCACTAAAAAGGAGAACAACGTTTCTAAAACAAGGTATCTGAATAAGGTCCAGGATAGGGAGCGGCGGGTATTCATGGTATCCCCCTATAGTCCTGTAGAGCCGAATCCCCCGGCTCCTCGTGCCGTATCCGATAGCGATGAGGGCGCATTGGTTTGTTCCTCAAGCACCGCAGTGCACACCGGGGTAATCACTAACTGGGCTATCCGGTCGCCGTCATTGACGGTAAAGGCTTCGCTTCCCAGGTTTATCAGGATGATTGCTACTTCTCCCCGGTAATCCGCATCAATGGTTCCCGGTGCGTTTAGCACCGTAACCCCATGTTTGGCAGCAAGCCCTGACCGGGGCCGCACCTGCCCTTCATACCCCTTGGGGATCTCAAGGATAAGCCCGGTGGGAATCCGCTGCCTCCCCAGCGGGGGGAGGACCAGGGCCTCTTCAAGACAAGCCCGCAGATCCATACCCGCAGCCTCCGGTGTTTCGTACCGAGGCAGGAGTATGCGAGGCTCTTTTTTTACTATTTTCACCACAGGGTGGTGACCGGTATCAGTCATGGTTCCTTAATACCGGCGGGGTGGCCGGTCATT
This sequence comes from Treponema sp., assembly GCA_031288975.1. Lineage (GTDB taxonomy): Bacteria > Spirochaetota > Spirochaetia > Treponematales > Breznakiellaceae > JAITNP01. The sequence goes on along the minus strand of JAITQK010000148.1, from coordinate 5,992 downwards.
CCCCCGTCCCCCCTCTCGGGGACGCCGTGAATGATGGCTGTCATCAGAGTTATGACGCGATTCATCCGCAGCCGGTGCCCCGTCAGGATCTATGGCGTCGATGTACGAGAGGTTGAGCCTTCCCATTTTATCAACTTCCAGGAGCTTCACCGGAATTTCCTGGCCTTCCTTGAGCACCTCTGTAACCGTGTTAATACGCTGGCGGGAGAGCTTGGAGATATGGACCAGACCCTCTTTGCCTGGGAGGATCTCCACAAAGGCGCCGAATTCCATGATCCGCTTCACGGTGCCATTGTAGATCTTGCCAACTTCCGGGTCCGCCACAATGCCCATGATCGCGGCCTTAGCCTCTTCAGCATCTTTGGCATTCTTGCCATAAATCGTAACGGTGCCGTCATTGTCAGTATTGATGCTGACGCTGTACTGTTCGCAGAGGGCCTTCACGTTCTTCCCTCCAGGACCTATGAGGGCGCCGATCTTATCAACCTCGATCTTCATGGTGACGATTTTAGGGGCGAATTCGCTGATCTTGGCAGTGGGCTTGCTGATGGTCTGATTCATAATCGAAAGGATGTGGAGTCTGCCTCGCTTGGCCTGATCCAGGGCGTTCCGCATGATCTCAGGGCTTACCCCGGCGATCTTGATGTCCATCTGAAAGCCTGTGATGCCTTCTTCGGTACCGGCGACCTTAAAGTCCATGTCCCCCAGGTGATCCTCTTCGCCAAGGATGTCTGAGAGTATCGCGTACCGGTCCCCTTCACTGATAAGCCCCATGGCAATACCTGCCACAGGTTTCTTCATGGGTATCCCGGCGTGAAGCATGGACAGGGTACCCCCACAGACCGACGCCATGGATGAGGACCCATTGGATTCCATGATTTCAGAAACCACCCGGATGGTATAGGGAAAGGTCTCCTTGGTGGGGATCATAGGCTCAAGGGAGCGGCGGGCCAGGTTTCCGTGACCTATCTCCCTTCTGCCTGTGCCCAAACGGCCAACCTCCCCGACTGAATAGGGGGGGAAATTGTAATGGAGGATGAAATGTTCCCGTTTATCCCCTTCGATGTCGTCAAAGACCTGCTCATCAAACACGGTCCCCAGGGTCGTAACCACCAGGGATTGGGTCTCGCCACGGGTAAAGAGGGCAGAACCGTGGGTTCTGGGGAGTAGCCCCACCTCGCAGGTAATGTCCCGGATGTCTTCGGTGCCCCTGCCGTCTACCCGCTGTCCCTTATCAAGAATGGAGGAACGGAGGATTTCATACTGCATATCCTCAAAGAGGGCGTCAAAGCATTTCTTCTGAACCTCGTCCTCAAGCTGGGCCGCGTATTGGGCCTTGAGGTCCGCCTTCACCGCACCGATGGCCTCGTGGCGTCCCATCTTACCTTTGACAAAGCAGGCTGCTTCCAGCCGGGGATAGGCTGCGGAACGGATGGCATCCTTGTTTTCAAGGGCAGAGGTGGCTTCCGTGAGGGGGAGTTTCTCCTTTCCTGCCAGTTCCCGGAGCTTTTCCTGGAGGGCGCAGAGTTCAATGAGTACCCCCTGGGCCTTTTCCAGGGCCGCGATCATCAGGTCCTCACCCACTTCATGGGCACCCCCTTCCACCATGGTGATGCCGTCCTTGGTACCGGCCACCACGATTTCAAGGGCAGCGTGCTCGATTTCTTCGTACGTGGGATTGACAATAAGCTCCCCGTTTACCGCACAGATCCGGACCCCGGCGGTGGGTCCATTAAAGGGGATATCCGAGAGGTGCACCGCTGCTGAAGAGGCGATGATAGCCAGAATATCCGGGGGATTGACCTGATCCGTGGACAGGGTAGTGGGTACTATCTGGATTTCCCTGCCGAAACGTTTCTCAAAGAGGGGCCGCATGGGCCGGTCAATGAGGCGGGATACGAGGGTTTCTTTGTCCTTGGGCCGTCCTTCCCGCTTGATAAAGCCCCCAGGGATCTTACCTGCAGCATAGTATTTTTCGTTGTAATCTACCGTAACGGGAACATAATCAAGCCCTTCCACGGCATGTTCTGATGCGCAGACCGTGGCAATCACCACGGATCCCGCATATTGGGCAAAGACGGCGCCATTGGCCTGTTTCGCGATCCTGCCAGTTTCAAGGACCAACTCTTGACCGGCGATTTGAAATGTTACTCTGTGCACCATTATTTGCGGAGACCCAATTCCTTAATAAGGGACCGGTACTTTTCCAAATCGGTCCGCTGAACATATTTCAGCATGCGCCGACGTTTGCCCACCAGAATTAACAAGCCCCGCTGGCTCGATTTATCCTTCTTGAATTGTTTGCAGTGCCCCGTAAGCTGATTTATCCGCTCGGTCAGCAAGGCAACCTGGACTTCCGACGCACCAGTATCTTTCTCGTTTTTACCGAACTTGGTTACGATGGATGTCGCCCTTTCTTTGTTTAATGCCATATCTATGCTCCTCTATTAGCTTTTCAATCCACGCGCTCAGAGCGCGACCCAATGCCTTCACATCACGCCAAAAATTCAACACGCATCCGCTGGACCCCATTGCAGGATGAAGGGATGCCAAGCTTTCTGTCTTTAATAAAGATTTCCGTCTTTTTCCCCTCGGTGGTATTGATCCCGTTCATTTCATGGACCACCACCTCGTACCAGCCATCAGGGGGGATTATCCGCCGTGCTAAAGCGGTGTCAAAGACCAACACCCCAGCTCCGGTACTGACATTGACAAACATTCCTCCCAGGTCTATTTCAACATTTCTGCCCAGGGCAGCCCCAGCGCCGGTGAAATCCCCGGCAGCTATGGACGCCCGGATCCGGCTTGAACTTACCGGATCCGCACCATCAAATACCGGGGAAACGACCTCGGTTCGGATGCCCCGTGCTTCAGTCATGGCCCTGATGCCAAGCGCGTCAGTATCAAGCCCGTACCCACAGCGGAAATTACTGCCGATTGCCAGATACGACAGGTTCCCCCGGTCCATCAAAAGACCGGTAAATTCCCGTCCTCTTAGTTTACTGAAATTTCCTGAAAAGTCAATCAGGACTGTTCGGGAAATCCCCAGTTGTTCAAAGGCCGTGAGCTTCTGGTCAAGGCTGAAAATATCCCCCTCATAGGTTTGGGGACTGAGCACCCCCTTGGGGTTCTGCTTAAAGGTTATGACCGTGGGGCATGGTCCCTGGCTGACTATGTTGGCAATGAGGGCCTGATGCCCCCGGTGTACGCCGTCAAACACGCCGATAGTCATGGCGGCCTTTTCCTGCCCTCCCCCAGGGGCTTCGATAAATTCCTGCCAATCAAGCACGCGCATAGACATATCCGTAAGACCACCCGCCACGCTCTTGGGGAGCTTTCTTTTCTATGATTCCCACCAGCGTACCGGCAGTATCCCCGCCGCTTTCACGAAACACCCCCACAACACACGGCTCCCCTGTCTTGGGGCGGGAAACAGACCCGGGGGAGAGCTTCCCTTCATCAATGAGGGTATCCAGGGGTTTACCGTGGATCATCTTGAGGGCAATGGCATCATCCACCAGCATCCAGGGCAGGGAGAGGGTTTGAAAGACCTGGGGGTCAATAGGTTTCAAGGCCCTGACCCAAGCCGGGGAAACATCCTCCCCCAGTTCCACGGCCTCGGAGACCGGGAACCCCGCGATATGGGTACGGTTCAGAGAGACCAGGTGCCCACGGGAACCTGCCGCACAGGCCAGGTCCCGGGCCAGGGAGCGGATATAGGTTCCCTTTGAACAGTGCACCCGGATTCGAGCCAAAGGCGGTTCATAAGCGCAAAGCTCCAGGGCATACACCGATACAGTCCGCTTGGGCAGGTCAACTGCCATGCCCTGCCGTGCGAGCCGTGATGCCCGCTCCCCTGCTACATGGACCGCCGAATATTCCGGCGGCGCCTGGAGTATATCCCCTCGAAACAGGGGAAGCACCCCTTCCAGAGCTTCCCTAGTGGGGATAGGCCCTTCGGCAATAGAGACTCCCTCTGGATCAAGGGTATCGGTTTCCACCCCGAAACGGATAAGCCCCTCGTACTGTTTATCAGCCCCTGAAACCCAGGAGGCAAGTTTTACTGCCCTGCCGACCAGCACCAGGAGCAGGCCCGTGGCAAATTTATCCAGCGTACCTGTATGGCCAACCTTATTAGTGGCAAAGACCTTTTTCACCGTCCTCAGCGCCTCAAAAGAGGTGATTCCCGGTGTTTTATTCAGCAGTAACAAGCCGGAATACTCACCGGTCATCCGCCGCACCTTCGTTCACCTCAACCAAACGGTCGATCTTTTGTATCAAATCAAAGCCTTCCCTGATACCAGTATCCTCATGGAAACGAAGCCGGGGAGTTTGACGTATGTGCATAACACTGGCAAGCTGGGCCTGTATGAATCCGGCGGCCTTTTGCAAGCCCTCAACACCCCGCGTCAGGTTCCCCTGGGGCTTAACCGTTGAAACGTAGACCTCGGCCCAGGTCAAATCCCGGGACATTGAGACCCTTGTGATGGAAAGGAAGGGATTCACCCGTGGGTCCTTGATTTTACCTTCTACAATGAGGGCGCCTATCTTTTCCTGGACAAGCCGCCCGACCCGTTCTGTTCTGTATTCTGCCATATAATCCTTAAAAAGATAGTATGGGGAAAATTACCATGAAGTGCAATACGGTAAATGAGCCTTTTTTTCGTCTATGCGGTGGCTATAACATCAATGAAGTTGATGCTACTCATCCACCATACGCCTCACTCTTCCATGGTTTTCACCACATATTTTCCCTGTTTTGCGTGTTCTATGGATTGGTGAAGCCGCCGTAACATTGCAGGATTGTAAACAGGATCCTGCTCTGCCCGTTTTTTTAGGTCATCGTCTATCAGAATACTCAGCTCTGTCATACTCGTTCCTCCATAAGGCGCTCAATATACCGGATGAACGGCACCTTGTGTAGCATCCGGCATTTCTCAACAATCTTTTGATCTCCGCTTCAGTCACTGCGGGAACACAGTTCCCTAAAACACACCGTCCCCAAAACGCCGCTCTATGGCTTCACGGCTGGCGGCGAGAATCACCGCCGTTGCGGCAGTGCCTGTGTACTTCGTAATCTCTACCCGATACTCAAGCCCAGCGAGAACCGGCGCAGGCTGAGGCGTGGTCCCACCCAGATACACGGTTCCAATGGCTATACACACCCAACCCGCACAACAACATCACCAGAAAAAATAGCAATGTCAACAAGTTAAGGGTATAGACAAAAGCGGCTAGAAAGAGTAAACTACAGAAAGCGAGGGATGATAAAATGAAGAAAAAACTGAAAGATTCAGAGTGGCAGTGGTATGGGCATTAAAAGCAATGATCGAAAGCATAGCATACTTGAACCGTTCAAAAAAACGAGCGAATGATTTTACCCGGAATCAAAAAATGCCTTTCAAGAAAATGACCTTATAGCGGACGCGCTTATAGAACCACTGGCGACCGATGAACGGAGTCTGTCGAAACAGTATATAGAAAAGCTCCTAACGCTGGAAGAGTTTGGCAAAGACATGCTAGTGATTGACCGGGGCTATGCGTCAAAAGAGCTTATACAGGTGATTATAAGCCATAAGATTCGCTTTTTGATGCGGTTGAAGCAAAATTTTGATGTGGGGATAGACGCGCTGCTGCAGGGGAGTTTTGAAACATAGCGCGATATTCTGATACACTGAAACAAGAAGGAGAATTTATGCGGCATTTTAACACGACCGGCTTATGTGTGCCGGAACAAGACTACATGGTGGACCTGAGCCAGCGGCTGGAGCAAATCAAGGCGATGGTGGATAAGGGCGACTACTTCACCATCAACCGGGGGCGGCAATACGGCAAGACCACGACCCTGAATGAACTTGAAAAGAGACTGGCCAGTGAATACATCTGCGCGGGGCTTAGTTTTGAAGGGATAGGGGACCGGTGTTTTGAAACTGAGGAGGCGTTTTGCACGGCGTTTATGCAGCTTGTTCAGGATGCGCTCCAATTCTCATCC
>JAITQK010000090.1 GCA_031288975.1 Treponema sp. | reverse complement strand
AGGCGACCCTGAACAAATTATCCCAGAGATCAAAAAAGGTCTTTTTTACAAGAAATCCAAGCATAAAGCTACTATACGCTATTATTGGCAGGCCGTCTACTAAAACTACTATTTCCCGTGCTTTACCGCATCTTGATGGGTCTTCAGGGTTTTTAACAATGCAAGGGCAATCTTGCGGTCATTTTCATCAAGTTGTTCAATGATTTGTATTGCCGACCGTATTTCAGGAGTCAAATATGCAAGTGTTTTTTCACGGGACATTTCGTGTCCAGTTACCAGGTATTCCACTGAAACGCCTAGCACCTCTGCGATTTTGACGGCGGCATCGACGGAGGGGGTACAGCTATGGTTACTCAAATAGTTATCAATTGTATATTTTTTTATACCTGATTTTGCAGATAACTCTTTTACCAGCATTCCAGTATACGTTAACTCATTTTTCAGATTCTCTTTGAATCCCATACTATAAAAATTAGATAAAAAACATAAAATTTACTTGACATTTGGTTTATTTACAGTATTATAATATGTATATTCTGTTTTTTCTACAAATACATAGCATCCCAAGATTAAAGGAGGTAGGAAACTGCAATGAGGAAATTCTTACTCAAATTATTGCCATGTGCTCTGTTTAGCATACTCATAACCGTGGTATTGCCAGTGGTTATAGACCCCTATAACGTATTCCATTATAAAAACATACGGGATAACGGGGTTGAACCGAATAAAAACTATGTGAAGATGCGTTACATTCTGGATAATCCTGACAGGTTTAACGCATACCTCTTCGGTTCTTCACGAGTCGGAGGAATTGATGTTGATAGAATGAAGGGTTTGCATTGTTACAATATGACCTATTCAGTAGGTGTTCCTCTGGAGCATCTTAACAATCTGGAAACATTTCTGCAAAATGGTATTGTTCCAAGAATGGTCTTGATAGGTATTGATGATCTTGCTTGTTTTGTAAATCCAGAACTACACAAAAATGACCTCTTACGTACTCCTCCTCCTGAAAGTAATGGTATCATAGAGACTATTACGTTTTTACTAAAGTATTTTAACCCAAAGGTATTAATATCAGTACCAATCATCCTTTCACATACACGCGATGAACAAAACTATAGAGAACAATTTTACACAAACGGGGGACGGTTGAGAAACAGCACTGTATCTTTAAAAAAATACAACTGGGATAAAGCTGTACCAGCATGGGGTTATCAATATGATAACCGAACAGAAGAAGCCATCACGGAGATTCAAAAAATTATTGATTTATGCAATGCACATAATATCCGCTTACTCATTTTTACCAACCCGATGCACGTACTAACCTATCAAAAATCCGTAGAAAATGGATACCTTGATTTTTTACACCGCTTGTCTGATATAACCGAATACTACAATTTTTCCAGCATTAACGATGTTACCACCAATAACAACTATTATCATGAAACCAGCCATTACAAAATTCCGGTTGGAGATATGATCATTGATAGAATCTTTGATAATGGCATTGATGAACCATTACAAGCCCAGGGGTTTGGTTATTATGTTACCAAAAACAACAGAGACGCCTTCTTTGCGCTCTTGAATACTCAAATCAACAAAGGAAATTCCCATGCTTTTTAATTCAGTATCTTTTATGATTTTTTTACCTGTCGTTTTTACGCTCTTTTGGCTCATTCCGCATACCCGACGCTGGATGGTGCTATTAGTTGCCAGCTACTATTTTTACATGAGCTGGAATGTCAAATATATTTTTTTAATACTATTCACCACAATACTTTCGTATCTCTGTGCTCTTTTGATGGAAAAAACAGCAAGTAAGAGAACAAAAAAACTGCTCATGCTCTTAGGTGTCGTCCTCAGTTTGGGGATACTGTTCTTTTTTAAGTATTTTAATTTTGTAAGCGAATCGCTGGTATATTGTTTACAGGCATTTTCACTGCCAGTACACCACCTAACCCTCAAAGTGTTGCTGCCTGTGGGGATTTCATTTTATACCTTCCAAACCCTGAGTTATGTACTGGATGTGTACAAAGGGGTCATACCCGCAGAAAGGCATTTCGGAAAATATGCGGTGTTTGTATCGTTTTTTCCCCAATTAGTCGCAGGTCCAATAGAGCGTTCCAAAAGTCTGCTGCCTGAAATAAAGAAACAGCATACCTGTAACTGTGATAATGCGGTCCTCGGTATAAAACTGATTGCCTGGGGATTTTTCAAAAAACTGGTGATCGCAGATAATATCGCACCCTATATCGATTCGGTGTATAATAACCTCAGAATGTACTCAGGATTTGTACTCATATTTGCCACAGTCTTATTTGCGTTTCAGATTTACTGCGATTTTTCCGGCTATTCTGATATTGCCATTGGGGTTGCAAAACTATTTGATATATCCTTAATGACCAATTTTAAAAGCCCCTATTTTTCAGCTTCCATAAAAGAGTTTTGGACCAGATGGCATATTTCATTATCAACATGGTTTCGAGACTATGTGTATATCCCCTTGGGCGGTAATCGAACAAGGCACAAGCGGAATGTACTCATCACCTTTTTGGCAAGCGGCTTATGGCATGGCGCACATTGGACCTTTGTGCTCTGGGGCGGATTACATGGAATCAGTCAAATAGCAGAAAAGGTACTGCCAAGCCCTATAAAACAAAAAAGCAGCCTCCCTTGGCTCTTCCGTGTTGTGCTGGTATTTTTCTTTGTGTGCTTTACGTGGATATTCTTTCGGGCAAATACCATTGCTGATGCCTTCTATATTATATCCCATTTGTTTTCCGGTATAGAGAATCCAAAAAACTATATGTTGACTGCCTGGCCCGTACCATGGAAATCAAATGCCCTCAAGGGCTGTTGTGGAATTGTACTGCTTTTGTGCTATGATTTTGTATCATTAAAGGCAGATGCTTGGAGAAGCATACAAAGATACCCCCTTGCTATCCGGTATAGTATATATTTTGGCCTCATCCTCATCATTCTCTTGTTAAGAGCCGCAGATTCTCAGCAATTTGTTTACTTTCAGTTTTAGGGGTACAAAAGCGGGATACGCCCTTGATCTGGCCCGCAAATTAAACTATAGTAATCCCAGAGGTAATGATATGAACGAAGTAATCAAATTTCTACAGGATAATAAAGCCTTCTTTCTGGGCACGGTGGATGGGGATCAGCCGCGGGTGCGGCCCCTCAGTTTCGTCATGGTCTATGAGGGGAAGCTGTCCTTTTGTACCAACAAGCAGAAGCCCATGTCCCAGCAGATGAAGGCCAATCCCAAGGTGGAAATCAGCTCTGTTTCCCCTGATGGCCGGACCCTGCGGATCAGCGGGAAGGTCGCCTTTAATACGGCTAAGGCGGCCAAGGAAAAGGCCCTGGAAATTATGCCCAAACTGAAAGGGATGTACACCGCAGATGACGATATCTTCGAGATCTTCTATCTTGAAAGCGGAGTCGCCGTCTTTAGCGATATGCAGGGGGGAAAACAGGAGATCACCCTCTAGGCCATCCCCTTACCGGGGTTCCCTTCCAATGCACGGTAACCCTGCAAAAGCCTAAAATCGTCAGATAGGTAAAGTATATGGGGGTAAAGACAAGCTGCACGAGGTAGGCGGCCCTGGCTTTGGGGAGGGATGACCCGAAAAGACTGAGGGTGGCGATGGTATTGCCGGTCATGGCAAGGAGTACCGCCGCGCTCAGGGGCCAGAGGGAGGGGAAAAAAGGGAGGAGCGGGAGGGCGATGATGCCCATGGAAATGGTAATCATCAGGAAACCGAAGTTAAAACGGGTAATGGGATCAGGACTGAACAGGCCCCCATTATTCCAGCGGAGGGTCTGGTTGATGAAGTCCTTCCAGGATGTTTCCCGGCCGGTTATCACATGGGCATCCTTCCCGCATACTGAGCGGATCTTATAGGCCGAACAGGACCGGACCTGGGAAATGAGGGCCGCGTCTTCGGTGGGAGAGGGCGGTACCGTATCATAACCGCCGATGGCTTCCAGCACTGCCCGCCGGAGGATGAGGTTGTTCCCGAACCCGCCACCGGCAGCGCCAAGGCCGGTTGAACCGGCTAGGTACAGGTACCTTATGGCATGGTCAAAACATTGATACAGGTGAAAGAAGCCGGTGGAATGAACAAGCCCAGCCCCAGGCGAGGCTTCTGGCCTTTTAAAGACCGGTCCGATGGCAATGCCGGTTCGTGGATCAGCCTGCATTCGGGCCACCATGGAAAAAATCCAGCTCCGGGGCACCTCGCAGTCAGCGTCGGTAAAGAGGATGAATTCCCCACAGGCGATTTCAATGCCCCTGCCCAGGGCATACTGCTTGTGGTTCGGTCCAGGGTTTTCCTGCAAGGTAATAATGCGGACTTGAGCCGCCTTGGTTCCTGAGGATGAACACGCGGCGGCAAAATCAAGAAGCATACGGGGGCTTTCATCAGAGGAGCGGTCGTCAATAAAAATATACTCCGCCGCTGGATAATCCTGGAGGGCCAGGCTTTTCAGCAAGCCCCCGATACGGAGACTTTCATTATGAACCGGGATAATCACCGAAACAGTGGGAAGCGGGGCGGGGCCAAGCGGACGCCCTGTCCCAGGACAGAGCCGCTTATCCCGGAGCCATTCCCGTACCAGGCCGATGAGCATGGCGCCATGAAGCCCAACGAAGATAATGGCGAACCCGAACCGGAAAATAGTATACCAAATCAAGGGCACCCCCTTTAGATTACTTGCGATTCTCAACAGGATATGATATATTAGAAATAATAGCAATTTATGTATTAGAATTGTTGACCGAGCTAAAAATTGAGGAGAAACAGTATCGTGAAAAAATTGCCCAGCTTATTAGCCCTCATGTTACTCATGGGCCTCTCCGTATCCCTTGCCGCGCAGGTGCAGCCTAAGCCGGCCCTGGTGTTGCTGCCCTTTACCGATAAAGCCGGCGGGGATGAGGAAACCATTATAATACTCCTGGCAAACCTGGATAGTATCCGTAATGCCTTTACGGTGGTACCCACTCATACCAATTTCAATGGCCTCATCACGGAATTGCAATCCCAAGATACGGAGGCCGCCAATCCAGAAGGGATCAAAAACGCCCTCCATGCCGATTTTGCGGTAACCGTACATACCGAGAAATTGGCGGAGGGCAATCTAGTGCTTATCAACATAATAAACACCGGGACCCTGCAAGTGCTGGCCGGGGATTACCGGAAATACCGTGAAATAAAAGACCTGCGAACCCCGTTGCCGGATATAGCGCACAAGATATTGAACGGGACCCAGGTACCGGGGAATAAGCCCACCCTGGGGATGCTGCCCTTTTATACCCCTGCTGCCGGAGGGGTAGACACCACCTTATTGACTCGTTTATTGACCATTGACCTTGCTAATACGGGAAAATATGCGGTGTTGCCCTGGGCAGCGGTGCTTACCGGTACTGAACGAGGAACCCCTTCTGGTATCATTGATGGTGAGCGCATTAAGGCCATAGGAACCGCAGCCAATGTCCAGTATGTCCTGACTGGGGATGCGCTGAACCTGAGAGCAACGAATCTGGTTATGGGTTTTGTATTGGATGCCGCAGATGCAGATATTATAAGCGAAGGTGAACTGGAATATACGGTCATTACCGCTGAACTGGGCTTAATACCGAAATTTGCAGCGGTACTGACCGCGATACAAACCAATGAAACCCTTACCCAGACTGAAAATACCGGGAATAATCTGGTACGCATAGAACCGGGGGTCTTTACCATGGGGAGCCCGGGGACAGAATCGTTCCGGGATACTGATGAAATAGAACATCAGGTCATGATGAGCGGGTTTTATATGGGGCGGTATGAAGTAACGCAGCAGGAATATGAGGCCCTCATGGGGACGAATCCCAGCGAATTCAAAGGCCCAGAGCTGCCCGTGGAACGGGTAAGCTGGTTCGATGCGGTAGGGTACTGTAATGCCCGGAGCGAGCGGGAAGGCTTGATACCGGCGTATACGATCAGTGAAACAGAAATAATCTGGAATCATAATGCCAATGGATACCGTTTACCCACAGAAGCTGAATGGGAATACGCATGCCGGGCAGGTACTGCCACGGTTTTTAATACCGGGAATAATGTGACTGTCGAGCAGGGTAATTATGATGGGAATTATCCCTATAATAGGAATCCAGCGGGGATATACCGGAACAAAACAACGGCAGTAGGGAGCTTCGCGCCGAATGCCTGGGGCCTGTATGATATGCATGGAAATCTCTATGAGTGGTGCTGGGATCAGTATAAGACGGACTCTAATGCAGCAGACCTGAATGGCTCCATCAATGCCGATGCGGTGATCCGCGGGGGGAGCTGGTACAGCGAGGCTCGATTCCTGCGTTCCGCCAATCGAGCCCATGCCACTCATACGACCCTGAATAGCTATATTGGCTTCCGGGTAGTACGTTCCAGCTTATAGTCGTGTGTTTGTTTTCATATTTTAAAGATAGTAAAGAAGGAACTATGCTCCAACATATCCTGAGCCGTTTGTTCTGGGTCATCGTGGTTTTCAGTATCCCTTACTGGGTCTTTGGTGAGGGGTTTGCGGAAAGCGCCGCCCTCGGTACGAGAAACCGGTACCATGCGAACCGGGGAATCATCGTGCCCTCCGAAGAGATCGATGCCGACCGGTATATTGCTGCTTTTGATTACCAATACCCGAATCCGGAAACCGAGGGAGTGGGTGTGTACTTGTACAACCGGTTCACCCGCATGACCGATCAAGGCCAAGAGGGTATCCTCCAGATCGGCCTCCAGGGACAGACCCGGCCCTTTGCGGAGCTGCCACCGCTGAACCTGGTTTTTGTGATCGATACTTCTCATTCTATGGCTGAAGCGGATAAGATCGCCTGGATCCAGGAAGCCCTGGGGAGCTTCGTGAACAAAATCCGGAATGGTGACTCTCTGGGGCTGATCGGTTTTAACGATACCCCCCAGGTGTTATTTCCATCCACGTTGATGAACAGCCCTCAAAAACGCCAGGGCTTCCGTGACGCGATCCAGACCCTTGTCCCCCAGGGGGGAACGAAGCTCGAACCAGGGCTTGCCCTGGCATCCGAAGAGGCCCTGGTCAATTACCAGAAGGGCGGGGTGAACCTGGTCTTCCTCTTGACCGACGGGACCGAGCTTTCCGCCCGGCTTGCCAAGGCCCAGGCACATTCCGGGGACATCGGGATTTCCCTGATATGGTACAACCGGGACGATCTGGACCTCCATGTGGTAAACCCGTTGGGAGAGGAGCTGTATTACGATAAGAAGAAGGATTCCACCGGTGGCATCCTGGATGTGGATCGGAACGTCACCGGGGAAACCACGAAGCCTGTGGAAAATGTGTTCTGGTACCGTGGGACTCCAGGGCAATACCGGGTGTATGTGCAGAATTATGATTACCACGAATTGGCGCGTACCCCCATCCCCTTTGAGGTGTGGATAAAAAACGATAAGGAATATCTTAATTTTGAAGGCACGGTTTCCGGTTCTGGGTCAGGCAGTAATACCGAGATCTGTACCTTCGAATTCAGGGATACCGGGACGCCGGTCCCGCAGTATCAACCCTTGAAAACCTATAGGGAGCAGGGTATTACCCTTTCCACCCTGGGAGTGGGAAGCGATTTTGATGAGGAATTCCTGCGGCTCCTGGCAGAGCAAGGCCAGGGGAGTTCCCGTTCTTTAGGCAACCGGGAACTGATACAGGAGACCTTCGATACAGATAGGGCGTTTGAACGCATAGCGGTTCCGGCTGCTCAGGATATGAAGCTGGCATTGGAGTTTATGCCGGGCATTGAGATCCTGGGAGCCTGGGGCTGTCCGCACCAGATTGAAAACAACCGTATTATGTACCAAGTGCCCACGCTCTTTCAGGGGGACTACAAAACCCTGGTGGTACACTACCGGATTCCGCCTCAAATGGCGGAGAATGACAGCCAGCTTGCCAGCTTTCAGGTCCATGCACAGGATCAAGCCGGCAAGCCCTTTGAAAAGACCCTCCACGTATCCCCCTCAGATCCAGCGGATGCTCAGACCGACCGTATGCTCCGCTATTCAGAGGCCATGGTACAATTTGCCGAGGCCCTCAAGGAGATCGGTGATACCTACTATGCAGCAGAGAATGAGCCGAGCCGCCTTCAAATAGCCTTGCAGCGGGCCAGGGAAACCGACATAGCACTGGCAAAGGTGAAAAAGGAACTACAGGATAGCGCGGCCTTTACCCAGGAGCTTGCCCTGCTTACGCGGTATTACGCCCTTTTGATCGAAAAGCTGCCCCCTGATCAACGAGGTCCTGCAGTAGAGACCCTTTCCCGGATGTCCGCGGAAAACGAAACCACTTCACGAATGTCCAGTGAAGCGGCGCCAGTTTCACGAATGTCTACTGAACGGTAAGGGACTTACAGGTCCAGTTCCATCTGGCCTTCTTCCAGAGCGCGCCATGCCTGCCACGCCCCCCGGTCTCGACCTTTTTGGGGAAAAATTGCCGTATCCCAGTTTGCTGCGGCGGCAATGGACCGGGCCACTGGTAAGACCTGGGAATCCGTATAGTGATCATAGTCAAAAGCCCCGTGGGGAAGCTCCACCGGTTCAGGACCGTTGACCGTCCAGACAAAGGCCACAATACCCCGGCGCTGCTTCCAGCCCAGCGCACGGGCGGCCTTCACCTGGGGCGGAGTCGAGGAAGTATAGGTTTCCGGGGACCGGGAGAGCCGTTTCCGGTAGACCAGTTCCCCATCTAAGTTCCCGGAACGGAGCTGCCCCAGGGTCTCGAAAACTTTGTCCTGCATCGCCGCTTCATCACCGCCTGAAAATACCAATTCCAGAAGCTCAAGCTGTAAGCGCCGGGCCAGAGGGGTTGCGTCACTCCGTACTGCCTCCATACCCTTTACCTCCACGGATACACCGCCCTCCGGGTGGAGGAGGTAGCCCGCATATCCCTTAGCCCTCCCCCGGTTTTCCTGCTTATCTTGGAAGCCGCGAAGGGGAGGTATCATAAACCGGCGGTAGACTTTCTCAAACCTCAGTTCCATGAAGGATTCCAGACCATATTCCCGGTATATCTTGTCAGTGAGGAAACGGTTGAGCCGGGCCGCGAGGTCTGTGCCCTGTTCAAGAAAATCCCCGTATTCAGAGGTGTCGTTCAGGGCGCTTTCCACAAAGAGCGAATCCGTATCCCCGTAGATGACCCGGTACCCCTGTTCCACAAACCAGTCCCGGGAGCAGAGCAGCCATTTCCGGGCAAAGGAGGTGATCGCACCGGCCAATTCGGTACGGCCATAACGGCAGGCATTGGTGCCTAAAACCCCGTAAAAGCTGTTCATGAGGATTTTATATACATGGGCGGCGGTTTCATCCCCGCCATCCAGGGCAAGCTGCCGGGCGGCGAAATACTCTGCGATGAGGGCGGGCAGCAGCCCCGGTTCACGGGAAAAGGCCGCACCATTAGGCGCAACGATGCGAGGTGAAGAGGTGGCTACCGGCAAAGCCGATTCCGCTTCACCTGGTAAAGGCGCCCGTGCGTGGGCCAGGGGATCGATGTTGAAGGTACGCATGATCGTGGGGTAGAGGCTGCGGAAATCAAAGACCGCGATATTGTTAAAAATCCCGGGCAGAGGCTCAAGCAGAGTGCCTCCTGCGGCGCCTGAAACATCGATGGTGGAAATAGCCAGAGGCGGGCTGATGCCTTTTTTACGCAGTTCCATCCCGTAGATCCGTTCAAAACTGACCACACTGGTCCACGCCTTATCCAGGGAAACACCGGTCAGACAGGCCCGCTCCAAGGTCAGCCGGAACAGGCCGGTCTTAGCTAAAATCCGTAAGACCAGTTCCGCGTCTTGATAACAATACTCCCCAAACCGGCAGATATCTTCCCGGTACAACTGGTTTAGCGCAGCGATCTTATTGGTTCCGGTCTCGACCACCAGCTTCCCCTCCCCAAGCACGGCCTGGGCAACAGTCTCCAAGGTATAATCGGAGAAAGTACCCTGCTTAGGCCCGGCGCGGACGATTCTGAGGGCATCAATGACCTGCCTGCCTGGTACGATAGCCGCCGCAGAACGCCTGCCCGCTCCGGCAAAATACCGAGCCACCTCCACCGACCGTCCCAGGGCAAAGGGAATATCGTGATAGGCACAACGCGCTGCAAGACACTTCCCATCAAAATCCAGAAAATTCCACCCTGTGATCACATCCGGGTCCAAGGCGTGAATATCAGCGATGAAGGCCCTGAGCAAAGACCTTTCATCCCGATGAAACAACACCTGCAACCCCTCCGCCCTGGTTTCCCCGCTGCACCTCCCAGCCACGACCCGAACCAGGCCGCGGACCAGAACAGGATGGACCGATGCAGGATCATCCGCAGTGGCAATGCCCACCGCCCTGATGGACCCATCCGCTGTATCGGTTTCAATATCAATAGAAGCAATACGCAGGGGAACCCGCAGCGGCGGTACACCCTCAGACTGAGCTGGACCAGTATCCAGGGGAACCATTTCCGGGTCCGGGAAGACCAGATCCACCCGCCGTTCTGGTAAGCGCCCAGGACGGCAGGTTCCCCGGATTTCCACAGGTCCCCGGATATACCGCTGGGTCAGAAACGCATCGGTAGGTTTGAGGTCCGCGTCAGGGCTTTTGATACCCGCCTGTTCGATGAGCCGGGCCGCAGCAAGACCATCCCGATACCGGGTAAAACTGAGACAGAGGAGCGTGTCTTTCCCGGAAAAGGACTCCAGCCTCGCAGGACCTAGCTTGTAGGGGAGCGCCGCCAGCAGCTCGGTACACCGGCCTTGCTCCACCGCGTCAATATGGAAAGAAGGCCGCCACCGGGATTCCATAATCGCAAAGGACCTGCCATCCTCAAGGCGTCCGAGAAAATAGAGCCGGTCCCGGCGCATATCCGCATAGCCCTGAACCAGTAAACCACGGGTGCGTATCATTTTTATTATGATGAACAAAAGCAGGTTAAAAAAGTCTGATCGACCGTATCCACCTTTATGAAACATACCTCTGCACATTCTTTACGTCTAGTATAAAAATGATGGGTAATCAGAGTCAAGTGCGGGTTTGTGAAAACTGATGTCCGCAATCGTTGCATGGATAATTTTGTACTCGTTCATGGGGTTGCAGTGTACAATTCGATTTATGCCTCTTCTAGCACTAATACCGCTCCATTATCTATAGTCCCTCATACGTAGCCCGCGCCCATCATGCGGACCTTTCACCGTTACCTTTTTTCTGGCAATGATTTTATATTTGTCCCCGATTCAATCACGAAATGCAACACTCCCTTGATAGCGATTGGACACCGGAACCGACAACATGAAATACCAGCAATATCACAGCAATTCAGAAGAAGAAAACCACTAAGTTACACGAAGTCGCACAAAGTATTCCTTTCTCTATCTTACTTTGTGAAACTTTGCGATACTTTGTGGTTTATTCTTCGCTTTCAGAGTAAATGTCGCCGCCCTGGTTTGATTGGGCCTTGACCAATCAAAAAGAAATTGCTATAGTAGTGAGTAAGATTAATGAGACACTATAGTAGCTAAAGGAGCAAGAAATGACGGTGTGGGATTTTTTAGGCAAACTTGCTAGTTCTTTATCTCCTATTGTGACGCTGGTTTCAGTGGTCGCCGTGGTAGTTGTTTTTATCATCGGTTTTAGTAAACATGGCATGGACTTCATAAAGCATGGTTTCAAGCGAACTTCGCTAGACGAATCCCTTGAGCGACGGCTTAATAATCTGGGTGAATCCCTTGAACGGCGGATCACCGAACTGGGTGCAAGCCAAGCCATCCAAAATGAATCCCTTGAACGGCGGATCACTGAACTGGGTGCAAGCCAGATCACCCAAAATGAATCTCTTGAACGGCGACTGGGTACAAGAATTGATGGTCTACATACCGAACTTGATATGATAAAGGTCAACCATTTCGGACATCTAAAAAGCTACCTTGAGATATTGGATGGGATATTACTCGACAAGAATATCATCTCCAACAAAGAAAAAGCAATGCTAGACAGCCAACTGCGGGGTATGTAAGCCTCAAAG
>JAITQK010000006.1 GCA_031288975.1 Treponema sp. | reverse complement strand
AGGTCAAAACGGAAGCCATCCACATGCATCTCCATCACCCAGTAACGGAGGCAATCCAGAATAAAGGATCTGACCACCGGGTGATTACAATTGACCGTATTACCGCACCCGGAGTAGTTTTTATAGTACCGTTTGTTTTCATCTAGCATATAGTAGACGGTGTTATCCAGCCCCCGGAACGAAAAGGTCGGTCCCCGTTCATTCCCCTCTGCCGTGTGGTTGAAGACAATATCCAGGATCACTTCCAGCCCCATGCGGTGCAGTTCCCGGACCATTTCTTTGAATTCCCGTACCTGGCCCCCGGGGGTCTGATCTGATGCATAGGTGCCCTTGGGGGCGAAAAAGGCCACGGTGGAATACCCCCAGTAGTTCACCAGCAACTCCCCGGTCCGGGGATTGATGTGGGGCAGTTCCCGTTCATTGAATTCCTGGATAGGGAGGAACTCAAGGCCCGTAACCCCCAGTTCCTTGAAAAAGGGGATCTTCTCGATCACCCCCCGATAGGTTCCCGGATGCGCCACAGCGGAACTCTGATGCGCCGTAAGACCCCGGACATGGGTTTCATAGAGCACGCTGAAACGGAGGGGATAGTTGAGGGGCACATCCCCCTGCCAGTCAAAGGTATCATCCACCACGACGCAGCGCGGCTGGGTGGAGAGGTCCTCCTGAGTGGAAAAGGAGAGATCATTGGCAGGGTCACTGTAGCCCAGACATGCCTCAATGTTCCAGCCCTTCAGGTCTGTCAGCGCCTTAGCATAGGGATCAATGAGGGATTTATGCGCATTAAAACGGAATCCCTTTTCAGGAATATAAGGCCCGTCTACCAGGTAGAGGTAGAGTGCCCCGGCCTTGAGGTCCCGGACGAGGCAATGCCACATATCGCCGGTCCGGTTTTTCCGGGTATCCAGCGTCAACTTTTCATACGTGCTATCCGAGGCAGTGGACTCAAAAAGCACCAGGGTTACCGCCGTGGCATGACGGGAAAAGAGGGAAAAATTGACCCCCTTCTCTGTTACCGTAGCGCCCAGGGGCAGTGCTTTTCCGGCTTCAACAACAAAATTTCCAAAACTCATGGGGATACTTTAGCATAAAACATCGAAATGAGTAAGGGAACAAGTGCTACCAGCGGGCCATATCAGGCGCTTTCCATACTTTTTTCAGCTCTTTTTTTCAGCTCTTTTTTTCAATCTATTTGCTCTAATCTACTATCTTGCTTTTCTGTAGTATGCTATACTTTTCATTGACACGAAACTCGAGAGGAAAAAATGATACAGAACATACTAGGGAAAAATTATATATGGAGGGTTTAGATGGTAAAACGGAAGAATGTTTTTTTCTTCGGTGAAGGCAAAGCAGAAGGAGACGCTGGGATGCGGGATCTCCTCGGCGGCAAGGGCGCTAATTTAGCGGAAATGACCAATCTTGGAATTCCGGTTCCCCCGGGGTTTACGATTTCTACGGAAGTCTGCGCCGCCTATTACGAAAATAAGAACCACTATCCGGCAGGTCTTGAAGACGATGTGTTGAAGAACCTGAAAAGACTGGAAAAGGTGATGGGGAGGCACCTGGGTGATCCCCTTGATCCCCTGCTGGTTTCGGTGCGTTCCGGTGCGCCGGTTTCCATGCCCGGTATGATGGATACCATCCTCAATTTAGGGATGAACGACGATGCCGTTCATGGACTTGCCACAAAAACCGGCAATCCCCGGTTTGCCTGGGATGCGTACCGGCGTTTTATTCAGATGTATGGCGATGTGGTCATGCAGGTACCTGGTGAGGCTTTTGAGAAAGCCATCAAAACCATAAAACAGGCCCGGCAGGTTCAGCTTGATACTGAATTAGATGAGCAGGATTTAAAAAAACTCGTGTCCCGGTATAAAAAAATAATTAAAAATCAGACGAATCAGGACTTTCCCCAGGACCCGCTGGATCAACTCTGGGGCGCCATTGACGCGGTGTTCGGTTCTTGGATGAACGAACGGGCCATCAAATACCGCCAGATCAACGACATCAAAAACCTGAAAGGGACTGCTGTCAATGTACAGTCCATGGTGTTCGGCAACTTTGGGGATGATTCAGGGACCGGGGTTTGTTTCAGCAGGGACCCTTCCACTGGGGAAAACACGTTCTATGGCGAATACCTGATGAACGCCCAGGGAGAAGATGTGGTGGCTGGTATCAGAACCCCGGAAAAAATCGCCACCCTGGAAGAGAAAAACAAGTCCCTCTACGACCAGCTCGTGAAAATCAAGAACAAGCTGGAACGGCATTTCCGGGATATGCAGGACATGGAGTTCACCGTTCAGCAGGGTAAGCTCTTCATTCTCCAGACCAGAAACGGCAAGCGGGCCGGAGCTGCCGCGATTAAATGCGCCATTGATATGGTGGCGGAACGGCTCATTGACAAGAAAACCGCGATCTTCCGGGTTACTCCGGATCATCTGGATCAGCTCCTCCACCCCATGGTCGATCCTGATGCCCTGAAAGCCGCCTCCTCCTTAACCCAGGGACTCAACGCATCCCCTGGTGCGGCCACAGGGAAGATCGTGTTCTCCGCCCAAGACGCGGAGGATTGGCATGCCCAGGGGGAAAAGGTGCTCCTGGTCCGCAAAGACACCAGTCCCGAAGATATCGGGGGCATGGTTGTTTCCGAGGGGATCCTCACCTCCACTGGCGGCATGACGAGCCACGCGGCAGTGGTTGCCCGGGGCATGGGCACGCCCTGTGTCGCCGGTGCCAAAGGCATTACGGTCAAGACTAAAACCGTGGAGATCGGAGACAAGAGCTTTAAGGAAGGGGACTGGATAACCATCGACGGTTCCACCGGCGACGTGTATGAAGGGCAGCTCCCCCTGGTGATGCCGCAAATATCCCAGGATATGCAGACCTTCCTGGGCTGGTGCGACGCCATCCGGGCTGCTTCATTACGGGGTACTCTCAAAGGCTTTGAGGTGCGGACCAATGCAGACCAGCCAGAGGACGCGAAGCGGGCCTTTGATTTCGGTGCACAAGGAGTGGGACTCTGCCGCACGGAACACATGTTCTTTGATAAGGACAAGCTCATCCACTTCCGGGCCATGATCGTGGCAGATACGGAGGAGGAGCGGAAGGAAGCCTTACAGCAGATTCTACCCCTCCAGCAGCAAGACTTTTTCGGCATCTTTAAGGCCATGGAAGGTCGTCCTGTAACCATCCGGCTTTTGGATCCGCCTCTCCACGAATTCGTTCCCCACACCCCGGAAGAGATTGCCGAACTTGCGGCTCATCTCCAGGTAAATCCCCGGAAACTGCAGCCCAAGCTCGAAAAGCTCTATGAAGCCAATCCCATGCTGGGGCATCGGGGCTGCCGTCTCGCGGTAACCTACCCGGAAATATACGATATGCAGGTTGAGGCCCTCGCACGGGCCGCAGTGGCGTGCGTCCAGGAAAACATCCCAGT
Source organism: Treponema sp. (assembly GCA_031288975.1). Taxonomy (GTDB): domain Bacteria; phylum Spirochaetota; class Spirochaetia; order Treponematales; family Breznakiellaceae; genus JAITNP01. Next base: position 1,094 of record JAITQK010000006.1, on the reverse strand, counting down.
GCTTCCTGAAATCATGATCCCCATTGTTTGTGATGAGAAGGAACTGGCCCTGCTTCGTCCCAACGCAGAACGGATCATCAAAGCGGTATTTGAGCAGGCCGGTGTCAAGCTGCCCATCAAAATCGGTACCATGATCGAGGTTCCCCGCGGAGCGCTCCTGGCCGACAAGATTGCCGAATACGCGGACTTCTTCAGCTTCGGCACCAACGACCTCACCCAGATGACCTTTGCCTTCAGCCGGGACGATGTGGCATCCTTCATGCCTGCCTATCTTTCAAAAAACATCCTGGAAGTGGATCCCTTTAAATCCATTGATGAAGCAGGGGTCGGCTCCCTCATCCAGTATGCCACGGACAAAGGACGGAAGGTGAAACCCACCCTCAAGATCGGTATCTGCGGCGAGCATGGCGGTGATCCTAAAACCATTGATTTTTGTTTCCGTTCAGGCTTGAGCTACGTATCTTGTTCTCCCTACCGAGTACCCCTTGCCCGGCTTGCAGGCGCCCAGGCGGTGATCAGTAATGCGGTCCCAGATAAGGCCAACCCTAAAAAGACCCGATCCAAAGCCACTGCTCAGGGGACGGACAAACCGGTGCGGAAGACGCAGCCAAAGGAAGCCAAGACACCCCGCAAGAGAGGATGAGAGTATGCACTCAGTTGCTTTTCCCTGTATTTTCTAAGTTCATGTAGTGTACTGTTGAGTATACCCAAGCGATGCGGTATACTCAACATGAATTATACAAATGTAATATAGATGAAAGTCGTGAAGAAACTAATCAAAGGACTAAACGAACCATGAAAAAACTACCCATTGGCATGCAGGACTTCAGGCAAATCATAAACAAAAACTTTGTCTATGTGGACAAGACCCGGTACCTCTTTGAGATGCTGGATAACGGCAAATTCTACTTCATGTCCCGGCCCCGGCGCTTTGGCAAGACCCTGACGGTCTCGACCTTGGCGTACCTCTTGAAAGGTGAAAAAGAACTCTTCAAAGACACCTGGATCTACGATAAGTGGGACTTCAAGCCCCACCCGGTGGTCAGCTTGAGCATGACCGAGATAGACTCCAAAAACCCTGAAACGGTGGAAGC
>JAITQK010000243.1 GCA_031288975.1 Treponema sp. | reverse complement strand
CGCGGGCTTCATTGTCGCACTCACCGGCGAAATCATGACGATGCCGGGCCTCGCGAAAGTGCCGTCCGCTCAGAAGATTGATGTGGATAACACCGGCAAGATTTCCGGATTGTTCTAATTTACAGGGAGGAGTTAGGAATGAGGGATTTTATCCTTTGTTCTTGATTCCTCATGTTTAACTCAAAACAAGGAACCAACATGGCAATATCAACAAAAACACTTCCTGATTTTATCACTGTCCTTGCCGGTAAGGATGCGGTACCAGGTGGCGGCGGTGCTTCGGCGCTGGTTGGGGCGATTGGTACAGCGCTTGGAAATATGGTCGGAAGCCTTACCGTTGGCAAGAAGAAGTATGCCGATGTGGAAGCTGAGATAATTGAGCTGAAGAAAAAATCGGACGCGCTTCAGGGGGATCTGCTTAAACTGATCGATAAGGATGCCGAGGATTTTGAACCTTTAGCCAGGGCCTATGGTCTCCCTTCTGGTACCGATGCTGAAAAAGCAAACAAAGCCAAGGTCATGGAGGGCGCCCTCAGAGATGCCTGCCAGGTGCCTTTGGAAATAATGCGGAAGTGCGCTGAAGCGATCAAAGTTATCGAAGGTTTTGCGGTAAAAGGTTCTAAACTTGCGGTAAGCGACGCCGGAGTGGGTGTTATATTCTGCAAAGCCGCCCTTATGGGTGCGAGCCTCAACGTTTTCATCAACACTAAGGCCATGACGGATAAGGTCTGTGCAGAAAGGATCAATAAGGAAGCGGATACGCTTCTTGCTGAGTATGAAGCGCTTGCAGACAAGATCTTCAAATTGGTCAAGGATCAATTGAAGTAAGGAGCAATTATGGGATTATTAAGCGGAAAAGAAGTAGCAGAAGCGTTGAAAGCGCAGATGGCTAAGGATGTGGAGGCGCTCAAGGCTAAGGGTGTTACCCCGACTCTGGGTATTATCAGGATGGGTGAGGAGCCTAACGATATTTCTTATGAAAAAGGTGCAACCAAGACCTGTGAGGGTGTAGGCGCCGCCGTAAAGGTGTTTGCGATTCCTCGTGAGGCTTCACAAGATGAACTCCTCAAGGTGATTAAGCAGGTGAACGAAGATAAGGCTATCCACGGCGTCTTATTGTTCCGCCCGCTTCCCAAGCAGATTAATGACAATGTTGCCCGTGCCGCACTTTTGCCCGGTAAGGACATGGACGGGATCACGGATGGTTCAATGGCCGGCATTTATTCTGATAGCGGTGCGGGATTTCCGCCCTGTACAGCCGAATCGGTCATTAAAATACTTGACCACTACAAGGTTGATGTGGCGGGCAAAAATGTTGTTGTTCTGGGGCGTTCAACGGTTATCGGCAAGCCTGTTTCGATGCTGCTCTTGAAAAAGAACGGTACCGTCACCGTCTGTCATTCGAAGACGAAGGACCTTCCCAAAAAGACTCAGGAGGCCGACATTGTCGTGGTGGCTATGGGACGGGCATGGTCTGTTGACAAGAGCTATTTCAAGGCTGGTCAGTATGTCATTGATGTCGGGGTAAACGCAAAACCGAATGGCGAAAAAGGTACCTGTGGCGATGTTAAGACCGAAGAAGTTGAGCCTATAGTGGCAGGCATCACTCCGGTTCCGGGTGGCGTAGGCTCCGTAACAAGCGCTAATCTTGTCTGCCATGTGATTGAGGCGGCAAAGGTGGCCAGTGTATAGGGTTGTGGGTTTTTAACCGATTCCGCCTTTACGAAAGAGGAGGAAACCTCTAAAAGCTGTTGTTTTTAGAGGTTTTCATTATTATTGTTAAGAATAACTTAATTTAAAAAAAATAAGTTGCTAAAATTTTTGTTCCATGTTATATTATGGAGCAAGAGGAATGATAATTTTTTGAAAGCCGTTTAAAATCATGAAGGTTTTAAATGATGGTTTTAAGAGAGGTACGCTTTGAATATTCCAAACAACTTCACTACTATCGAACAGATGGAGGCAGACACCGCTAAATTGAAAGAGCAGGCCTGTTCTGTCTGTGCGGAGACATGGGAAGACCGCAACAAAAAGCAGACGCCCCACTGTAAGTTCGGCGAAGACGGTATTTGTTGCAAAAATTGCTCCATGGGTCCTTGCCGGATATCGGCAAAAGCTACACGGGGTATTTGCGGTGCGGATGCCCACGCGATAGCTGCCAGGAACTACCTGCGCACCATAGCGGCGGGTACTTCAGCCCACTCGGATCACGCCCGGGAAATTCTCCATATCCTTCATAGTACGAGCGCTGAGGGAAACTACCGTGTACGGGATGAGCAGAAGCTCCTTAATCTCGCAAAGGAGTATGGGGTTGGGACTGAGGGCCGTGATATTTATGAAATTGCCCATGAGGTTGCCGAAATCGGTCTCCAGGAATTCGGGAAGAGCTTCGGGACCCAGCGTTTCATTAAACGGGCCACCGCAGAGCGCCAGAAGGTGTGGCATGACCAGGATATCGAGCCTCGGGCTATTGACCGGGAGATCGCCACGTCCATGCACATGACCCACATGGGAAATAGTGCCGAGCCTGAGCCTTTAATCCGGCAGGGATTGCGGACCAGCTTATCCAATGGCTGGGGCGGCTCGATGCTGGGTACGGAAATCACGGACATCCTCTTTGGGACCCCCACGGTACGGACGACCGAAGGAAATCTCGGGGTATTGGAAAAGGAGATGGTCAACATCGTTGTTCATGGCCATGATCCGGCCTTCTCGGAGATGGTGGTAACCGCCGCTGAAGTAAAAGAGCTGGTTGATTACTCTAAGAGCAAGGGTGCCAAGGGTATCAACATCGTGGGTCTGTGCTGTACGGCAAATGAAGTGGCCATGCGCCATGGCGTTCGTATGGCCGGTAACTTCCTGCAGCAGGAAAACGCGATTTTGACCGGGGCAGTCGAAATGATGTGCGTTGACGTCCAGTGTATATTCCCGGCCCTTGCTCCTCTCAGTGAATGTTTCCACACGAAATTTGTTACCAGTTCGCCTATAGCGCGGATTCCTGGTTCCATTTATGTTGAATTTAAACCGGAATCAGCCTTTGACCAAGCCAAAGACCTGATTAAAATGGCCATTGATAACTATCAAAAACGGGATGCCTCAAAGGTCTTTATTCCGGCCACCAAGCAGGCGGCGGTTGTCGGCTATCCGTGCGAACAGATCATCAAGCACCTTGATGGGGTCACCAATAGCCATGTTGATGAACTCGGCTCATATCGGCCGGCCATTGATGCGATAAAGGCTGGTGTTCTCCGAGGAGCAGTGGCCATCGTCGGCTGCAACAACCCACGGGTACGGCCGGATTATTCGCATTTTGAGATTATGAAGGAACTCCTTAAGAACGATGTGCTCATCGTTGCTACCGGGTGCGCGGCTCAACTCGCGACCAAGGCGGGGTTGCTTAACAAGGACGCGAAATATGTCTGCGGTGCAGGGTTGCGTCGGGTCTGTGAATTGGTCGATATACCGCCGATTCTGCACATGGGCGCCTGCGTGGATATCAGCCGCATGATGCTGCTCGCCACTGGTATTGCCAAAGATTGGGGTGTCGATACCACCCAAATACCGGTTGTGGGCTGCGCTCCTGAGTGGATGAGCGAAAAGGCGGTCTCAATAGCCAACTATGTCGTGTCCACGGGACTTGATGTCTACCTTGGTATTGAACCCCAGGTAAAGGGAAGCTCCCAAATGATGGAGCTTATCACCGAGGGTACTCGCAAGATCACCGGTGCCGGGTACATCATTAATAAAGACCCCCATGAACTGGTGAAAAGTATGCTGGCCGGTCTTGAAGCGAAGCGCGCTGCCCTTGGTATCTAAGGGTAGGGTGTTTTTGGAGGGTTGCACGGTGAAAAAGAAGAAGGTTGAGCGATGAAAATTGCCATCACTGGAAAGGGCGGGGTAGGTAAAACGACCCTCGCGGCCGTGCTTGCCCGTCTCTATGCGGCGGAACAGAAAAAAGTACTGGCAGTGGATGTTGATCCTGATGCTAATCTTGGGTTGGCCTTGGGCTTCAGTGAAGCGGAACTGGAGGATATTATACCGGTTTCCAAACTGAATGATCTTATTGCCGAACGTACCGGTTCCAATGCGGAAAGTTTTGGTAAGTTCTTTAAGATAAACCCCAAGGTCGATGATATACCGGATCGGTTCTCGAAAGAAAAGAACGGTGTCAGGCTGCTCATCATGGGTACAGTGGAGACCGGTGGGAGCGGGTGTGTCTGCCCGGAACATGTGGTATTGAAGCGGGTCATTTCCCATCTGGTGATAGGACGGGATGATGTCGTTATCATGGACATGGAAGCGGGGCTTGAGCACCTGGGCCGCGGAACTGCCAGCATGGTGGATCGCTTTATCGTGGTAATTGAGCCGGGGGCGAGGAGTATACAGACCTATCACAAGGTGAAATCCCTTGCGGCGGATCTGGGTGTGAAAAAGGTGAGCGTGGTTGCCAATAAGGTCCGTGGTGCGGAGGATGAGGAGTTTCTCAAAAGTCGCATACCGGCGGAAGAGCTTTTTGGTTTTATCAGCTATAATGATGAGGTGATCAGTGCTGATCGGAAAGGGGTATCCCCCTTTGATACGAGTAACCGTGCCAAAGAGGAGATTCTGAAGATCAAAGTGCGTATTGATGCTTCCACGTAATCGAGATGCGTTCAAAATCATGAAGGTTTTGAAAGGCTTTAAGCAAGCATTTTTTGGATGTAACCATTCAAGGATGTGCGTAACCTTGGAATTAATTTATGAGAGGAGTAATTCCTGATGAAATTGCTTTTTAACAGAGTTTTCGACGGCGTCGATGAGATGTATGCCGTCGCTGAAAAGACGCTTAACGAGACCGTGAAGGAACTCGGTGAATCGGCGCCGCTTAACATAGAGAATACGGCGTTCTTTCTTGCTAATCATTTAGCGTACCTTGGCAAGAAAATCACGACCCTCGGTGAACTCAAGGCTGCGTTCCCAGAGGTAAAGGTGTGGATGCCCCACGAACAGCGGCTGGCTGATGTGTTCAAGTCCGGTTTCGGAACGGTGATGGCGGCGGAAGTGATTGAGGCGTGTAAATATGCCAAGAATCCCGCTCCCTATTCTCATGTCGAGAAGGACAGTGACGGCAATGAGGTGGTGGTTCGGGATTATTGGGGCCACATGTCCGATGCCGAGGTCCGGGAATTGGGCGTTCCCCTCGTTACCGGGGATATTCCCGGGTTCGTGGTTATCATTGGTCCTGCACCTTCGGATGAGGAGGCGGTAGAGCTTATCAAGGGGTATCAATCCCGGGCAATTTTCGTCTTCCTTATTGGCGGCATCATCGATCAGGCCAAGCGCATGAAGGTGAATATGAA
>JAITQK010000184.1 GCA_031288975.1 Treponema sp. | reverse complement strand
GTTCAGAGTACGCTACATTCCCCGCTTCCATTACTCCTGCGTTCAGCCATTTCCCGATTATCCTCTGGATCACTCCATCGCTAACCCGTTGTCCCAGTATCTCCCGGAGCGTCTCGTGTGGTATGGTATCAAAATACTTACTGATGTCCATGTCAATGATGTATCCACCGTTTATGTTCATGCTCTGTTTCCATATCCGGTTCAGGCATTGGTGGGCCGATTTTCCGCACTTCCGGCTTTCGGGATATATACCCCCTCGGAGCTTGGGAAAAGCCCGGTCTATTTGTACCCCGCCGTTCCCTGCTCCCAGTGAGTCCTCTCACGTTCCCGTATGACCTTCCGTACATGTGCCCTGCTCTCAGACCCCGGCTGAGGTGTTCCGCTCGCTTTTCGCGGTTCACTGTTGCTCCCGTTACCCCAACAACAAAAGCCTCTCGCATCATGAATTCTTTCGAGGCTCTATCACACGGCTTTTGCACTCGCTGTCTACGCTTCACAAACCTCGTCGCCGAGGCCCATGCAAGACTCGCTTCCAGTGACTTGCTCTGTCTTTCTGGGTGAGGTGCGTCGTTCGGTCACCTTGAAAGGGTTCTCCTATTTCCTCCTTTCACGAGCTTTCGTGACGCAATGTGGTTGATATTCTTCCTAACCCGTTGACCTTGGCCGTACACCGGAACATGGCTGTTTTGCATACGGATAATAGTATCACGACTCCGCTGACCGCGCAATGGGGGAACCGCGCCCCTCACAGCGTCCATTTTCCGCCTTCCGTAGCCACACACGGCTCTTGCCGTTACTACCTAATAAAGGCCCGCTTTATGCTGTGGTTTACCCAATTGCTACAAAGCGCTATACTATACGGTATAGCAAGGAGCGTTTACTATGGTTATACATCGAAATGAAATGAAGGTTGAGCACAAGGAAAACATGCGGGATGGAGAGGGGACGGTGAGTCTCACCCATTTTATCGCGGATAGCACCCAGCAGCATATCCGGCTGCTGGCAGAGCTGACCCTGCCCCCAGGGGCGTCTATCGGCAATCACCGGCACGACGGGGAGACTGAGTATTTTCTGATCCTCTCAGGGACCGGCACGGTCAATGACAACGGCACAGATGTTCTGGTTAAGCCTGGCGCTGTGGTGATTACCGGCAACGGCGCCGCGCACAGTATCAAAAATACTGGTACGGCGCCTCTGGTACTCCATGCGATCATTGTTACCTATTAGGGGTAAGGGGAGGGTGCGGGAACCTGGTTGAACCTAGGTTACCGTTCCTCCCGGAAATAGGGGAGGCCCAGTCCTGCTGGGGGCTGGTACTCCTTTTTCTTTCTGCAGGTAATGATAACCAGCACCAGGATAGTGGCGATATACGGGAGCATATCGAGGAGTTGGGGGTAAAAGATCAGTTTCTTTCCGAAGAGACTCAGGTTGATGTTCTGAAACTTGAACCCCACCCCTTTAAGGGCGCCAAAAACATAGGCTGCGAAAATTGCCTTGAGGGGGTTCCAGGTGCTGAAGATGATCAGGGCCACGGCGATCCACCCTGCACCAGCGGTGATGTTTTCCTGCCACCGGGGCACAAACACCAGGGATAAATAGGCCCCTCCCAGGCCGCAGAGGAATCCCCCTGAAACGATGTGCAGGTACTTGTAACGGGTTACGGGGATGCCCGAAGCATCTGCCACCCCGGGGTTTTCCCCCACGGCGCGGGCGTTCAATCCTATCCGGGTATATTGAAAATAGGCATAGAGCAATCCCGCCAGGGCCATGCCGGCAAGTACATAGGGGCTTTGTTCAAAGAACACCCTGCCAATCACGGGGATACGGTGGAGCACCGGCACGGACACCGGTAAGAAGGCACGGGATATCGCTTCTGGCAGGGGCTTCCCCGACAGGGACTTCCCCAGGAACCCTGAAACCCCAGTGCCAAATATGGTAAGAATAAGCCCGGTAACCACCTGGTTACCCCGGAGGGTTACGGTAATCAGGGCGTAGATAAAGGCCCCTGCGGCACCGGCGCATCCTGCGGCAAAGATGGCGACCAGAGGGTTTGCAGACCCAAGTCCGGCGAAATAGCCCACTGAAGCGCCGAGGAGCATCATCCCTTCGATGCCGAGGTTCATGTTGCCAATTTTTTCGCAGAGCATGCCTCCCAAAACCGCAAAGAGGATATGGGTGCCCATCTGCACGGCAGTTTGCAGAAAAAGGGTCAAGGCTTCAAAAAATGCGCTCATGGTACACTCCTGTAAACATTTCAAAGCGTTTCTTCCCTATATTAAGCACGTTTGAAGGATATATGCAATGTGATACCCTCAATTCCCGTGATTTTTTTCCCCCCTTTTTTCCTCCGACCTTCGGCGCATGGACATCGTGGTGGACTACAACCGAGAGCAGTTCATCGTTGAGTTAAAGATATGGCACGGTGAGGCGGGCCATGAGGCGGCTTATGACCAGCTTGCAGGTTACCTGCGGAGCAAGGGGGCGAAGCAGGGCTATCTCGTTACGTTTGACCTGCGAAAGCGTGCGAACCGTGATCCCCGGGAGGACTGGGTGAACCTGGGAGACCTGCGTCTCTTTGATGTGGTGTTGTAGGCGTTGTGGTTGCTAGAGCATGTTGTGCAGATGACTTCACTCCATCTGGCATACATTTTTTACCTTTGATACTATCTTACTATAAAAATAAACTGGATGAGGGGAGCTAATATGATCGGCATTATTTTTCTTGTGGTATTCCTGGTCTTAATGACTGTAATCGGCATCTGGGGGATGCGGAAAACCAAGACCCTGGGTGATTTTTTTCTCGGAGGCAGAACCATGGGCCCCTGGGTTTCCGCAGTGGCCTATGGAACCTCCTATTTTTCCGCAGTCATCTTCATCGGCTTTGCCGGCGCTCAGGGCTGGCAGTTCGGCCTGAACGCCTTGTGGATAGCCCTGGCAAATGCCCTCATCGGGGCTTTGGCAGCCTGGCTCGTCCTTGCCCGGCGGACCCGGCGCATGACCCAGAACCTTGACGCCATGACCATGCCGGAGTTCCTCCAGGAACGGTACGGGGCAAAACACTTAAAGCCTGTGGCAGCCTCGGTGATCTTCTTCTTCCTCCTCCCCTACTCGGCGTCGGTGTTCAAGGGCCTGGGGCACCTCTTTGAAGCGGTGTTCCACATTCCCTACGATGTGGCCCTCCTGGTGATGATCGCCTTTACCGGGGTGTACCTGATCCTGGGAGGGTACTTCGCCATAGCCATTACCGATTTCATCCAAGGCACGGTCATGTTCTTTGGGGCCATGATCATGGTTGGGGTTCTGGCTTCCCAGGGGGGCGGTCTTTTTGAGATGATCGGGAAGATCGGCGAACAGTATCCCCTCCACGTTCCCCTGGAACGGCAGCCCACGGTTCTGACCATCATTTCCCTGGTGTTTATGACCAGTTTCGGAACCTGGGGACTGCCCCAGATGACCCAGAAGTTCTACGCCATCAAAAACGAGGCGGTGATCCCCAAAGCGGCTATCGTTACCACGGTTTTCTCCCTGGTCATAGGCTTTTCCGCCTACTTCACCGGAACCATGGCCCATGTTTTTTTTACCCTGGAAAATGTCCCCCGAAACGCCGCCGGGGCCATCCTCTATGATTCAATAGTGCCCACCCTGCTCACCCAGCACCTACCGGAATTCCTCATGGCCCTGATCCTCCTCCTGGTACTTTCCGCGTCCATGTCCACCCTCTCGTCCGTGGTCCTGGTGTCCTCTTCGTCGGTTGCCATTGACCTTTACCCCTCCCGGATTAACCCTAAGACCGGCAAGGACCGTTCCGTGGCAATGATGCGTTTCCTGTCGGCGATTTTCGTTATCATTTCCTATCTGATATCCCGGTTCCAGTTCAGCTTCATCGTAACCCTCATGTCCCTGAGCTGGGGGGCGGTCTCCGGTTCCTTTGCGGCGCCCTATATCTACGGCTTGTACTGGAAGCGGGTCACCAAGGCTGCCGCTTACGCGGGGTTATTGTCGGGGCTTGCCATCGAGATCATCCTGTTCTTTGTCCTGGGGCCGGCCAATTCACCCTTGGCCGCTTCCTTTGCGATTGCGGTTCCCTTCATCGTTGTCCCGGTGGTATCCCTCTGTACGAGGCCCCCTGAAAGCCCATTGCTGGACCGGGCCTTTGGAGGACTGGTATAAATTGTGTTGAAATACTATTTCTCCGCGCTCTCTGCGGTTAATCTTCTTCCTTTATGGTTGGGGAAACCTGGTCTGCCGGTTTTACCTGCACCTGTTTCCAGGCGCGGTATTTTTCAAACTGCGCCCAAGCCTCTGCCGCTTCACGGTGAATGAGGTCAAGTTGTTCTTCCACTGTGGCGTCTTTGAGGCGCTCGTAGTCCCACTCGCGGATCTTGTGAATGTCGTCCAGCGTAAATTGGGGACTGAGAACCGGTTTTGGAATGTCATAATGTATCATCGTCGTCTTCTCCTATCAAAAATGTCGGCGTATAAATGAGCAGGTCGTTGTAACCTTCCAGTGCGGTAACTGCCTTCACGCCCTGCTGTGTCTTCGGATTGACAATGTGCTTGAAGTTCCACGACACAATCGCATCGCAGCCTGAAACAATGGCATTGGCGATGTGCCGGCAGTCGCTAAGGCTCTTTTGCTTCAGAATACCCAGATCAACGAAACGCCCTGCGATTTCAATTGCCTTGCTGCCTGTCTCGACCGTTGTATATGTTATCTGTTCAAGATAATCGTAGAGGGTCTTTCGCTTTTTGTCGTCGCAGTCGTTAAGTTCCCGAATGTCAATGTCCGAGATAACCACATCATAAACCCCGGCCTTTATTCTGTCCCACAGCAGCCGCGTCTCCGCCATTTTATCCGGCGCGTCCTCCTGGTCAAGGTGGCTGATAACCGATGTATCAAGATAGAGCTTGAGCTTTTTCATGGTAATATTCCTCACCTCTTTAAATTTTACCTTTATTTTCTGTTTTGTCCAGTATGTTCCACCCTTCGGCAGACCCAAGTTCCGCGATTCTTGGAGGTGCCCAGGCCCTTGAGATAGCAAAAGCCCAGATACAAACCATTCTGCGGCCTTCGCTTCATCCTGGACAATGCCTGCTCCATAGCGGCTGGTTCCGTAATAACTAAGCGCCTGCCTTGCAATTTTCTACAGGAGCCGCTATACTCATATCTATGAAGACCCTGGAACGAACCCTTCCAGTGCCGCCTGATCGGCGGCTCCACCTGGATGTTGAAGTGCCGGAAACCTGGACAGGCGGCAGTGTCCGCCTCGTATTCTTCCCTGTGCAGGAAGCGACTGCGCAGACGCCGAAGTTGCCGCCAAAACCGGAAGGCGCCCCCCCGGGCTGCAACTTCTGGCAGGACCGCCTGCGCCCTGGCGACGACCCCTTTGCCTGGCACAAATACATCGGGGCCTTTAAAGATGTTGGCCTTTCGGTGGATGAGTTTCTCGCGGAGAAGCACGCGGAAAACGAGCGGGAAGAAGCGAAGTTTGACGCGATGTTCCACCGGAAACAGGAGCAGCCTGAATGATGATCTACATCCTCGACGCCTGCTCCCTGATCGCGCTTCTGAAACGGGAGATAGGGGCTGATGTGGTACAGGATATTCTTGACCAGGCAAGCAGGGGAGAAGTCATCATTTACATGAGTCTTGTGAATCTGCTGGAAGTGGGCTATAACTTCACCCGCGAAAAAACGCATACAGAGATGGCCGGGATTTGGGAGGCTATTAACAAGCTCCCCATCATTTTCATCGACACCATCGGCGACGCGGTGTTTCAGGAGGCCCTCCGCCTCAAAACACGGTACCGCGTCTCTGTAGGCGATGTTTTTGGCCTGGCCACCGCAATTGCCCTGGGCGGCTCCTTTGTTACCAGCGATCATCACGACCTCGACCGCATTGACAGCGCCGAGCCGGGTTTGCTGTTCTGGTTTCGGTAATCCTATAAATCTCTGTTCCATAATATGGTCATAAGGAAGATTTGGCACATGCACATCGGTAAAAAACTCATCATCACGATTATTACATTGAACCTTTTGGGATCCGGCATTCTCGCTGGAACCATATTGACCATCTCCTACAGGCAAATCAACTCCCTGACCGTGAGCGAGGTCACCAATCTGGCGAAAGAAAATGCCATCGAGTTTCAAATGTGGCTAGAAGTGTACATAGACGCTATCCGGACCATCTCTCAAATTATGGAATCCTATGAGCAAATTGCTTTGAATGAACGACGGTCATTTTTTAACATGATGATCCGCACTATGGTAGAAAAGAACTCCGAAATAAGCGGCTCCGCAAGCTGCTGGGAACCGAATGCTCTGGACGGGCTTGACGCCCAATACGCAAACACCCCGGATTCTGACGATACAGGCCGTTTTATCCCCTATTGGTACCGGACGGGGAACAAGGTAATCATGGAGCCTCTGATGGATTATGAAGTCCCCGGCATCGCCGAATGGTACCTCGTACCCCGCCGGACCGGCATAGAAGCGATTGTTGATCCCTTTTTTTATCCTATTGAAGGAAAGGACGTACTCCTGACTACGTTAAGCGCACCGGTAAAAAACAATGGCCGGTTTGCCGGTGTGGTGACTATGGATATTGAGTTAACCGCCATTCAGGAAAAGACGCTGAGGATAAAGCCCTATGAGGGCAGCGTTACCGCAGTATTCAGCAGCGGGGGCATAGTAAGCGGCCATTTTGATCCCAGCAGGATAAGTAAAGCCATGGCGGATACCGAAAAGGATGTTGCCGGTCCCTATTTGAATGAACTTATTGCCGCTGTCCGGGACGGAAAAGAATATTCCTTTACCAATTACGTTCCCGCTCTGGGCAAAAAAATGCTCTTTGTCTGTGTTCCTTTTTACATTGGACACGCTACTACGCCCTGGACGGTTATGATCGGTATTCCTGCCAATATCATCACCGATAAGGTTTATCCTATGCTCCTTATTTCCATCATTATTGGGGTGATCACGCTTTTGGTTATGTCCGCCGGGGCAATCTTTATAGCCCGGTCCATCAGCAGCCCCCTGAACCGTATGGTAACAATACTGGGGGATATCGGGAACGGTGATTTAACTAAGCGGCTTGATTTTAAGAGTAAAGACGAGATCGGTGATATGACCAGTTCCTTCAACATGACGCTGGATAAAATACAGGGCCTTATGCTGATTATTAAGCAAAAAGCCGTTTCCCTTTCGGGGATAGGCACGGAACTTTCTTCCAACATGACACAGACCGCCGCAGCGATCAACGAGATCGCCGCCAATATTCAGAGCATCAAGGGGCAGGTCATCAATCAGAGTGCCAGCGTTACGGAAACCAACGCAACGATGGAGCAGATTACCATCAATATCAACAATCTCAATGAAAATGTTGAGAAGCAGACGGGCAGCGTGTCCCAATCGTCCAGCGCCATTGAGGAGATGATCGCCAATATCAATTCTGTTACCCAAACCCTCGCCAAAAATACTGAGGGCGTAAAAGAACTGCTGGATACCAGCAACGTGGGCCGCGTGGGTTTACAGGATGTGGCAACCGACATACAGGAAATCGCCCATGAGTCTGAGGGCCTTTTGGAAATCAACGCGGTGATGGAGAATATCGCCAGCCAGACCAATCTATTGAGCATGAACGCCGCGATTGAAGCGGCCCACGCCGGAGAAGTGGGAAAAGGTTTTGCCGTTGTCGCCGATGAAATCCGCAAACTTGCCGAATCTTCCAGCGAGCAGAGTAAAACAATCAGTACGGTACTCAAGAAAATAAAAGACTCCATTGACAAGATCACCAAGTCCACGGACAACGTGCTCAACAAGTTCGAAGCCATTGATGGCAGCGTAAAAACTGTTTCCGAGCAGACCGAAAACATTCGCAACGCCATGGAAGAACAAAGCATAGGAAGCCAACAAATATTGAAAGTCATCGGGCAGCTCAACGACATTACCCTTATGGTCAAGGATGGTTCCGATGAGATGCTTGTGGGCAGCAGGGAGGTCATCAGCGAAGGGAAAAACCTGGAAATGGCAACGGTGGAAATCACCAACGGGATGAACGAAATGGCGACCGGCGCGGATCAGATCAACGTCGCGGTCCACCGGGTCAACGAGATCAGCGACCAGAACAAGGAAAACATCGACATCCTGGTTCAAGAAATTTCCCTCTTCAAGGTTGAATAAATACCAACAATCCTAGCGGTGCAGAGCATCCGGCATTTCTTCAAGCTCGTCTGTATTAAAAAGAAAGACATATCCTTGTATATTTATGCAGAAATCAGTAAAAAATGCATAGCTCCCCCTTGATCATTTTTTCATTTTTCTTTATAAAAAGAGTAATCATAAGAGAAGCCGGCTTTTGTTGGTTTCTTAGAGAAAAGAGAAGAGAGAAAATGGAGGAAGAGGATGATGAGAAAATCAATGAAAAAGCTGGCGATGGTTCTCCTGGCTTTGGGAATGGCGGTTTCCGCGTTTGCGGGAGCCAAGAAGGATGCTGGGAATGCCGGAGGGGGTGCTGCGGCAAAGCCGGCAGTTAAAGTGGGCTTCGTGTATATCGGGTCGATTAACGACGAAGGGTATACCCAGGCCCATGACAAAGGGCGGCTGGCATTGCAGGCCAAGGGTATTGAAACGGCCTATATCGAGAATGTCCCTGAGAACGCTGACTGTGAAAAGGCGATACGGGACCTCATTGATCTGGGGTGTACCGTTATTTACACCACCAGTTTCGGCTTCATGGACTGGACCATCAAGGTGGCCGCGGACTTTCCCAATGTGAAGTTCGCCCATTGTTCAGGGTATAAAACAGCCCCCAATGTGTCCCGGTATTTTGGTAAAGCCTATCAGGGGCGGTATCTTTCGGGGATCGTTGCAGGTAAGAAGACCGCAGGCAACCAAATCGGCTATGTCGCGGCCTTTCCCATCCCCGAAGTCATCCGGGGGATCAATGCCTTTACCCTGGGGGTCCAGTCGGTAAACCCCGATGCGACGGTCACGGTGATATGGACCAATACCTGGTTCGATCCGGCGGTGGAAAAACAGGCGGCCATTGAACTCTTGAACAGTGGCTGTGATGTTATCGCCCAGCACCAGGATACCACTGCTCCGCAAATCGCGGCCCAGGAGAAAGGGGCCTTTGCAGTAGGTTACAATACCTCCACCCCCAACGCGGCTCCGAAGGCCTATCTGACGGCACCTCTTTTCCATTGGGAGATATTCTATCTTGATGATGTGCAGAAGGTCATTGACGGCACCTGGACCTCTCGTGCGTACTGGGAAGGGGTGAATACCGGCATAATAACCCTCGATACCCTGACCGCGAACGTGGCCCCGGGCACTGCGGAATTAGTAAGCGCGGCCCAGGATACGATCAGCGCCGGGACCCTTAAGCCCTTTACCGGTCCTCTCTACGATCAGGCTGATGCCCTCAAAGTCCCGGAAGGGACCTCCCTGACAGACGATGAAATCTGGAACATGAACTGGTTTGTTAAGGGTGTCATCGGAACCATTCCGCAATAAGGCGTATAAAAAAATGCCGCGGGGTGCCGCTGTTGAGATGCAGCACATTTCAAAACGATTCGGGACCGTACAGGCCAATGATGATGTGGGCATGGCGGTAAACCGCGGCGAAATAGTCGCCCTCCTGGGGGAAAACGGTTCGGGCAAGAGCACCCTGGTTAATATGCTTGCCGGCATCTACGTTCCCGATGCCGGTTCCATATACCTTGACGGGGAGCGGCGCTTCTTCAAGTCCCCCCATGACGCTATCACCGCTGGTATTGGCATGGTGCATCAGCATTTCAAGCTCATACCGGTGATGAACGCCTGGGAGAATATCAGCCTTGGTGAGAAAAAAAGCGATACCCAGAAGGGGTTTGCCCTGAGCAGCCCCTTCCTGGAAAAGCGGCGGATAGTCGAAAAGATTACCCGCCTGGAACAGCGCTTCGGCCTGGGTACCCAACAGAACAAAAAAATCTACGACATGTCGGTCAGTGAAAAACAGACCGTTGAAATCCTCAAGGTCCTGTACCGGGGTGCCCAGGTGCTCGTGCTTGATGAGCCGACAGCGGTCCTGACCCCCCAGGAAACGGTGCAGCTCTTTGCCATGATGCGGAACATGAAGGAAGCGGGGTGTGCGATCATCATCATCACCCACAAGCTGCCGGAGGTCATGGATATCAGCGACCGGGTAACGGTGCTGCGCAAGGGTAAGGCGGTGGGCACGGTCCATACGAAGGATACTAACCCCCGGGAATTGACGGAGCTGATGGTCGGCGCCAGTATCTCCCTGGAAATACGCCGGGAAGAGCCGGTTCCCCAGGAAGCGCCCATGCTTGAGGTGCGGTCCCTGACCCTCCACAATGCCGAAGGGGTGAAGGTTCTGGATACCGTGTCCTTTGAGGTGTCCGGCGGGGAGATCCTGGGGGTGGCGGGCATTGCCGGGAGTGGGCAGAAGGAGCTGTGCGAGATCATCGCGGGACTGCGCCGCGCCGATGCAGGCTCCGTCCGTTTCCTCGGGGAAAACCTGCTGGGCCTCACCCCCCGGACCATCAAGAAAAAGGGGATCAGCATGAGTTTCATCCCCGAAGACCGCCTCGGCATGGGCCTGGTGGGGGGGATGAGCATTACCGATAACATCCTGCTTAAATCCTACGACCTGCCCCAAGGTCCTTTAATCGACCGTGGTCAAGGCCGGGTGGCGGCGGAGAACATAGTACAGCGCTACGCTATTTCAACCCCTTCGGTGCAGCATATCGTGAAGAAGCTCTCTGGCGGGAATATCCAGAAGGTCCTCCTGGGCCGGGAGATTGAGCGGCGGCCCCGGCTCCTCATCACCGCCTATCCGGTGCGGGGCCTCGACATCGGCGCGTCTTACAGCATCTACGACATGCTTAACGAACAGAAGCGCCAGGGGGTTGCGGTGCTTTTCATTGGCGAAGACCTGGATGTATTGCGGGAACTCTGCGACCGCATCATGGTGATCCACAACGGGGCAGTAATGGACATCGTGGACCCTTGCGCCTGTTCCAAGGAAGACCTCGGCCTTTTGATGCTGGGGCATAAACCGGAGACCCTATGATACGAATCGTAACCCGGCCTGAGACGTCGGCGCTTAGGGAAAACCTATTCCGCATTGCCGCAGCCTGTGCCGCCCTCATCGCCTCAGCGCTTATCATGGCCCTCATGGGCTACAATCCCCTGGATGTATACGCCAAGATGCTAGCAGGTTCCCTTGGTACTGCGTACCGTTTCAAAGAAACCGTGCATAAGGCCATTCCCCTGGCGGTGCTTTCCCTGGGAACTGCCATCGCGTTTCGTATGAAGTTCTGGAATATCGGCCAGGAAGGGCAGTTCTACCTCGGCGCCTATGGAGCCTCCCTCATTGCCTTTTCCTTTCCCACGCTGCCCACGCTGCTGTTGCTCCCCCTCATGTTCATCGCTGCCTTCCTGTTCAGCGGCATCTGGGCCTTGATCCCCGCCTTGCTGAAAGCCCGGTTCTCCACCAGTGAAACCCTGGTTACCCTCATGCTGAATTATGTGGCTGCTAAGTGGATTTCCTTTTTACAGTACGGCCCCTGGAAAGATCCGGCGGGCAGCGGTTTTCCCAAAATCGCCCCTTTTAGTCAAAACGCCGTACTGCCTGCGGTCTTCGGTATCCATGCAGGCTGGATCATCGCCCTGGTGTTGGCGGCATTGATGTATTTTATGCTGAAAAGGACGAAGCTCGGGTATGAAATCGACGTTCTCGGTGAAAGCGAAGCTACCGCCCGGTACGCAGGCATGCACGTGCTCCGCATCATGATTGTTGCCATCATGTTGAGCGGCGGTCTCTGCGGCATGGCAGGGATGATGCAAGCCTCTGCTGTGGAGCGTTCCCTATCGGACCAGCTTTCCGGGGGCCTGGGCTTCACCTCGGTGATTACCTCCTGGCTGGCCCGGCTCAATCCCCTGGTGATTGTGGTGATTTCCTTCTTGTTTTCCATGCTCATCCAGGGGGGGAATTTCCTGCAAAGCTCCCTGCAAATCCCCGCGTCCATTGCATCGATCCTCCAGGGGATCATCATCTTCTTTGTCCTAGGCAGCGAGTTTTTCATCCGGTACCGCTTTGTATGGACCAGGACGGAAAAGGTACCGGTCAAGTCTTTCCATACCCCATAGGGCATATAAAGTTAAAAACGATCTTCATTACGGAACCGGACAGGGAGGCAAAAAGCATTGGCTGATAATGGCGAAATATACCGGGGGGCAGGTACTAAAACCCTCGTGCTCTTGGAATTTGATGCTATCCGCACCCGAGTAGCTGCCTGTGCCCTGAGCGAAGAAGCTGCTCGGCGTATCGCTGCTGAGGTGCCCCGTACTGATCCGCTGGAGGTGGGGGAACTCAAGGGCCTGGTTGCCGCGGTGTTGGCGCGGATGCGGGAAGTGGAAAAGCGGGAAAGTCTGCCGGATATAGGGTTCTTGCTCCCCAAACTGGCAGTTGAGGGGGCGGTGCTCGAACTGGATGAAGCCTATGGGCTGGGGCTTTTTGTCGAACGGGCATGGACCTTGAGAACCTGGCTTGCCGGGGTTCCTGAAGAAGAGCCGCTGGGTGCCCTGGTCGCGGCAGTACCGGATTGTACCGCCGTTTCCCGGGAGGTCTTCCGAGTGCTTGATAAAGAAGGCAAGCTCCGGGACCTGAACGAGTTCAAGGAGATACGCCAGCGGATTCGGAACCTCTCCAGGGATTTGGAGAACCTGATGGCAGGGTATACCGGCAATGAAGATACCCGGCGTATGCTTCAGTCCACGGTCCCTTCCCAGCGGGATGGACGCCTGGTTCTGGCGCTTAAGGCCAATTTCCGGGGGCGGATCAAGGGTATCGTCCATGAGGTTTCTTCATCAGGGCAGACGTTGTTTGTGGAACCTGGTGAGGTGGTGGAAAAGAACAATGAAATCCTTATTGAACAGCGGCGGCTCGACGCGGAGATACACCGGGTCCTCCGGGACCTGACAGGACGTATCGCCACCCAGAGGCAAAGCCTGGAGGCTTTGCATGAACGGATCATAGACCTCGAAATGATACGGGCCAAGGCCCGGTATGCTTGGGAAACCGGAGGGCACTTTGCAGAAACCGGTGGTGCCCGGTCTTTGATCCTGAAACAGGCACGGCATCCCCTCCTGGGCGTTCAGGCGGTTCCCATTGATTTTGCCATGAATGAGGATACCACCACGGTGATCATCACCGGACCGAATACCGGCGGCAAGACCGTGGCCTTGAAAACCCTGGGCCTCTTCGCCCTGATGAACCAGGCGGGCCTTGCCTTGCCTGCAGAAGAGGGAACGGCCCTGCCGGTGTTTGACGGCGTGTACGCCGACATTGGGGATGAACAGTCCCTGAGCCAGTCCCTTTCAACCTTTTCCGCTCACATCACCACCATTGCCGCCATTCTTGCCATTGCCACAGAGCGCTCCCTGGTGCTCCTGGACGAACTGGGTTCTGGCACGGACCCACAGGAGGGCAGCGCCATTGCCATGGCTATCCTGGATCACCTCATTGAGGAGCGGGTCAGGCTCATCACCACCACCCATCACGGCATCCTGAAGAACTACGGGTATACCCGTGAGGGAGTGGAAAACGCCTCGGTGGAATTCGATGGCAAGACCCTCTCACCTACCTACCGCATTGTCATGGGCCTGCCTGGAGAGAGCCACGCCGTGGATATCGCAGGCCGGAACGGGCTGCCCCTGGGGATCATCGAGCGGGCGCGGACCTACCTGACTGAGGAACAGTCCGATGTTTCCGCCCTCATCGCAGGGCTTAAAAAGAAACACCAGGACCTGGACGCTGTTGCTGCACAGGGGCGCCTTGAAACCGTACGGCTCCAGGAAGCACGGCGGCAGGCGGACCTCCGGGAACTCAGGCTCAGGCAGCAGGAGGCGAACCTGAAGGCCGGGACTACCGGGAACCTGCGCCTGCTTTTAACCGAGAGCCGGAAGACCCTTGAAAATCTGGTCCGGGAGCTGCGGGAAGAGGAGATCACCAGGGAAAAGACCCTCAAGGTGAAGGAATTCCTCCATGTCTTGGAAGAGACCGTTCGTACCGAGGAGTCGAGCCTGGAGGCTGAGAATCTGGCACTTCTTGAAGAACAGCGCCGGCTTGACCACGTGAAATTCCAGAGCACCCCGGCCAAAGGTCCCATTGGTCCCGGTTCAGCAGTGCTGGCCGGGGAATACAAACGCCGAGGTACAGTCGTCAGGGCAGGCAAAAAAGGCGCCTGGATTGTGGAGCTTGGTTCCCTCAAGATGAGTTTTGCTGAGGACCAGTTGAATCTCCTTCCCCCTTCGGCAGTGGAAACCAAGCCCCTCATTGCCACGGCGGATCTGGTTGTGGCTCGTTCCGCCCGGTTAGAGATAAACCTGCGGGGTATGCGGATGGAAGCGGCCCTGGAAACCCTGCGGCACCAGCTTGACGCGGCGGTCTTATCAGGGCTTGGGGAATTTTCCGTGGTCCACGGCAAGGGGGACGGCATCCTCCAGCGGGGGGTCCATGAATTCCTCAAGGGACAGCCCCAGGTGGCGGATTACTACTTTTCCCGGCCCGAACTCGGGGGCTTTGGCCGTACCGAGGTGGTGCTCAAAGGTTTTATGTGAATCAGTTAAAAGTCTAAAACCACGAACGAACATTGGTAAGCAAAAGTTCAAAAGTTCGTGACGCAACGTGGTTGAATTCTGAATCATCCATAGGTATTGTTTCCGATAATAAAATGGAGGTTGTCGATCTTTGTGGTTAAACATATAATCCCATAGGTTGAACAAGCGTATATCAATGTGGAAGAAAGGGAAGACCAGAGCCAGAACTAATCCTCTCTTTGATATCTTGATGGTATTGTTCTGCTTTTCCGGGGCAGTGCTGGGGGTCGTTCTCTTCTGGAAGGATATGAACCGTACCCTCACCAAGCTCTCGGAAATTCCGGTGGGGATCGTCTCCTATAAGCACAACAGTGCGCAGCGCCGTTTTGAGGATCGGCTCATCTGGAGCCAGCTTCAGCAGACATCGCCGATCTATAATGGCGACATTATCCGCACCTCTGACCTTTCTGACGCGGCCATAACCTTTACGAACCAGGATGCCATTGTGCTGGCGGAAAACTGCCTGATCCAGGTTTTCTTTAGTGAAAAGGGCGCACGGATTGAATTGTCCGGGGGAACGGTCAACGTGAATGCCAAAGAAGATGGCCTGGTGCTTGTCTCTGGGGAAAACACGGTAACCCTTTCTGCAGGAAGCGTGATCAGTGCCGGAGGCGATAACCAGGGCTTTAATGTGCAGGTCGTGGAGGGGAATGCTACGATCTCGACCCGCACCGGAATCCAAGAAGCCAGCGCAGGCTCGGCCCTCTCTGTGGGAACCGACGGGATCACACAGAACCCCCAGGTGGCGGTTCTGTCCCCCCTGCCGAATCAGCAGTTCTTAAACGCCTCCACCAGTGCCACACCGGTTAGTTTTTCCTGGAAGGCCATCAATTTTTCTCAAGATGACTATGTACGCCTTGAAATAGCCGCGGACCGGCGCTTTACCCGGATTATCCATACCCTTGATGCCCATGATACCACTGCCGCTACCGTGGAACTTGCTCCAGGAACCTTCTGGTGGCGGGCTTATGCGACTACACCGCAGGAAGCAGCCTCTCAGCAAAACGCATCAGGAAGTGCCGCTACCGGCAGACTGACTGTTCTCAATGCTGACCCGCCCGCCCTCGTAAGCCCCGCCCCAGGAGCCGCCTACTCCTACCGGGTAAACCCTTCAACAATACGGTTCCAGTGGTCAGCTCCCACCGGGACGGACCAGGAGGCGGCTTCTGAGTACTTACTGGAAGCAGCGGATAATCCGGAGATGCGGAACCCCCAGATCCGCACCACCGTACAGGGATCCTCCTTCGTGTATCCAGGACTTGAGAAGGGGAACTGGTACTGGCGGGTAACCCCGCTCTACGATGGTTCAGTGGGGACTCCTGTAGCCTCTCCGCAGGCATCCTTTGTCATTGAACAGAACACCGCAAGCCAGTCCGCCCCTGAACTCCTCGTGCCTGCCACGGGAAGCGCCGTCAACATCAGCGCTGGCGGCAGGGGTGTTTCTTTTTCTTGGAAAGATGAACCGGATGCCGATTCCTATACCATAGAAATCACCGAGGACCAGAACGGACAAAATCCGGTACTTACCCAGGTGGTCCGTGACAATTTTTATACCAACCGCAGTGGTTCCCTGGGTCCAGGGCAGTACTTTTGGCGGGTCTATTATACCGATTCCGAGGGCAATCGCTCCCCGGTTTCGGCGTCTCGTTCTTTTCTTGCCCTTCAGGGGGATATGATCCATGAGACCCTGTTCCCACCGGATGATTACACTGTGGCGGATGAAGTTCTTCCAGGTCTCCGGTTTACCTGGACAACCAACCTGCCCTTTACGAGCCGTTTCCAGCTTTCCCCTGCTCCTGATTTTTCCCTGCTCCTCATGGACACGGCAATAACGGGTACTACCAGGGAGCGAGGGTATCAGGGAGTGGCCCTTGCTGATGGGACCTACTACTGGAGGATTTCCACGACTACCGCCCTGGGGACCGGGGAAACGGTTCTGCAAAGCTCGCCAAAACGACTGGTTGTAGTGGATCCTCTTCCCATGCCGGAACTGGAATCCCCCCTTGGCCGGATCATACCCCGTCCCGGCGAAGACCTGGTCTTCCAGTGGAGTCTGGTGCCCGGGGCTGATTCCTACGAAGTGTCCCTTTATGAGGGGAGCGCGGAACAGGGTGGTTCAGGATCATCAGGTTTCGGAGCCAGGGGAACCCGGCTGGTGTATGAAAACCCGGGTATCAAAGTAAATTCCCTGGTCGTGCCCATGAATTCCCTCAAGGAAGGGGCCTATTTTTGGACGGTCCGGGCCTTGGTTCAGGAAAGTCCCCGTACAAGCCGGCGGAATGGCCCTGCAGAGACCGGGCAGTTTCTGTTGCGGATCCCCCGGCCGGTGCACCTGGAATACCCGCCTCTGGGCCACACCGTTACCGGCCTTGATGCCCAGCGACGTCCGGGCATGGTATGGTGGAGTGCAGAGGAAGCCCTGGGCACATCCCGGTTCATCCTTTCCCGGAATCCCAACCCCCTGGAAGGTGAACCGGTAGTAGAGGTGCGTGATCCCAGTACCTCGATCACGTTGCCGAAGTTAAGCCCCGGGACCTATTACTGGACCATCCAGGCGGAAACGGTTGATGGATTTGCGATTAGTGCTGAGACGCCTGGGAGTTTCCAGGTGCTTCCCGTAGTAGTACCCCCGGTAAGTCTGGATTTTCCCCAAACAGGATACAGTTTTACCGGGCTGAATGCCCTGCGGTATCCCGGCAGCATACGGTGGAATTCTACGGAAACCGTGGGAAGTTCCCGGTTCATCCTCTCCCAGAACCCCGATCCCCTGCAGGGTGAAGCGGTGCTGGATCTGAGGGACCCTGGCAGGTCCATCACCCTGCCCCCGTTAAGTCCCGGGACCTATTATTGGACCATCCTGGCGGAAACCTCAGACGGCCTGGATATAAGCGCGGCCAGGCCCGCCAGTTTCCGGGTCCTTCCCCTATCCGTATCCCCGGTAAGCCTGGATTCCCCGGTATCGGGATACCGCTTTACCGGCCTTGATGCCCTGCGGCAGCCCGGCACCGTACGGTGGAGTTCTACAGAAACCGTGGGAAGCTCCCGGTTTATTCTTTCCCGGAATGCCAACCCCTTGCAGGGTGAGGCGGTACTGGAGGTAAGGGATCCGGGCAGGTTCATTTTGCTGCCTAAGCTAACTGAGGGGACCTATTACTGGACCATTCAGGCGGAAACCCCGGATGGCCTGGATATCAGTGCGGCCCAGCCTGCCAGTTTCCAGGTGCTTCCGGCACGGGCGACTCCGGTAAGCCTGGAATCCCCGGCAGCACGCTTTACCGGCCTTGAGCTGGTGAGACGGACCGCCACACTCCGGTGGAGTTCCACGGAAACCCTGGGAAAGGCCCGGTTTATCCTTTCCCAGAATGCCAACCCCTTGCAGGGTGAGGCCATTATGGATGTGCTGGATCCCGGCAGGTCCGTGCTCCTGCCTAAACTGGCCCCAGGGACCTATTACTGGACCATCCAGGCGGAAACCCCCGATGGTCTGGATATCAGTGCGGCCCAGCCTGGCAGTTTCCAGGTGCTTCCCGTGGAGACTTCGCCGGTAAGCCTGGATTTCCCTGAAGCAGGACACCCCTTCACCGGACTTGGGATGGTGAGACGGACCGCCACGCTCAGGTGGAGTTCCATAGAAACCGTGGGAAAGTCCAGGCTCATCATTGCTCAGAACGCTGATCCCCTGCAGGGTGAAGCGGCGCTGGATATGACGAATCCCAGTACCACCATCACCCTGCCCCCGCTGGCCCCAGGGACCTATTACTGGACCATCCAGGCGGAAACCCCGGATGGCCTGGATATAAGCGCGGCCCAGCCCGGAAGCTTTCGGGTTCTCCCCCTGGAGGTTCCTGCAGTAAGTCTGGATTTCCCCGCCTCTGGATACCGCTTTCCCGGCCTTGAGGCCCTGAGACGACCCGGCACAGTACGGTGGAATTCCACGGAACGGGTCGGCACATCCCGGTTCATCCTTTCCCGGAATCCTGACCCCATGCAGGGTACTCCGGTGCTGGAACTGAGGGATCCTGGCAGGTCCATTACCCTGCCCCAACTGGCCGAAGGCACCTATTATTGGACCATCCAGGCGGAAACCCCGGATGGCCTGGATATAAGCGCGGCCCAGGCATCGAGTTTCCAAGTGCTTCCGGTATCAGTGCCCCCGGTAAGACTGGATTCCCCCAGCGCAGGATACGCCTTTACCGGTCTTGATGCGCTGAGATGGCCCGGCACCATACGGTGGAGTTCCACGGAAACCGTGGGAAGTTCCCGGTTCATCCTTTCCCGGAATCCTGATCCCCTCCAGGGTGAGGCCATCCTGGAGGTGGCGAATCCTGGTAAGTCCATTACCCTGCCCCAACTGGCCGAAGGCACCTATTACTGGACCATCCAGGCGGAAACCCCTGACGGCCTAGATATAAGCGCGGCCCGGCCATCGCGTTTCCAGGTGCTTCCGATTCCCCTCCTACCCCAACCCCAGGGGATGCGGCCTGAAAACGGGTACCGCATTGACGTTGCCCAGGTACAAAGGAGCCGGAGCATCACCTTTACCTGGGACCCGGTGTCAGGGGCCAATGCCTATAGGTTGACCCTGATAGCGAATACCCCTGAACAAAGACCGATCCTGCGTACTGATCCAATGCGTACCATCGGTTATCGTATTGCGGATCTGTCCATCCTTGATGTGGGGGATTTCATCTGGCAGGTAGAAGCCCTGAGTATTGCTCTTGATGGTACGGTTGAACAGCGAGGCACCATTGGCGAAAACCGGTTTACCATTGATATCCCCTCTCTCTCAAATCCAAAACTAGGGGTTACAGGGTCCTTATATGGCAATGATAATTAATAGAAGGACCTTGGAGCTGGTCATGGCGCTCCTTTTGATACGTGGTTTTACCCTCCAAGCCCAAGCTCCGAAAACCGGTACACCGATAGAACGGTTTATTCAGCACCTCACCTGGGAGGCAGTGGAATTTGCCTACTATTACGAAGTGGTGGTAGAACGGCTGGATGATTCCGGCACTGGATCCGAAGAAGTGGTACGGGAAGTAACGGAAGCCACCTTCTTTGACTGCTCGCTTTTCTCCGGCCGTTACCGGTATCAGGTGCTGGTGTATAACCTCCTGGGCCGCTTGGCTTCCACCTCAGCATGGTCTGAGTTCGAAGTGCTGCCGGCCTTATCAAAGCGGATGTATGCTGAGGAAAGCGAGGAAGAACCGTTTATCCAGCGCCTTACCTGGGAGCCAATAGCATTGGCCTATTATTACGAAGTAGTGGTAGAACTGCAGGAAGACCAGCACTATAGAGAGGTACTGCGCAGGGCAACTCAAGACCTCTGGGTGCTTTGTTCCCTTTCCCCTGGTCATTACCGGTACCAGGTACTGGTGTATAACCTGCTTGGCCACTTGGGGACCACCTCAGTGTGGTTTGAATTCGAGGTACTCCCGGCCTGGAAACCGGATCTCATCGGGTTTACGCCGAATCACTTTTACCTGGATAAGGACGCCAAATGGGTGATCACCGTAACAGGACGTAATCTGAGAGAGGAAAGTAAGTTCTATCTGAGGTCTGTGCGGGATGGAGCTATTATTGTTCCCATAAACTGCACGCCAACGGCATCCGGGGAGCAGGCCCGTTTGACCTTTGATCAGCGGCAACTGGTTCCCGGTTCTTACGATGTGGTAGTGGAGAACCCCGGAGGCTTGGTACAGTCTCTGGGAACCTTCAGGATAGTCAATACATCTCTATCAGTTTCTATTGCCGCGGCATATTCCCCGGTGCTTACCCTCCCCGTAGGTTACGTGAACAACACCATTTTTAAGCCGAATATCTTTCCCGCGGGCACGCATATCCGGTTTGGTCTTATTCCCTTCAAGGGCCGTTCCAATGCTTTTGGATTTGAGCTGACCCCGGGCTGGAATTATCTTGCTGTGGAAGAGGGTATCAATAAGGTGCATACCCACATCATATCCGGGCACCTGAATGTGTTTTTTCAGCACTGGCTTCCCAACCGGATCATGGCCTTTAATTTCCGAGTGGGAGGGGGCTCGTTCCTGATCTATGATTATCATTTTGAAAGCGCAGGGAACCTAGTTTTCGAATCGATCTCCACCTGGATCCCGTCGGTAGGAGGCGGGGTTTCCTTTCAATGGTTCATCCGTAAGCCTTTTTTTGTTGAACTGGGGGCCGAATTCCTCTATATGTTTTCGGTGGATAATCCTCCCCCTGCGTATATCCGGCCTGCGCTGGGATTGGGGTGGCAGTTTTAACGTTTTTTACCGGTGCTGTTTTTTAAAAAAATAGGTATGTTCTATTACAGTACCCTGTGCATCCCACCGTTCTAATTCATATCCATGCTTAGAAACGATAGTTTCTTTTAAGGTGTTATTGATAAATTTGACTATCTTATTGGTATGCTCATCGATCTTATAATAGACCGTAATCGTGTCCCCAAAAAAGCAAATCGAGATGTTTTCATCAAGAGGGTATATTTTGGAAATGTTTAACAACAAGGTTTTTGCATACCATGCCATAATGATCGGTTCGTATTTGGCATCTAATCCTAAAAAATCAAAATTCATAATCCCCCGTCCACAACCCAACACCAGTAGCTTACAACACGCATATTTTTTTGTCAAGTAAACGGCCCGCACTTTTTAAGGAAGGACGGCGCTTGCAGAAATCCATGAAAAGGGGCATACTACAGGTATGGCGACGATTAAGGATTTAAAGCAGAAACTGCGTTTGGTACTCAAGAAACCCAGTACAGGTAGGCCCGTGGTACAGGCAATTACCCCCTTCATTTGGGGAAAATCCGGCATCGGTAAATCCCAAGCAGTGAAACAACTCGCCGATGAGTACGGTATCGCCTTCCTTGATGTCCGGCTTTCCCAGCTTGAATCCGCTGACATTCGGGGCATTCCGGTTCCCGACATGGAGCGCCATGTTGCTACCTGGCTTCCCCCAGAATTTCTACCCTTTGAGGGAATCTCCCACTTCAAAGGTACTGCGGGGATCCTGCTCTTAGATGAATTTAACCGTGCCCGGCCTGATGTGCTGCAAGCGGCCTTTCAGTTGGTCCTTGACCGGCAGGTTGGCATGCATAAAATCCTCGATTCCTGGTTCATAGTGGCGGCAGGTAATCTGGGGGATGAGGATAACACCGATGTGGTTGCCATGGACGCGGCCCTAAAAAACCGGTTCATCCATTTTACGATAGATGTTGATGTGGATGCCTGGATTGAATGGGCACAAGCGCGGCGCATTAACGGGGACATCGTTGATTTTTTGAGGAATCGGCCGAATTATCTGTATTATGGTACGAATGATGAGGATAACGTGTTTGTTACTCCTCGTTCCTGGGAAAAGTTTTCCGATATTCTTGGGCAAAACAGTGCTGTTGATCCTATAGAAATAAGCGCCATCTTAGGTCCGGATATCATTTCCGGGGTTGCCGCTCCCTTTATCAAATACCTTGAGTTACGGCAGATGGTTTCTGGAAACGACATTGTTACTACCTACACAAAAAACACGCAACTGCAACATAAAATACAAGTCATGCAGCGGGATCAATTGTACAGTCTCAATGATCAGGTTATCGACGCGATTACTCGATTGGAAACCATAGAATCACTGCATCTTGAAAATGTTCACACCTATATTACGACGGTTCTGGAAAAAGATATGTATGTTGCATTGCTCAGAACCTTAACCAAACGATGTATGGATAGGGAAAATCTGTTTATTGATACTTATCTTCAGACCTATACTGAAGAAACCAAGGCGCTCATAAAAATATTAACGGAAAAAGGATAGGCTATGCCGGATGAACAAACACAAACCGAACACGCCCGTTCCGCCCTGGTGGCCGCAGGTATCTTTGCGCCCCAGGTACGGCGCATTCGCATTCCGCCCCTTTTTGAAGCCATATCCCTTCGCTGGATAAAGCATGCCCCCTTTTTCGCAGAGTTCATGTTTCGTTTTCATTTCTTTGAAACGAGGGATATTCCAAGTACCGGTGTTAATTGTATCAGAGGCAACATTAACTTTTACTTTAACCCTGACTTTATCTACCGTGAACGTGATACTGTTGAGGGGGTAATTATTCATGAAATCGAACACTTAATACGGCTGCACCGTGAACGTATGTTAGAAGACCCGCCGCTTTTTTATGCTGCTGCGGACATGTTGATTAACGAAAACATTAAAACCCTGAAGATCAACAACACCCTCCTCACCTTACCTCAAGGCGCACGCTATCTTGCTATGATACGCAACCCCCCAAGCGTACCAGGTAGTCCTGCCCTTCCCCCCTATACCGGTGAACCGGTAACCGAGCCGGTTTACCGGTGGCTGGCCGCGCTGCGCCAAGACCTGCAGCCTGGCGCCGCGCCGGCAAACGATACGGGTAGTGACGGTAATGGTACTGGTAAAAGTGGCGCCGCCACAGGTCACGGAGCCGGCGTATTTGAGGGTATGTTTCATTCCCCGATAGATGAGCACAAATTCCTGGAAACCTCTGATGAAGTAGCCGAATCGACCCTGGGTAAGATCATTGAATCCGCGCTCATCCGAGGCTGGGGTACCATGGGTGGTACCGGCGTCTACGCTTTACAAGCCTTATTAAAACCCACCGCCATACCCTGGACACAGCGTTTACGAAGACTCCTATCACCTTTACTGTACGATTACGGACCGTATTTTGAGCACACCTGGGCACGCCGGAATCGCCGGAACCTACCCCTTCCCGGTATCAGACGCTTATCAAATAAATTAGTGATTGCCGTTGATACCTCCGGTTCTCTTGGTGAACAGGGGCTGCAGCAGTTCTTTACTGAGATAGAAAAAATAGTGAAGGACTTCAGTCAACTGATCGTTATTCAGTGGGATACCTCTATAACTAATGTTCAGGAAACCTATAAAAGCGGGGACTGGAAAAGTCTCACGATTAAGGGCCGGGGCGGTACTAAGGTGCAATGTGTCTTTGATTGGATGAGGGAACAGGGATACACGAAGTATCCCCTCCTCATCTTTACCGATGGTTATTTTGATTATGATTTTAATGTACTGGGCATACAACGTATTATTTGGGTAGTAACTGCAACCGGATCACCACAGCCCATTCCTTGGGGGAAAAACATCTTTCTTCATTAGCCGCTTCAAGAACTTTCATCAAGCCTGCACCTATCCTATGAAAAAAACGGCAGGCCGCCGAAATCAACGGTAAATATATCTTTTGCAGTATTGGCAAGGGAAACAAAATAATCGGGGAATTCTTCCCTGAGCATCCTTTCCTCAGTATCCAGTTTATGGAGATGGGCTTTCAACACCGTCTTGGCGCCATCCAGGTCTTTAATTTGTAAGGCCATAAGGAGCTGTTTGTGCTGGCTGATAATATCCTGGGCGATTCCTTGGAACCCAATCGTCAGTAAGCGTACCCGGTGATAATGACCGCTCATGCTTTCCACCACGTCCCAACTGAGCTGCTGCTCTGCGAGTTCAAAAAAGGTCTGGTGAAAACTATTGTCAAAATTAACAAAGTTGCTATATTCGTTCCGGTCAAAGGAGACCGCCTGCATTTCAATCAAGGCTTCCAAATCCGCGACGCACTGAGGGGAACAATTCCTGATAAAGGGTTCCAGTACCGCCATTTCCAGATGTTCCCGGAGAAAGAGTTCCTGTTCTACCCGCCTAAAATCAATGAGAGAGACGAGGGTCTCTTTTTGGGGAATCACCTTCACCAGTCCTTCTTTCGATAAATAGATGAAGGCCTCCCGCACCGGAGTACGGCTGACCTCATAGCGGCAGGATATTTCCTTTTCGCTGATCGCCGTTCCCGGAGCCAGATTGAGATTGAGAATACTCTTACGGAGGGCGGTATAGACGATGTCCTGAACGCTGCCGCTTTGAAACCGTGCTATTTTTTTCATATACCCGGCATGGTGATCACGACTTTCCGCACTGAAGCGCTGTTGGCATCAACATATTCAAAGGCTTCGACCATCTGCTCAATCGGGTAGGTTTTTGTTACAAAGCCCGTAAGCGGCAGCTTCCCTTGCTTGAGGTAGTCGATCACTACCGGGAAGCGCTTGGTTTGAAGCCGGGAACCGCAAATGGTCAGCTCCTTTTTTATGATGTTGACCGGGGCAATTTCGCTGGGGCTCTCGTTAAAACTCAGCTCCACCACCCGGCCCGCAGCAGAGGTAATTTCAATGCAGTCTTCAAAGCTCTTCTTGTTACACACCGCATCAATCGTAACATTCGAACCCATGCCGCCGGTGATTTCCCGTACCTTTTCAAAGAGGTTCTCTTCTTTCGCGTTGATGATGTAATCCGCTCCCCGGGTTTTTGCATAAGCCAGCTTTTCGGGAACCAGATCGGTGACGATTACCGTTGCCCCTGCAAGTTTTGTCATTTGCAACGCCGTCAACCCAATGGTTCCTGCGCCCATCACCAGCACAAAATCACCCTTCTGCACATTACCGCGGTAACAAGCCTGGGCGCCAATAGTAAACGGTTCGATCAGTACTGCTTCGTCCCAAGGCAGTGAATCGGGTAGTATATGCACATTGGCCTCGGACACCACAATGTACTCCTGACAGCCGCCATCTATGTGTACCCCCATCACCTTGAGGGATTCGCAGATGTTACCCCGGCCCTGCCGGCAGGCGTAGCATGTACCACAGAAGACAATCGGTTCCACCACCACATGGGTGCCCTTAGTTACCGTCTTGACACCGCTGCCTGTCTCAACAACTTCACCGACAAACTCGTGGCCCCATACGCGGGGATACACGGCAAAGGGATTTTTCCCGTGGAAAATATGAATGTCGGATCCGCAGATTCCGACCCGTTTTACCTTGATCAGCACATCAGTGCTGTTCTGTACCCTGGGTACATCCCGCTCGGCGATTTTCAACACGCCAGGCTTTTCAACAATGCCAATCTTCATAAAAATTCCTCCTCGTTTCAATCCACGCACTCACATGGAGCGCTACACCACCCTTACAGTGGGGTTTGATACCCCGCCGCTCTGCGCGGGGATTCTTTATTAAAAAGAGCTTTGAACCAGAAACACCCCGTCAGCCCCCTATCCATTTAAGGGGTATTGTAACAAGCTGCGGGAAGAATATCAGCAGATATACCATGATCACCTGAAAAATGTAATAGGGAATGACAGGCGGTATCAGTTCCTCCATCTTTACCTTGCCGGTGGCGCAGGCCACGTTGAGTACCGGGCCAACCGGAGGCGACGTCAAACCCAGCACATTGGACAGAGTAAACACGATGCCGAAGTAAATGGGATCGATACCTGCGGCCCGTAGCAGGGGCAGCATGATCGGGGTCATGATAAGAATCGTGGGTACCACGTCAATGACCATGCCCATCAGAATAATGATCGTATGGAGTATGGCGTTGAGGATCATGGGATGGGCCACCAGGGGTTCAAGGCTCTGGGTGATAAACTGGGGAACCCGTGAGAAGGTGAGGAGCTTGGCGGAAACCTGGGCCGCCGCTGCCAGGAACATGACCACCGCCGACATCTTCGCAGAGGCGATAAAGGCATGAAAAATGTCTTTGGGTTTCAACTCGCGGTAGACAAAGACGCCGACTATGAGGGCGTAGACAACCGCCACAACGCCACATTCGGTCGCCGTAAAGATGGCCTTAATCGGGCCGATACCCCGCAGGCCAACGAGGATGATGATAGGGAGGAGCAAGGCCCACATACCGCTGCCGATAATCTTGATGGCTTCCTTAAACGTGGGTTTCGGCTTGTCCGACTTGACCGCGTCTTTCCGGGAAACGATAAACCACACGACGCTCATACCTATGGTAAGGTATATGGCGGGAGCAATGCCTCCCAGAAACAGGGATTTTATCGACACCCCGGCGGCAACGCCGTAGACGATCATGGGAACCGAGGGAGGCATGATCGGCGCGACAATGTTGGCGCTGGCCACAAGCCCGGCGGCCTTCGCCCGGTTGTACCCCGATGCCACCATCATGGGGATGAGGATCGCCCCCAGGGCAGCCGTGGAAGCCACTGCCGAACCAACCAGGCTTGCGAACATGAGGCAGGCGAGTATGGTCACGTAGCCCAGGCCGCCGCGTACCCGTCCGACAAAGATGTCACAAAAGGCGATGATGCGCCGTGTAAGGCCGCCCTTGTTCATCAATTCACCGGCAAGCACAAAGAAAGGCAGGGCCATCATGGTGACGCTGTCTGTGCCACTCATCAGGTTCAGTGCGACATGCTGAGGGTTCGTGAAGTTGCCGCCCATGTAGAAGCCGAGCGCCACAGCGCTGAATATAAGACAATAGGCAATGGGGAGGCCGATCATAATACTGCCGACTAACGAAACAAGAAAAATGATGGTTCGAAATAAAATTTGTATATCCATGATACCCCCTACTCCACCGTCGCCGGCTCGTCACCGCCATCATAAGGCTGGATAAGAGTCAAAACGGGAACTTTTTTCACAAGAAGCTGATACAGGTTTACCGCAGAAACGATCGCTATTGAAATGCCAGTCACTATGCCCGATGCCCACACAATCCAACTGGGAAACTTGGTGGTGACCCATTTATCCTGAAAGGATTGCAGTACAAGACCCCAGCTCCCACGCACCAGAGTCACCATCAGCCATACAATACAGATTTGAATAAGCGTATAAATCACAATTTTGGCGGTTTGGGGTACTTTGTAGAGCAGTGTATCAATCAAAAGATGACGATTTTCACGGGCCGCGATGATTGCGCCCAGATATACCAGAAAGATAAAGCAAAGCCGGGTAATCTCTTCTGACCACACGAAACCGGTACTGAAAAGATACCGCAGCACGACATTCATAAACACTAATACTATCATAATCGCAAGAAAAATAGCGATCAGTATTTCGACTCCCCGAAAGAGTCCATCAATAAGTCTCTTCACAACAACCACCTGCTTTTCGACAATATCCGTCAAATACGCAAAGAACGCAAAGACCGGTGAAAAATCCCGCGCCTTTGCGTTCCTGCGCACACGCTTACAGATCCGGCAGGTTCCTACTGGACCGCCTTCACCCGTTCGGTCAATCCCTTCGCCCAATCATACTTGGCGAAGAGCTTATCCAGTGTTGGCTGAATCGCCTGCTGGATCGCAGCCTGATCCTCCGGCGTTGTCTGGGTGACGGTCATGCCGTTATCCCGAAGGAACTGGCGATCAGCATCAAGACTGTTGATGTAAAGGTCCCAAGCCTTAACCGCAGTTGCCTGCGCGGCGTCGGTAAG
>JAITQK010000142.1 GCA_031288975.1 Treponema sp. | reverse complement strand
CTCCCTCCCCCCCCCCCCCCCCCCGCGCCGCCCCCCCCCCCCCCCCCCCCCCCCCCCCCCCCCCCCCCCGCAAGTAATTTGCTATAATAGAAGGATTTAGATGATTTCATTACTGCTATACAACCTCGCAAACAAAAATAAAATTTCATATATTGATATGAACTTTAGGCCAGGGAACATTTTATGTCAAGCACCTCAAAATACCTCTTTCAGATTAATAACACAACCAGGTAGAACCGAAACCGGAACCAGCGCTATCCCCGGATACTCAAACGTAAGGTAGCGCCCTTTCTTGAGGATATTCACTTGTACCGATGGGTTCCAGGGGTTTACTATCCAGTACTCCAGTACTCCTGCTTTTTGATACTGATAGAACTTGATTTCCTTGTCATATTCGGCATTGGAAGGGGAAAGAATCTCAATAATCAGGTCTGGTGCCCCATTACACCCCCATTCGTCCAGTTTGGCCGCATCGCACACCACCACCATATCCGGTTCGACAAAGGTATCATCTTGCTGATATGCCCTGGGGAATAAGCGAACCCCAAAAGGGGCAGCAATTACCTGGCACGGTTTGCCCTGTACATAAGCCTTTAACTGAAAGAACAATTCCGCACTGATTAACTGATGCCTCGTTGAGGGTGGGGCCATCATGTACAATTTACCTTCAATAAGTTCTACCCGTTCATCCATTTCAAGAATATCAGCATAGGTGAAGCTTTCTTTATCGAGTCGCAGCGCTAAACCGCCCATCATAGCCTCCATTATTATATTCTATGCTACGGATTGACAAAGCGCAAAGGGGGGTTCTATACTTCTAAATATGCAATTCACCGGTCGTTTCTATGGTATGCTTATCCTGGGGCTGGTTATTATCACCTTGGGAAGGGCACAGGAACAGGACACCCCTGGGGATGGTCCTGCATCTGAATCGGCGCTTCCACGGATTTTCCGGGCGCTTTCTCTGGGTATGGCCCTGGAAGACCTGAAGGTGGCCTTACAGGAGGATGAGCTGTTTCGTTTCCGGGGAGACCGGGATGTTTCGTTTCTGCCCTCTCGGGAGCAGAGTCTGGTGGAAACCACAGGGGCTTCCTTTATCCGGCAGGCATTTTTTCAACTTCGGGATGACACGGTTTTCGTGATGGCCTTTACCCTGAATACGGCATTGGTTGATCATTATTCGGTCTTTACTTCCTTTGTAAAAAAATACGGGGAGCCTAACCTTCTGGACCCTAAACAGGCAATCTGGGAATCAGAGGACACCAGAATAGCGATTGAACGGCCTCTGACGGTAAAATATATTGATATGCGGATGTTTAATGAGATTCTGAACGAATCCCA
This sequence comes from Treponema sp., assembly GCA_031288975.1. Taxonomy (GTDB): domain Bacteria; phylum Spirochaetota; class Spirochaetia; order Treponematales; family Breznakiellaceae; genus JAITNP01. The sequence goes on along the minus strand of JAITQK010000142.1, from coordinate 11,502 downwards.
GGCAAATAAATCGAAGGAAGTGCGGTTGCGGGATGATTTTTTGAATGAATTTTAAACGTTTGGTTGGTAAGATGACACACCGCGCTTTCCGGTTTCTGTACTGCCTGGTGCCGCTTGTTGGTCTATGCTTCATGGTGAGCGCTTTAAGCTGTTCCGCAGGGGAGGGGCGATCACAATTTGAAACCAGGGATGTATTCATTCAAACCGCCGGTGGCAGCCGGATAAGCCTGAGTATTGAAATTGCCCGTAGTGATACAGAACGGTCACGGGGCCTTATGAACCGGAAAACCCTTGATGATGGTAAGGCCATGCTCTTTGTCTTTGACCGGGACCGTATCCTCTCCTTCTGGATGAAAAATACCCTCATCCCCCTGTCCGTCGCCTTCATCTCCTCAGAAGGTAAGATCCTTGAAATCCGGGACATGGAACCGAAAAGCCTTACCACCATCTACTCAAGCCGTTCGGCCCGGTATGCCTTGGAAGCCCCGCGGGGCTGGTTCGACCGGGCGGGGATTAGTCTGGGTGACCGGCTTAGTTATCCTGATGAGTGAGGTTTTGTTATCATAGATATTAGTGTGAGAGGATAGGGTTTATCATGTTTAAAGGGTTAACTCAACGAGTACAGCGCATCTTATCAACCGATGCCCAGAATGAGGGTCGTCGTTTCAATTCTGACCAGATCTTGCCTGAGCATATTATTATTGCTCTGCTTAAGGAGGGGATGGGAATCGCCTGTAAAGCATTGATCTTTCTCAGGATCGATTTACAAGAATTCAGACATGCCATAGAAAACGGGATGCCCCGTATCGGAGGTCCCCCGGGTTATGGGGATGTTCCCCTGTCAAAACGAACTAAAAACCTGCTGGAAATGGCAACCGAAGAGGCTCAGTCCACGGGAAGTGAATATATCGGTACGGAGCACCTCTTGTTCGCAGCCACACGGGAACGGAATTCCCTGACCCAGGTATATCTGGATCAGCGAGCGGTGGATACGGAGATGCTGCGGGTCGTGGTACAGACCACTTTGAATCATACCTCCAATCTGGGGTATGACGGGAGGTCTCCCGGTGGGTATCAATCCTACTTTCCCTATAGCAACGGCGTTCATGTGGGGGTGTATAAGCCCCCCCATGGGCCACGGGTGAAGCCCGCTGCCTATCCGCCCCTTACCCCGGTGCTGGACGAATATTCCCGGGACCTCACGGCCCTGGCAAAGGCGGGTAAACTAGACCCGGTGGTGGGCAGACAGCAAGAGATTACCCGCCTCGTGCGGATCCTCGCCCGGCGAACCAAGAACAACCCGATCCTGGTGGGTGAGCCGGGGGTAGGAAAAACCGCTATTGTGGAGGGGCTGGCCCAGCTCCTGAGCGGGACTACTGTTCCCCAGGTGCTGTCGGGAAAGCGGCTCCTCTCCCTGGATTTAGGATCCGTGGTAGCAGGTACCAAATACCGGGGTGAATTTGAAGAGCGGATCAAACGGATCATGAAGGAAATCTTTCAAACCGGAAATGTGATCCTGTTTCTCGATGAAATTCATACGATCATTGGGGCGGGGAGTGCCGAGGGAACCATGGATGCTTCCAATATGTTCAAACCGGCCCTTTCCCGCGGGGAGGTCCAGTGTGTCGGAGCCACGACCGTGAAGGAATACCGCAAGTATTTTGAAAAAGACGCGGCCCTGGAACGGCGTTTTCAGACCATTCTGGTGGATGAACCCAGTGTTGAGGAAACCATCGATATCCTCAAGGGACTGCAAAAGCACTATGAAGATCATCACCGGGTCATCTACACCCCGGAATCGGTTGTTGCTGCGGTGAAGCTGGCCCAGCGATACATGATAGACCGGTTCATGCCGGATAAGGCCCTGGATCTGCTGGATGAGGCGGGGGCCATGAGAAAACTCGAAGAGAGCTGTATGCCCCCGGAAATCTCCGGTATTGAAGCTGAAATTCTCCACCTCAGCGAAGAAAAACGGATGATGTTTTCGACTCAGAATTATGAGCAGATCGCCCAGGTCCGGGATAAGGTGCGGAACCTCCGGGACCGGCTGGAATCAATACGGGTGGCCTGGGAACATGCTTCCGCTCATGAACGGGTGAAGGTTGAGGAAAGGGATATCCGGCGGGTGGTAGCTGAATCCACTGGTATCCCCCTGATGCACCTGGAAGAACAGGAGTCAAAGCGGCTGCTCAGGATTGAAGCGGAATTACACAAGGCCGTGATCGGTCAGGATGATGCGGTACGGCGTATTGCCCAGTCCATACGACGGTCCCGGGCGGGTATCTCCTCCCCCCGGCGCCCCCTGGGGTCCTTCATATTTCTCGGCCCTACAGGGGTGGGAAAAACCCTCCTGGCCAAGCGGCTTTCCGCCTATCTCTTTGGGTCTGAGGATTCCCTGGTCCGTATTGATATGTCCGATTTTATGGAGAAGCATAACGCCTCCCGGCTGGTGGGGGCGCCCCCAGGCTACGTGGGTTACGACGAAGGGGGTATCTTAACCGAACAGATCCGCCGCAACCCCTACCGGGTCATCCTCTTTGATGAGATTGAAAAGGCCCACCGGGATGTCTTTAACCTCCTCCTCCAGGTCATGGAGGAAGGGGAACTCAAGGATAACCTCGGCCATACGGTGAGTTTTCGGAACACGGTGATCGTCATGACCAGTAATGCGGGGGCACGGGAAATTTCCCGGGATTCCAGGATTGGCTTTGGTACGGGAACGGGTATTATGGAACAGGCCGAAATTGAGTCCCTGGCCCTTGCGGAACTGCGCCGCCTCTTTAACCCCGAATTCTTAAACCGGGTGGATGATGTGGTGGTATTCCAGCCCTTGAGCGTGACGCAAGTGGAATCCATCCTGGACATCCAGCTTGAGGAGCTTTCCCAGCGTCTTGCGGAACAGGGATACAGTATCCGGGTCATGCCCGCAGCCCGGCACATTCTCGTTGAAAAAGGCTGGGATCCAAAATACGGAGGCCGGCCTCTGCGGCGGACCATTCAGAAGGAGTTAGAGGATACCCTGGCACTGTTGATCCTTGACGGCTGCGTCCCCGGAACCACCTTCATTGCCGATGGACGAAAGGGGAACATATCCATCAGAGCGAATAAACAGCACCAGACCCTTATACAGGAGGAAATCAATGATTGCCTTATCCTTAGCCGGAACTGATGAACGGATTACCATTGCCCCGTCCAAGATCATCGCGGTGGGCCTTAATTACCGCGCCCATGTTAGGGAAAGCAGCAGTGCCCTCCAGAAACCCTTTGCCATCCCTGGGGAGCCGGTTTTATTTGCCAAAACCCCGAATGTGCTCATCGGCCCTGGGGAACCTATCATCATCCCCGGCCATATCGGACCGTTTGAGGAGCCTCGAACCGACCCGGAAGCCGAATTGGGGATCATCATCGCCAAAAAGGGGAAGCATATCCCCGAAGATCAAGCCTTTGACTATGTGTTGGGGTATACCTGTTTCAACGATGTGAGCCAGCGGAACATCCAGAACACCGATGTATCAGGCTGGTTCAGGGGTAAGTCCTTCGATACCTTCGGCCCCATTGGTCCGGTGGTGGTGCGCCCCCAGGACCTGGGGAACCCCCAGTGCCTGGCCATCTGTTCCCGGATTAATGGCGTCCTCAAACAATCGGGGAATACGGCAGATATGATCTTTTCGATTCCCCGCTTAATTGCCTACATATCCCGGAATTTCACCCTCCAGGCAGGGGATATCATCGCCACCGGCACCCCCAGCGGCATAAGTCCCCTCCACTTAGGGGACATCGTCGAAGTGGAGATCGAAGGCATCGGCATATTACGCAACCCCGTGATCGCCGAAGCCCTCTAAGGGGGCTATATCACCGTACCAGGATAGAACACGGCGTTTTTGGGGATCACGATGATGCCGTCCACGATGTAGTAATGACCGTAGTTGCCATCACTGCGGTTCAGGTCATCAATCCCGATACGGCAGCCCTCACCGATACGGGCGTTTTTATCGATGATCGCCCCCTTGATAATAGCCCCTCTGCCGATGCCCACATTAGGACGGCGATCTTGGATATTCTGCTGTTTCTCCGCTTCTGTTTCATAGAAGTCAGCGCCCATACACACCACCCCGTTGAGGCTGGCCCCATATTCAATAATGGTTCTGACCCCGACCAGTGAGTTCGTGACAAAGGCGTTGGTAATAATACAACCCTCAGCAGCTATGGACTGGCTCATTTTACCTTCGTTTATCTTTGAGGGGGGCAGGTTCCGCATGTGGGTGTAGATGGGCCGGGTCTCATCGTAAAAATCAAAGCGAGGACGGATAGTGGCCAGATCAAGGTTCGCCTCATAGAAGCTCTTGATGGTCCCAATGTCTGCCCAGTAGCCTTCGAAAAGATAGGCATTGACCTTCAAACGTTTAATAGCCGCAGGAATGATCTCCTTGCCGAAATCAGTCAAATCATTGTCAAGGCAATCCTCCATGACCTGGGCATTAAACACATAGATACCCATGGACCCCAGATAGGAATCCCCCTTGATCTTCTCGGTCCGCAATTCCGGGGGGGTCTTGTAATCGGAAATGTCCTTGGTGGGTCCTGGTTTTTCCAGGAATGCGGTGATGATGTTGTTCTTGTCCGCCTTGAGGATACCCAGTTGACTGGCGTCTTCCCTGCTGACGGTGGTACAGGCGATAGTGATAGCTGCCCCGGATTCCTTGTGTTTTGCCAAGAGGTCCTCAAGGTCCATCCGGTACAACTGATCCCCGGACAAAATCATATAATAGGCAGGATTCTGAGTCCTGAAATGGGGAAGGTTCTTCCGTACCGCATCGGCGGTTCCCTCAAACCAACCCGAATGTTCAAAGGTTTGCTCTGCCGCGAGGATTTCAACAAAACCATTGGTAAAAGAATCGAATACATAGGTTTGGGCAAGGTGCAGATGAAGGGATGCGGAATTGAATTGGGTCAAAATATATATCTGCCGTAAATGGGCATTGATACAATTTGAGATGGGTATATCCACGAGCCTGAATTTTCCTCCAAAGGGAACCGCTGGTTTAGACCTGACCTGGGTTAAGGGGAACAAACGAGTTCCCTTACCACCACCTAATACGATAGACAAGACCTCAGACATAATATGCCTCCTTTCAGACTCAAAGGTATGTTACGAATAGATGTTGACCTACTTATCAACACTTAAAAGCTATGCTATTAGTATAATCAGAATATATCCATCTGTCGATAGGTATAAAACCGATTTTGAATGATATTCCGTACTGTACGTTCTTCCTATAACAGGGTATGATGAAACCCGGCTATGGATACCCTCGCTGCTTTGGAAAAAATCCTCGAAAACCCTTCTTTTGCGCCGCATATTGTAGAACAACGGATGCTCCCGGCACTGGAGGGAGACTTTGTGTCCTTTCCCGTGGACTTGGACGGACGTATTGTTGCCGCGTTACAGCGACGGGGGATAACCCGAATCTATACCCACCAGGGGGCGGTCTGGGAAACCCTTCGCCAGGGCCGGCATGTGGTGGTGGTCACCCCTACGGCTTCGGGGAAGACCCTCTGTTACAATTTGCCGGTACTCCAGGCCCTCCTTAAGGATGAAAAAGCCCGGAGCCTCTATCTGTTTCCCACTAAGGCATTATCCCAGGATCAGCAGGCGGAGCTGAACGAACTGGCCGGTACTGCCGAGGCAAGCGCCGGCTGGAAACTCCCGGTCAAGGTCGTAACTTACGACGGGGATACCCCGAATAGCCTGCGGGTGACGGCCCGGGATACAGGGCGCATCATCATCTCCAACCCGGACATGCTCCATGCGGGGATACTGCCAAATCATCCCAAGTGGATAAAGTTCTTTTCCAGCCTCAAATACATCGTGATTGATGAGGCCCATGCGTACCGGGGCGTGCTGGGGAGTCATGTGGCGAATGTGATACGGCGGCTCAGGCGAGTTGCGGCCTTTTACGGTTCAACCCCGCAGTTCATCCTCTGTTCTGCCACCATCGCCAATCCCCAGGAGCTGGCAGAGACCCTTATCGGGGATGCGGTGTACCTGGTGGACAACAACGGCGCCCCACAGGGGGAGAAGCGGATCATCCTCTACAATCCGCCCCTGGTAGACGCGGTTCAGGGGATACGCCGCAGTGTAGTAACCGAAAGCCGCCGGTGGATGCTGGCCCTGCTGCACGGGGGGATTAAGACCATTCTGTTTGCCCATTCCCGGGTCAAGACCGAGGTTGCCGCCGCATACATCAACGAGGACCTGGCCAATATCTACACCGATAATTCCCGAATCACGGTAGAAGCCTACCGGGGCGGGCTACTGCCCAATGAACGGCGGGAGATTGAACGGGGGCTTCGGGAAGGGAGTATTCAGGGGGTGGTGTCTACCAATGCCCTGGAGTTGGGCATAGACATTGGCGGGCTGGATGCTGCGGTGGTGGCAGGCTTTCCCGGCTCCTTTAACTCCTTCTGGCAGCAATCGGGCCGGGCCGGGCGGCGGGGAGGGATCTCGGTGTCGGTGTTTGTGGCTTCTGCCTCTCCCCTGGACCAGTTCATCATGAACGATCCTGCCTGGTTTTGGCGGAAAGGTGTTGAGGAGGGACGGCTGGACCCGGATAATCCTTACATCCTCACCGATCATGTCAAGTGCGCCGCTTTTGAGCTGCCCTTCAGGGATGGAGTTATCGAAAAGGATGAGGAGCCATTCGGCAAGGATGTGCCGGAGTTGTTGTCCTTTCTGGAAGAAGAGGGCATAGTCCGGCATACTGCGGGGAAGTGGCATTGGGCGAACCGGTCATTTCCCGCAGAGGGGATCAGTCTTCGTTCTACCACAGCGGACAATGTGGTCATTATTGATGGCACCAAAGGCCGGAACCAGGTCATCGGCGAGATGGACCGGCCCAGCGCCAAGGAACTTATCTTTGCAAACGCGGTCTACCTGCACCGGGGGCGGCAGTACCTCGTTGAATCCTTGGACATCGCAAACCGGAAGTGTCTGGTCCGGGAAGCGGAGGTAAACTACTTCACCGACGGGATCGTGAAGACCGATATCAAGGTTCTGTCAGAGGATGAGTTTTTTTGTTATGGGATGGTTTCTGAGGGTCCCTCAGCAAGAGGCTGTCTTGGGGATGTTTTGGTGCGGTCCCAGGCTGCCAAGTTCAAGAAGATACGGTTCCATACCCACGAGAATATCGGTTATGGTGACATAGACCTGCCGGAAGAGGAAATGCAGACGAGGGCGCTGGCACTGCTCTTTGATGCTTCCAGCGCAGGGGGGCAGTGGCTTGCCCGCTTTGATGATGAAAGGGCTGCTTCGGTTCTGGCAGGTATGGGGACCGTGATAAAGATGATTGCTCCGGTTTTTCTGTTATGCGAAAGCCGGGATATTGGGATTGCCGAACGAGTACGGGACCCTCATTTCGGGATTCCTGCGCTTTATGTCTACGACAAGTACCCTGGCGGCACAGGACTTTCCGAATCCCTGGCGAGGCGGGCAGAGGAGTTGTTCCGGTCGATTTATCAGGTGGTGGAGCGGTGTCCGTGTAACACAGGATGTCCTTCGTGTGTAGGTGCAGGGGGGAACAAGGAAGGAACGCAGGGAATGTTGCAGGCGATAGACCGTATCTGAGGGTATTTAGTATAAAGCTTTTCGTGTTATATACCGATGATAGAAAAGTGTAACAGGTAAATTCCAGCATGAGTTCAACATAAAATCAATTACAATTTTAAGGAGTGTGAATCTATGAAAATAGCAGTCCGGTATTATTCTAAATCGGGGAACACTAAAAAGATCGCCTGCGCTATTGCAGATGCGGTAGGTACTACAGCGAACACTACAGATGAACCAATTGCAGAACAGGTTGATGTTTTGTTTTTAGGCGGCGCACTGTATGCAGGCGGTATTGATGTGCACCTGCGAGATTATATTAAGAAATTAACTCCAGCACAGGTAAAATCTATTGCGGTTTTTAGTACAGCCGCTGGGGGCAAGTCAATTCAGCCTCATGTTGCAGGACTATTGAATGGCACCGGCATTACCATCTCTGGAGATGGATTTTCATGTAAAGGCAAATTTCTGTTTATCAACCTTGGCAGACCAAACGAGCAAGATTGCAGCGATGCTGTTGCTTATGCAAAAGCGATTATGGAAAAACTGCACCTACTCGAATAATTCAAGTTGTCCGCTGTTTAACACTGGATTTTTAACCGGCCCTTTTGCGAATTGCGACTGGAGATATAAAGCCCATGCCTCCGCCTGTTCTTGATCGGTGAAAGAGCGGCGCAGGGTGTGAAAAGTACCCACAGAAACGAGGGAAGGAGCGGGAAGTTCCGGCACGGTTGTGGGGGAAATATGAGTATGAACTAAAACCTGGCCGCCCTGGGCGGGGTAAACTTGGGCGAATACCTGATAAAACGGCATACAAACCTCTTCGTGTCTTGATTTCATCTAAAGATTAAACTCATAGGGTTTCATTAACAAGCAGTACGGCGGTTTTTTTCTTAATGAGGAGAAATAAAGATGGAAATGGAAACGGTAAGTAATTGGGATCCGGCAGAATTCATTGATACGAAAGAAGATGTTATTGCCCATCTTGAGGTTGCCCTTGAAGACGGTGATACAAAATATCTCCTAAAAATCATGGACGCTATTGCCCGTTCTGAGGGCATGTCCCAAATTGCCAGAGAATTAGGCGTTACCCGTGAGGGCCTGTATAAATCCCTTTCCCAGGATGGGAATCCGTCTTTTGAAACGGTCATTAAATTGCTGGATATTTTGGGTTTCCACCTCAAGATTGAGCAGAAGGTCTCCGCATAAGGCCGCCCCGGATGAGGGGAGCCGGGGGAAAGTGTCCCCGGTGAGGGCTGGCTCGGCGCTATGGGGGTTAGCAGCGGGCCACCCTGATGCTTGACAAGGTTTTATCACCAAAGGATACTGAGTCATACAACGACTAAAAAGGCGGGAGTTATGAAAAAGTACGGGTTTTTGGTGGCTTTTCTTGTGACAGCGGCGCTTGTATGTGCCGGTGGGAATGGGGAAGAGGCGAGGAAGGCTGGGGATTCTGCGAGTGCGGAAGTGGCCCAGGAAGCGCAGATTTCGGCACGAGCGGCAATCGGGCGCATGGACGCGGCCCTTGGGGGACCGCTCTTTGAGGGAGACGGCGGGGCAGGTATACGGCTTGCGGTACTTGAGCCGGGGGCTCAGGGGCTTGCCCCGGAAGAGACGTATCTGCCGGTTTATGTGCAGGGCTTGCTGAACAATAACTTCGGCAAATATTCCGCCATCGCGCTTATCGACCGGCAAAACCTGAACCGGATCTTGGCGGAACAGAACATCGCTGCCAACGGAAGGTTCTCGGATAATGATTATGTTACCATTGGGAATTTGACTAATATCCAATACATCCTCGTGGGCACGATCCAGAAGATACCGAATAATCAGTTTTCCCTCCAGTTGGTCATAACCGATTTGAAAAGCGGTGAGCGCAAGGCTGCGTTTATGAAAAACGGCTCGGCACTTCAAGTGCAGGACGGTACCCTTATCAGTGAGGCAACAGAAGAACTGCTCTCCCTTATGGGTGTGCGGCTCACCGCTGCTGGGAAAGAACAGCTCGCCAATAACCGTTCCGCCATGGTAAAGGCGGAGACCGGACTTGCCAAGGGCATCACCGCCCAGGCTGGGGGCGCGTCAGTGGAAGCCCTGCTGAACTACACCCAGTCCGTTGCCTTTGATCCCTCCCAGATGGAAGCCCTTTCCCGGCTCAACACCCTTTCTACAACCATCAGCGGCGGAACCATAGTCCAGCAGATCCTCAGCGACTTTGAAGCGCGGAGATCCTGGCTTGCGGCATTCAAAGAGACCGCAGCGTTCTTTAACGACCATCCGCCTTTTGAAATCACCTTTGACCCCAGCCTGATCCAGGAAGGGGACACGGATTACAAGCACGAAACCGTAAACCTTGCCATGCGCGTTGCCCTGGACCCCTAGAAGCCGGGTGGTCCGCGCTGAACGCCCTGTTAAGCGGCCTTGAACAGACAGGCAGGCGGCGAACCTGGGGCTTTAACGGCTGGCCCTTTTTGGACATCGATCCCCAGGACCAAAGCGCCGTAGTGTTTGGGGGGAAACGTTCCTTTGATTTTAAAGTTGACATTGCGCTGCTCAATGAGCAGGGCAGGACCATTGCCAAGAACACCGTTACCCTGAAAAGCGGGACTTTCCAGTTTTTCGCCGGGGACCAGGGAACCACGGCGCCTGGCGGAGCGATGGTTGTTGTGCGCTTCCCCAAGGTGAACATTAATTACCTGACCCCGGTCTTGAACGTTGCCATAAGCGCGGTGAACGGCGTACCGGCCCAGACCCTCAATAGCGCAGGGTATATGCGGATAAGCGCGGGAGACCTGGAAGGGAAACTGCCGTACCAGGCACAAGCAGGAGAAAGAAGCGGTTTTGTCTTTATAAACGGCGGAACTTTTAGGATGGGGGATAGGGATTATGGGCCGCGGCATAAGGTAACGGTGAGCGGCTTTTACATGAGCAAGTACGAGGTTACGCAGAAGGAATGGCAGGAAGTGATGGGGGATAATCCGAGTTCATTCAAGGGGGATAAGCTGCCGGTAGAGAACGTGAGTTGGTATGACGCGGTAGCGTATTGCAACAAGCGTAGTGTGAAAGAGAACCTAACGCCTGCGTATACGGTAGACGGGACGAATGTAACGTGGAATAGAAACGCGAATGGTTACCGGCTGCCCACGGAAGCAGAGTGGGAGTACGCCTGTCGCGCAGGAACGACAACGCGGTATTATAGCGGAGCTTCGGTAGACAGTGCGGGCTGGTATTATAGTAATAGTGGGAATAAAACCCATGAAGTAGGTACCAAGCAGGCGAATCCCTGGGGACTGTATGATATGAGCGGTAATGTCTGGGAGTGGTGCTGGGATTGGTATGGGAGCTATTCGAGCGGCGCTCAGACTGATCCCTTGGGCGCGTCCTCGGGCGCGGGCCGCGTTTCACGCGGCGGGAGCTGGAACTACAACGGCCTGAGCCTGCGCTCGGCGTTACGGTTCTACCGCACCCCGTCTTACCGGTACGACAACCTCGGTTTCCGCCTAGCCCGCCCCAGTTTGTAGGGTCGGGCCCAGCAAGTCCAGCACAGTAGCTGCGGCAACATGCCCCCACCCAGCCGGTAGGCAGGGGGCATGGAGCAGCAGCACGGGAGGGCGAGTAGATAAGGATTTAACCGGGGGGTTTGGGGGGCTTATAGCCCCCAAGATTTTTTATTTTAAGAAAAAGCGCTTTGAGGACGGGGTGTTTTAGGGAACGTGAAGAATGAGGGAGCGCGTTGTCTGAGCAGGTCCTTGTCTCATCCCGCAAGCACAGTATCCATCACCATACACACAAGAAGAAGACCGTCCGCGAATTACGCGAATTAACGCGAATTAACGCCAAGCAATCTTGTCTTATCCGCGTAAATCCGCGAAAATCCGCGGACCCTTTTCTTCGTCTTTTGA
>JAITQK010000084.1 GCA_031288975.1 Treponema sp. | reverse complement strand
CGTCCACGAATACCCGAGGTCTTCAGTTCGTTGATGATATCCTCTGGTTTCCATTGGAAGAGGGTCTTTTCAAGGGCCACGTACCCGTCATTAGCGATGTATTCGTTAATATCTTCAGGGTTGATCACCCCGCAGTTCCGTAGTACCACCCGGACCTGCTTCTGATAGAAACCGATGGGCGGAAGCTCGGAGTGGCCGCTGCCGCTCTTGGGGGCCGGCGTACCATCCGGGTTCTTGTACATGAGCCGTTCGATTTCCTTGCCGCCCTTGACCTGTGCAGAGATAATCTCCGCCACATCTTCAGGCGTAACATCCACATAAAAGGAATTCTCCGGCAGCACCTTGACAATAGGGCCTTTTTCGCAGAACCCGAAACAGCCGGTCTTGATGATCTGTACCTTATCCGCTACACCCTGCTTTTTCGCCTCAGCGATCAAGCCTTCGTATATCTCGACCCCTTTATTGGACTGACAGGCAGTCCCGCCGCAGGTCAGGATGTAGTGGGTACAACCTTTTCGATTCCTAAATTCTTTCTTTTCGGAGTCCCTGAGTTTCCGCAGTTCATCCAAGGTTAGTTTTGCCATAAACCCCTCCTCAACCCTGTTCCCTGTATTTTGCGAAAATTTCCGGAAGCCGCGCCTTAGTGAGCTTGCCATAGGTCTCGTTTCCTATGGTCATAACCGGCGCAAGTCCGCAACACCCAACACACCGGACCGGATCGATGGAGAAAAGCCCATCTTCGGTAACACCTTCCTCGGCGAGACTTAAAAGGCTCCGGGCCTCTTCAATAAGGTCTCCACCCCCTTTAAGATAACAGGCCGTTCCAAGACAGATGGAAATTTTATGCTTCCCCGGCTTGGTGGTTTTAAAGAAGTGGTAAAAAGTGATAACCCCATAGATTCGCGCCATAGGAATACCGGTAAGCTGTGCGAGTTTTTCCGCCGAAACCTTGGAAATAAACCCAAAGGTCTCCTGAGTCTTATGCAGAATCATGATGAGACTGCCGGGCTTCACCTTCCATTCATCGATAAAAGAGAGAAGCTCGCTGGGAAACTCTTCCCCTGCAAGCGCTACACCTGCTGTTGCCATGAATACCCCCCATTCGTATAAAAATAATATAAGTCTTTAGATCCTATATCCATTCTCCCTATTGTATATCCAATGGCAAATACACGCAAGCAAAAAATAACATTTTCACTCAGATTTTTGATCCGCACCCTATCCTAAGAAGTAGCTACTTCCATGAGACCTCATAGCGCAAAGGTGTTTCAAGAACCAGCAGTTCCAGGAGGGGAACATCAAAGTCGGCCCGGTTCCCGGAAGCGGTCCCGCCCTGGATACGGCTGATGGGTCGGGGAAACGTGATGGATGCATAAATCCGGGCTGCGGCAATCTCATCGGTTACGGCCTTGCCATAAACGGAACGGACCAGCCCCAGGTATTCCGCACGGGAAAGCACTTCCCCAGTCGCCACCGGAGCCATGAGCATGGAAAGATAATCCACCACCTCTGGGGATATGAGGGCAAGTATTTCGGGTCCTGAAACACGATCCACTTCGATTACCACCTGGCTCTCGGCCTGATCATACCTGATAAAACGCCCGCCCCCCCGATTTGCCGGTATGGCGAGGAATGCATCCACCTGGGATACGCTGATGCTTCCTTCAACGGCCGTGGGACCGGTATTATGGAAGGAAGCTGATTTGATCCCCGGTGCGGCAGCCAGAGAACGGCCGATACGAGGCCCGTCAAGGATCGGCTTTGCCGACTGCTCCCCAGAAGACCCCATCAGGGTGGATACTGAGTAGATAAGGGCGGCCATCTTGGGTTCCAAGGCAGCTTGTACGGTCAGCTCTGCAGAACCATCCTCCGCCAGAGAACCGTTAATCCGGGCGGTACAGGAAGGGAAGAGTATAAAAACGAACGTGATCCAGAACAAAAAGGTATTTTTCATGGTTTAATGGTGAAACCTGTATTCCTTGTATAGGCTATTTTCCCCCTATAGTAAGGGGCTTTATTACAATATAATCATTCGGCTGCAACCATACAAGCGATTCAGGGTCAAATTGAAAATAGGTACTGTCAAAACACGGAGGATATACATGGATACTCCATGGGCATTCTTAGATGGATTCCGGGGAAAGGCTTTTCAAGGCTCATGGCCAACCCTTCCTGAAATGTTCAAAATTACCGTTTCCCGGTATGGGGAGCGAGCCTGTTTTACCATTTACGAGCCAGGCCGCATCAGCCTGAGCTATAACGAATCCTTAAAGATAGTAGAAGCAATAGCTCGGTGGCTCCATAGCAAGGGGATACGGAAAGGGGATACCATCGCCCTGACCGGTAAGAATTCCCCTGAATGGACTGTGGCCTACCTGGGGATACTCTTTACCGGGGCCATTGTGGTTCCCATTGATTATCAGCTTAAACTTGAGGAAACAGAGCTCCTCTTAAAGACCTCCAAGGCCAAGATGCTCTTTGTGGATGAGGAAAAACATAAGTACTATGCAGAGGCCCCTGGGGGCTTAACCCAGGTTATATCCCTCAAAAAAGGGGTTGGCACCTATATTTATGATCTTGAAGGCCCAGAGGCGGTGATCGACAGGGCAGAGGAAACTGATTTGGCGGCGATCCTCTTTACCTCTGGGACCACCGGGGTTCCCAAGGGGGTCATGTTGACCCATAAGAATCTCGTGTCTGACTGTTACCTTGCCCAGGGGAACCTTACCGTACTGCATACCGATGTGTTCTATGCCCTGCTCCCGATTCATCATTCCTATACCATGCTGGCGGTATTGATAGAGGCCCTTTCCACCGGTGCAGAGGTGGTTTTTGGGAAGCGTATGGTGACCAAGGCGATACTCAAGGACTTAAAAGAAGCGAAAATCACCATGCTTCTGGGGGTCCCCATGCTGTTTAACAAAGTACTCGCCGGGATCATGAAGGGCTTGAAAGCGAAGGGACCCATCGTGTACGGGCTTATTTCCGCTTTGATGGAGGTTTCGGGCTTTATCAAGAAGGTGTTCAGGGTGAATCCCGGCAAGAAGATGTTCGGTGCCATCCTGAGTCAGGCCTCTCTTTCCACCCTCAGAATCTGTATCTGCGGCGGCGGGCCTTTGGCGCCCAGCGTGTTCAAGAAATACAACCAGTTGGGGCTTGATTTTATCCAGGGCTACGGCCTGACCGAAACATCCCCGATTATCAATCTCAACCCGGTGGAACATTACAAGGAAACCAGCGTCGGCAAGGTCGTTCCCCAGGTGGATATGAAGGTTTTGAATCCTGATGAACGGGGGGTCGGTGAGATCATCCTCAAAGGCCCTATGGTTATGAAGGGCTATTATGAGATGCCCGATGAAACCGCCGCGGCTTTTACCCAGGATGGGTATCTTAAAACCGGTGACTTAGGCTACCTGGACGACGAAATGTACCTGTACCTGACAGGCCGGGCCAAGAACATGATCGTGACCGCAGGAGGCAAGAACGTCTATCCTGAAGAAATCGAAAATGAGTTCCAGCTTTTTGAGGAAATCGAGCAGATCCTGGTCCGGGGTTTTGTGTTGGACAAGAAGATGAAGACCGAGGGTATTGAGGCCCTGGTGTATCCCAACCCTGAGTTGTTCAAGAACGGCGCTGGAAATACTGAAGCCGATCAGATTAAAAAACGCATAGAACAGATCATCTCCGAAGTGAATCAGCGGCTCCTTCCCTACCAGAAGATTGAACGGGTCACGGTTCTGGATACCCCCATGGAGGAAACCACAACGAAGAAGATTAAGCGCGATAAGGTATGAAACGAATCCCACGAACAGCACGTTCGTGTGTTTTCGTGTGATTCGTGGGATATTTTCTTTGAAGCGCTCTTAAAGATACACCAGGCCCCCGCAACCAAGTTTTGTGGTTAATTGTTCCTGAATCGTCATAGATACCTCAGTTCCAGCGTGTCTTTTGTCCAAAGACCTAACGAAAAAGTCTAGCCTTATATGCAAAAAATGAGAAAAAAATTATCAAAATCAAATAAAAATCGTTGACAAAAAGCCATATCAATCATTATATTTGTTATATAACAATTGAGTAGAAGGGGTGTTATGGAGAAGAAAAAACTGGTTATTGGCGTCATTGGCGCCGACGTCCATGCAGTGGGGAACAAGATACTTTACCATGCTTTTACCTCGGCAGGGTTTGAGGTTACCAACCTCGGGGTCATGGTCTCCCAGGAGGAATACATTGAAGCTGCTATTGAGACCGCGGCAGACGCGATCCTGGTATCTTCTCTGTATGGTCATGGAGAATTGGACTGCCGGGGCTTCCGGGACAAGTGTGAGGAGGCTGGCCTCAAGGGGATACTCCTCTATGTGGGGGGCAACATCGTGGTTGGGAAGCAGGATTTTGTGGACGTAGAGAAACGGTTCAAGGACATGGGTTTTGATCGGGTCTTTGGTCCTGGTACTCCCCCGGAGCAGGCTATAACGGCCTTGCAGGAAGACCTCCATATTCAGCAAGACGAGACACAGGCGGGACACTAAACATGGAAGCTGTTTTGCTGATTGACTTCGGCAGTACCAACACCAAGGTGAGTGCGGTGGATATTCAGGGGCAAGTGCTTTTAGGTACCGCCGCCACCTTTACCACCGTGGAAACCGATATTGGTGAGGGTCTTGCCGAGGCATTGGAAACCTTAGAGCGAAAGCTCGGCTCCCTCAGCTTTTCCATGCGTTTTGCCTGCAGCAGTGCCGCCGGGGGGCTGCGCATGGTGACCTGCGGCCTCGTTCCTGCCCTCACCGCGGAAGCTGCCCGGCTTGCGTCCCTGGGGGCAGGTGCTAAGGTGGTACGGATATTCTCGTATGAATTAACCGAAGAAGATATCAGTGAAATCACCGCTATCAATCCTGATATCTTTCTATTAACTGGTGGGGTGGATGGGGGAAACCGGGAGTGTATCCTCCACAACGCCAGGATGCTTGCATCCTGTCCCGCTCCTTTTCCGGTGATCATTGCAGGTAATCGGGGGGCTGGAGCGGAATGTGAGGAAATCCTCAAAAACCGGGAGGTCCTCCGCTGTCCTAATGTGATGCCTCAATTGAATAAGCTCAACATCGAACCGGTTCAGGAAGAGATCCGCCGGCTTTTTCTCAGGCGGATCATCCAGGCCAAGGGCCTTTCCCGGGAACAGGCCCTGATTTCCGGTATCCTCATGCCGACCCCGTCGGCGGTCAAGCGGGCCTTGGAACTCCTCGCCAATGGCACTGACCATCAGCCGGGCATCGGAGACCTGGTGGCGGTGGACCTGGGGGGGGCAACCACGGATGTCTACTCTGTGGCATCAGGGCTTCCTCAATCAACGGATGTGCTGCTCAAGGGGCTTCCTGAGCCGGTTTCCAAGCGCACCGTAGAGGGGGACATTGGGATGCGCTACAGCGCTGCCGGGGTACTGGAAGCTGTTGGGGCGCAGCGGCTCGCGGCCATCTCCGGGCTTACCATACCAGAGGTCGAGCAGCGGGTGGCATACTTAGGGACCCATCCAGAGGTGATACCTGGTACTCCAGAGGAAGGGGCCTTGGACTTTGCCCTGGCCGCAGCGGCACTCGAGACCGCCGTTACCCGTCACGCCGGGACCATCGAAGAGGTGTATACCCCCCTGGGGCAGACCTTTGTCCAAATGGGGAAGGACCTCACCACAGTTCCGAATCTCGTGCTTACCGGCGGCGCAGTGATTCACAACCCCCGTGTGGCGGAGCTTGGCTCCTACGCATTGTACAACAAGGCGACCCCCGCTTCCCTCCGCCCCAAGGCGGCGAAGCGCTCCCTTGACCAATCCTATATCCTTGCGGCCATGGGACTTTTGGCGGAAACCTATCCCGATTGTGCCCTTACAATTATGAAAAAGGAGATCCATGTATATGGAACTTGAAAACAAACGTATCAGTGACGATGAGTTTTATAAAATCCGTAAAGAGGTGCTTCAGCAGTGGCCCACCGGTAAGGATGTAAACCTGGAAGATGGCTTTGCCTATCACAAAAGCCTCCCGGAGCATAAGATTTTTTCCAAAAAGCTCCTCAGCGCCAAGGCTGCAGGGACGACCCTGATCCAGCCCCGCG
>JAITQK010000070.1 GCA_031288975.1 Treponema sp. | reverse complement strand
CGAGGATGGGCTTGAGTAAGGCTAAAAGCTGTGTCTCATCCCCCTTCTCGCCAAAAAGTTTCTCAAAGAGGAACGCATTCAGGGGATCGAGTCTGTTGAAGGGTGGTTCCGGGGTTTCTGTCATGATTATACCATAATGGAAAAGGATTGAAGTTTCAAGGGGCGAGGGCATTACAATGTTTCCAAAGTGCTCTTCCGTTTTTCCACTGCAATTGAAGGCTCGGTCTAGAGCCTCAGCGTCTTGCGTGGGGTTCAGAAAGGTATAATCACCTTGTAACACAACCTTCGTAACGCCAAGCATTTTCTTTCTCCTTACCGGCATTTTTTACAAGGACCCGGCCTCAAAAGGTCAATGGATTCCACACGTACAGTATGATATACCATTCTATATTCATTCAAGTTCATTTTAATATATAACTCATGTTACGCAGAATAAGAAAAAGACACGGATTTTCACGGATTGGAAATTCGCGTTAATTCGCGTAATTCGCGGACTGTCTTCTTCTTGTGCGTAAGGTGAGTACCTAAGCTTGGCTCTGTTGCATGGCTCGAGGGCCTATAAAAAAACGGAGCTTATCGGGGTAGTTGGTAATGATGCTGTCCACCCCAAGGCTCATGCAAAAACGCATCTGCTCCTCGGTATTGACAGTCCAGGTATTTATCGCCAGTCCCTGTTCATGGGCGCGGCCAACCAGGTCCGGGGTATATTCCAGGCAGCTTATCCGGGGATGCAGGGCATCCATGTGGTGTTTTTTTCCATAGTCCTCCATAGCAATCAGAGGATACTCGTATAAAAGGCCGGCTTTAATCCCAGGATCAAACTCCTTGCAGCGTTTCATGGATATATGGTTAAAGGATGAGAGGATAACCCGCTGTTCAGCGCCCAAGGCCCGGATACGACGGATGACCGTTTCCTCAATACCCTGATAAAACACATCATAGTTCTTAAGTTCCAGGTTAAGGATCAGATCATGGGCAAGCACCAGTTCAAGGAGTTCATCCAGGTGCATAATCCGTTCCCCTGCAAATTCCTGACCTTTCCAGGAACCGCAGTCGAGCTGCCGCAGGGCGGTAAACGTCTGGGCGCCTACCGGTCCCTTCCCATCGGTGGTCCGCTCCAGAAACTCATCGTGGATGATGACCGGTTCACCGTCGGCGGACAGATGCACATCTGACTCAAATCCATCGCACTGCCCTTCTTCAATAGCAGCCATAAAAGCGCGTTTTGAATTTTCAGGGTACTTGCCACTAAAGCCCCTATGGGCCAAATTAAGTATATTCATAGGTACAGTATAGTATCCGGCCTGGACTTTGTGAATCTGCCGGTATATCCTGGATACACGGGTTAAACGAGTAAAATTATGGTAGACAAAAAATCTGGTCAACGGATCATCCTGTTTCAGCTTGAAGATACCCTGGTGTTAGGATTCGACACCGGGCTTGATGCACGGGCCTTTGCCCAGGCAAAGCTGGCCCAGTTTATTACCCAATGGGGGTACCTCGTGAGCGCCGCCGGTTCCATTGAACCCTGGAGGCCGGGAGGTGTTGTCCAACGGGATGGTACCATGTGCATCTGGGGGCCGAATTTTGAAGGGGAGCGGCTTGATGTGCTCATCCAGGATGATACGCGGAAGGATGAGGCCCTTAACGCCCTGCGGTATTGGATTCAGGCACGGCGTTTCCTCGCGTCCCAGGAAGCCTCCCTGCCCTGCCCCTGGCCTGCCGGGGCCTTCATTGATCCTGTGGGGACAATACTCTTCCCCCCAGACCATCTGATCCGCCAGAGTATTGAAGCGGAAGGGAGCGAAGCCTGGCTTAAGGGTGCGGAACGCTGGGTTCATCCTGATCTGGCCGGAAACCAGGCGATGTCCTTTGCCGCAGGCGCCATGCTGTACCAGGTCTTCTGCGGTTCCCCGCCCTTCCCCAACAGGGATATCGATGCGGTACGACAAGACATCCGGGAGGGGGTCTTCCTTCCCCCGCTGCTTGCGGCCCCTGGGCTGGACCAGTATCTCGCCCGGCTCATAAGCAGGGCAATCACCGTGCTGCCTGGTAGGGTCAGAGAAAAAAAAGAAAAACATCTGGAGGAGCGGAGCACTCAGGCTGCGCTTGAGGAATTAGGGGCGTACTTAGGTCCTCCTGGCACCCTAGAGGTGGCTTCCTATATCCATCCCCTGGGGGATGTGGAACTGGTCAAGTTCAGGGCGGAACAGGGGCGATTCAAAAAAAAGGCGGAAGTACGGGTAAAAACCAAGCGCTTTATGAACCGGAATGCCGCTATCCTCACCGGGGTATGCGTGAGCATCCTTGTGCTGGGTGGTGTTATCTGGAGCATCATGAAGGGTCAGGCCGATAAGCCCACGACCCAGGGCATGAATCCCTTGGAAGTGGTGGAAACCTATTACCGATCCTTCGGAACCCTGGATCATAGTACGATGGATGCCTGTGTTATCAATAAGGCCGGCAAAGAGGATATCGACATGGTCACCAATTTCTTTGTGATAAACAAGGTCCGGGAAGCCTACGAACGGACCGCACCGTCCCTCATAGCTGCCCAGGAATGGGTTGATTCTGGTTCCCTACCCACTGCAGCAACGGTATTCGGTATCTCTGAGCTTCGCCTCGAAATGCAGGATCAGGATGAACGCCAGGGGGCAACTGTTCTGCAGGCTTCATATATGCTCTGGATTCCTGACGCCGCCGCCCCCCAGGGGATTCCCCATACCGATGAACTGCGCCTGGTCCTGCATAAGGGGGCTTGGCGTATTACCGAGATAAAGCGAGATGCGGCCTCTATGCGTCAATAGCATCTCCCTGGTCTTACCGCTATCCCCCTGGTATGCTACACTGTCCTATGATGATAGCAAAACAGAAGCCCCGGTGTTTGCTGGGGATGTTTCTAATCCTGTTCCTGGGCTTGTCTATGGGTATCATGGCCCAGGACCTACGTCTCGCGCTGATCCCTGAGCAGCTCCGGCCTGGGGAACCAGTGACCATTGGCATTACCGGTGCAACGGTTGGGGCGGATACCAAGCTCTGGGCGGAGCTTATCAATGCCCAGGGCCGGCGCCTGAGCAGGGCATCCTTTTTCAGCCTGACCATGGACCAGGACGGAGCCACTGTGAAAGCGGCGATTCTGGCGGTACCTTGCACCTCTGGACCAGGTCCTGCCCTGATACGAGTCCAGCAGGGTTCTGGAAGTATCGGGGAAATGAACATCACCATACTGCCCCGGGACTTTGTGTCTGAAGAAATCGCCTTGGATCAGAACAATACGGAGCTTCGCACGGTGGCGGATCCGCAAAAGACCACTGAGGCGAATACCTTATGGGCCATCCTCTCCCGTACTGGAGCTGATCTGTATACCACAGAGCCTTTCAAGCCGCCGGTTACTACCACCAGGAGGACCAGTTTTTTTGGCGACCGCCGGGTCTACAAATACGTGGATGGTTCACGGGACACGGCGATCCATGCAGGCATTGACTACGGCGTTCCCACTGGGACCGCGGTAACGGCCTGCGCTCCCGGAAAAGTGGTTTTGGCCCGCCCCCGGATTGTTACGGGGAATTCGGTGATCCTCGAACACCTGCCCGGGGTTTATTCCCTCTATTATCACCTGGATAAGATTGAGGTACAGGAAGGGACCCTGGTGAAGGGCGGGGATCGCTTGGGCCAATCAGGCGCCACCGGGCTTGCGACTGGCCCTCATCTGCATTGGGAAATCCGGGTAGCTGGGGAGAACACCGATCCTGATGCCTGTATTGCCCATGCTGTCCTTGACAAAGACACGCTTTTAGGTAAACTGATTCCTATACATTAACCGGGCGCGGAAAGGAGGTGATTTTTTGGCGCATATCATTGTAGATGATAATGAGATGTTGGAAAAGGCCATCAAACGTTTTAAGCGTATGGTGGAAAAAGAAGGTATCATTAGAGAATTTAAAAAACGGGAATATTATGAAAAGCCTTCGACTATCCTGAATCGCAAGAAGAAGGCTATCCAGCGCAAACTGCTTAAAAAGTCCCGAAAGGGCAGGTCTGATTATTAACGGGTGGTGGTTTGTATCAGTTCCAAAGGAGGGGAGGAGTTTTTAAATCTGAAAGGTTCTTCCACTCCTCTTTTTTTTTGCTTATATGCTGTTTTGTTGTTACTTCCTGTATCAGCTTTGCCCCCCGTAGCCCCGAAACTGTTCCGTTTCCAGAAGCGCTTGTCCCGGAATGGCGGCCTTTTGCACAGGATAGTGGTCTAGGGCTGGATTATATTGAGGTGCGGATCCGGGAACCGAGGCTTCAGCTCTGGGCAATACGGGTGGATCTCACCGAACCTGCGTTGCGGATTGTGGTCAGCGAAAGCGCACCAGTTGGAGGCCCTATGCAAGCAGGTATCATTCCCAGCATAAAGGTCTCCAGCTTTGTCCGCCATTTTGAGTGCCTTGGGGGGATCAACACGAATCCCTTTAGACCGGCCTCTGCACAGGAAGGGGAGGAGCGGACCATCCTAGGGATAACGGTTTCTGAACACACCCTGGTCGCCCTTCCGTATCCCCCGTATGATGCTCTGGTTTTTTATGAGGACCAAAGGGCCGCCATCGTCAACCAGGCAGTGCTGACCGATGTAGGAAGTACCGGTCTCGAGGGGATACGGAATGCAGTGGGTGGATTTTACGCAGTCTTACGGGACGGACAGATCACCGAAGCGGCACGGTCGGAACGAGGCCAGGTGCGGTACCCCAGAAGCGCCGCGGGATTATCCGCAGACGGTTTAACCCTCTACCTCCTGGTTATTGACGGCAGGCGACCTGGCAGCATAGGCGCCACCGAGGCTGAATTGGCGGTCATCCTGCGGCAACTGGGTGCCAATGACGGGCTTAATTTCGATGGTGGCGGATCAAGCGCCCTGGCCCTGCGATATCCTGATGGACAGGTACGAGTCGTGAATACCCCCATCCACGGCGGTATCCCCGGTAGAGAACGGAGTGTGGCAACCTGTCTGGGAATTGGAACACAATCAGGCTACTAATCTTGTAGTTCTGAGATAAGATAGGGTATACTCAAGCAATGCAGGAGATAATACTTCCAGAACTGGTGATTGCTTTTTTTCTTTTTGTGTCGGTGTTTCGGTCGTATATCACCGCCTTTCGGTTTCTGAATGGATTAGTATGGTTTCCCCTCATGGCATTGGTTATTACCATTGGCCTCTTTCCGGCGTATGGATTCAGACCTGAATGTATCCCCCTGGTGCTTTATGCGGTGCTTATAAATATCTTCAATGTTTTATCCCTTTTTTCACGTAAAGGACGGGGTTGGAGTGTCGGTTTCCAGAATCGGGGCATAGGTTTTATCGCCGGAGCTGCGGTTTTTCTTATTATCACCACAGGGATAGCCCTGTATTTTGCACCGGTCTTGGATACGGCCCTGGTACGTGATGGAGTCAAGACCACAAGCATCAGGGACGAAACACGGAACGCCGAGTTTTTCATCCGCATCTATAGTCCTGAAGCTGCGGATGAACGGCTCCGGCCCTTGATGCTGGTAGCGCCCCCGGTCCTGGGTTCTGTCATGGCAGTGGATAGGGTATGCGCGGAACTGGCGGAACAGGGCTTTACCGTGCTGACCTTTTCCCGCCGGGGCTTTGATGCTCCAGCCCTAGGGGAACAGGGAAAAAAATATGGCCTTTCCCTAGGGGAACGGATCAAACTGCTCTGGGTGATGATGGCGGGAACCACCTGGAAAACAGCCAATGCCCAGGGCCAGGCCCTGGACGAGGCCAGGAAGCAGGACCTGGTATTCCTCCTGTCGTATATCAGCCAGCACCCTGCTATGGGTTCCGCTGCGCTGTCAAATACGGACCTGAACACCATATTTCTGGCCGGATACGGTGCAGGCGGAACCAGCCTGGCTATGCTTGGAAGCTCTCAGGAATTTGTTGACCACCATACTTCTGTAAAAGGGATCATCCTGGTAGAAAGCCTCTTCTGGTCGGTTTTCCAAGGGGCACAAGCACGCATCAGGGAGATCCCCCCCTATACCGGGTGGCTCCAGGTAGGCTGGACAAGCATAACGAACCTTTTCGAAACCCTAAAGCCCAAAAAAATAACCGGTATTGGACCGGTCCCCCGTTCTCTCCTGCCCGTTCTTTTGCTGGTTTCCGATAAGGTAAGGGAACCCCGGTACCGGGACAGCCGTTATGGGGCCATACTCCAGGTTCTGCAAACCGCCAAAGCCCCGGCGGTCCTGGCCGCAGCAGCAGGTGGAGGATTCCTGCATTATTCCGATTACCGTGAAAAATATCCTATCTACGGGAGTGTCTTTGCAAAGGGGACGTATCATATAGGGAAACCAGAAGACTCCATCGGAGACACTGCTGCAATAATGACTAACTTTGTCGCCCTGCTCCTTGATGCAGCCGCTCAGGATGAAACAAGCGCCCTTCTGAGACGAAGGGGGGTTACTGGGGATATCCATATCGAAACCGGAAGGGGCTGGAATTTACCCAATCCCCGCTATATACTGAATCCATGACAACCCGTACTTTAGATGATTTTTTTAGGCCCCTCTTGGCGCTTGACAACTTTGATACCGATCCTTCTCTGAACGGTTTACAGGTCGATAATGACGGGGCAGAAATCGGCAAAATCGCCTTTGCGGTGGATGCAAGCCTGGAAACCTGCACCCGTGCAGCTCTGGCCGGGGCGGCCATGCTTTTCGTCCATCATGGGCTATTCTGGGGCACCCCCCTGCGGATAGCAGGCAGCCACCGGCGGCGGATTCAGTTTCTTTTAGACCATAACCTGGCCCTCTACGCCGTGCATTTGCCCCTGGATCAGCACCCCCAGCTCGGGAATAACGCGGCCCTTGCCGCGCTTTTAGGCATCGAAACCCCAGAGCCTTTCGGCATGTACCGGGGCCATAAAATCGGGTATAAAGGCTCCCTTACCGAGCCGTTGACCATTGAAGATGCGGTTACCCGGATCAGCTTCATGGACAGACCACCCCTGGGAGTGTATCCCTTTGGGAAGCGGGAAAACCGGTCTGCAGCAGTGGTTTCCGGGGGAGCTGCGGAAGAGGCGCTTCAGGCCATTGAGGAAGGCATTGATCTCTACGTTACTGGCGAAGCCTCCCACCAGGTGTATCACGAAACCCTGGAAGGGGGTCTCAATATGATAGCCGGCGGCCATTATTCCACCGAGGTCTGGGGCGTTCGCCGGGTCATGGAACACTGCGCCAGCCAGTTGAACCTGGATGTCGAATTCATCGACGTACCCACCGGTTTATAAAGGAGACGAAAATGAAAGATACTACGGATATATCGGTGGCGGTACTTGATAAGGATAAAACCGCTACCCCTACGCTGAAAAACAATATCCAGCAAAGCAGGACCCTGCCGTTTCTCCTGACCGGTTTGATCATCCTGATGGATCAGCTCGTAAAGTCATTTATCGTAAAAAACTGGCCCCATGAGGGGAGCTTCATCAAAGACGTATTCGGCAACGACATCTTCTGGATCATCCATGTGCGGAACAAGGCCATTGCCTTTAGCCTGGGGCATAACCTGCCGGATACGGTCAGGCCCATTCTGTTTGTAATACTCCCCATCATTGTGCTGGGACTCCTGTTATGGTATTATTTTAAGTCCTCGGAATTTTCCTGTTTGCAGCGCTGGATCGTCACCGGTATCATCGGCGGTGGAATCGGTAATATTATCGACCGCATATTCCGGCCCGATGGGGTAGTTGATTTTATCAGCATTAAATTTTACGGCATTTTAGGGATGCAACGCTGGCCGACTTTCAATATTGCAGATGCCAGTGTGGTGATCTGCTGCATCATCCTGTTGATCTCCATCATGAAGGATCCACGAATGTCGAAAACGAGGTCCCATGATGAGTAAGAAAAGCAATACCCTCTGGTTTATCTTGGGGGCAACGGCATTTAACATCCTGATTACCATTATCAGTTTTTTCGTGCTCCTCCTTTTATACGGTAAAGTACTTGCCCCTCTGATCCCGGAACCTGGAGTCGCCTGGGGTTTACCTGTCATCTTCATCGGCGCTATTACTCTGTCTTTTGTCATCTACCGGATGATCCTGAAACAACTGTTAAAGCGAATCGACATGGAAAAACACTTTGATCCCATCTTCGGTCCCCGTAAACTGCCAGTACGGAAGGATTAATATACTGGAGCACCGATACCGCCAAGAAACGAGGATAAGGCAGGGGTTCGGAAGCTGTTCTGCAGGGCAATTTTCCGGGAGGACGGGCAGGTTCAAGTGAAAAAAAAGCCCGCGGGTTGATTGGCGGGCCTTTATCAGTGCGTAATGTTTGCTGGAATTGTTATAGTTTTAACAACATGGCGCGATTTTTCTTCATCTAATTTTAAGAGCCGGTACAATTTGAGTTTAGGGACCAGCCAATGAGAACACACAAACAGCAGAGACTCAATCTCCGACATGAAAAACGCCTCATACCGCCGCCAATGGGCGCCGTAATTCTTCGGCAGTTCTACGTCGTAATGTTTAGTGATGATTCGTATATAGTCATGCTGCACCAGATCGATGATAAAATTGGCAGTATCAACAAGCGGCTTTTTGGCTCTTCCGGGTTTCTTGTGAAATAAAGGGAAAAAGAGGTAAAATAGACAGATGGATACTAAAGAGTTATACGAGAAGATTTTGGGGATAGTAGGCCCATGGCAAATCGGGAAGATAAACATGGATGACGTAAAAGGCAAAATACACGTCTATCTTGAATACCCCCAAGAGACGGAAGGCGAATGCCCCGAATGCAAGAAAGCCTGTAGGCTTTACGATCAACGTGAAGATCGTGCGTGGCGGCATTTGGACAGTTGTGCGTACAAAACATATATACATTGCCGGATGCCCCGCAGTAATTGTTCTGAACACG
>JAITQK010000043.1 GCA_031288975.1 Treponema sp. | reverse complement strand
GCGTTCCGGTTCCACGTTACCGTCCGATCATCCTCAGACCCGCTTATCGTATACGCAGGCGTCAAGCCTTCCTTGCGGCTCCGGGCGTTGCAGTATTCCACCGCGTCATACCAGCTTACCCGCTCCACCGGCAGGTTGTCGCCCTTGAAGTAGCTGGGATTCGTCCCCATAAGCGCCACGTATTCTCGCTGGGTTACCTCGTACTTCCCCAGATAAAAGCTGCTCACCGTTACCCGATGCTGCACTTCATCATCATTCCGTCCAGCCTCCGACGCAGGACTCCCCATCATAAACGTGCCTCCGTTTATCCGTACCATGTCGCTGGGAACATTCGGCGTTGCGACGTTCTGCGCAAAAACCTGTACTGCAACCAAACAGACGACCATGAAAAAACCAGTTCTTTTCATAATTCTCCTCACATTAAAAAAAATTAAACTTTAAAGACCAGGGTAGTATAATCCCGTACCACCTTTAATTGCAAGCTAAAAAGTAGTCTGTTGCTATAAAAACTTCCTGGAGCCGCGTGCTGAAAGGCGCGGGAAGGGGGGCTTTTATCACACAGGGAACCTCGGGCGGAGCATCAGGAGGAAAGGCTAACTCGGCGGCGTGGAGCAGGAAGCCTCCGGGCTGGAAACTCCCCCCGTATTTCCGGTCCCCTGCCAGGGGATGCCCGTGAAAGGCGGCCTGGGCACGAATTTGATGGGTGCGCCCGGTGGCTAATTCGGCCATGATAAGGGAATACCTGGAGGTGGACGCGAGGGGAATAACACGGGTTCCGGCTTCTTTGGCCCCGGCTGCCCTTCCCCTGGTACTACTAGTAACAAAGGTCTTTTCCCGGCGGGTATCCCGGATAAGCATATCCTCCCACACCGTGGGCGCTTCGAGGTTCCCGTCTACCAGGGCCAGATAGCGCTTGGTAAGCCGCCCTTCCCGGAGGAGGGCACTGAAATACCGGGCGCCCTCAATGCTGCGGGAAAAGACGATGATGCCGCTGGTGGGCTGGTCCAGACGGTGCAGCGGCCCAGGCTTGAAAGAGAGGGATGGGGGAAGCTGCCCTGCCAGGTAAGAACGTACCTGGATTTCAAGACTTCCAGGGCCATGAACCGGTATGCCCGCAGGCTTATTCAGGATGAGGAGACCAGCCCCTTCCCAGAGGGGATGCACAGCACTGGTGGGCGCCACACCAGGGGATTGGAGGGGAACGCCAGGTGAGGAAGCCGCCTCTGGTACGGTAATGGTTGATCCCTCCGTAACCCGGCACGAAGCTGCCGCAGGCTTTCCATCCACCAGAATCCGGCCCTGGCGTAAAAGCCGGTGGAGCGCCGAGAGGGGCAGCTCTGGAAGGGCCTTCCGCAGGAGCCGGTCAAGCCTGCGCCCATTATCATCAGGGCAGGCGATCATTTCTATGGCCATAAGCTGATTGTACCATGCCCTTTCCTAGTTTTGTAGCCTTGCACATAAACCGGCCTATTGAGTATGATGAGACCAGAATGGTTGATTTTCGTAGCACTACGGGAGTCGATTTTAAAAGCTAGGGAGGCTTTATGACAATAGCCGAAATGCTTGAGCAAAGCGGGGTGCTTACCTTGCTCGGCATGGGAATCGTGTTCGGATTTCTGGTTGTTATGATTATCTGTATGACCCTCTTGGGAAAGGCGATCCATGCCTTGGGGTGGGATAGGGATGTACAGGCAAAGGGTGCACCTGCGCCAATACCGGTTCCAGTGACGGGAACACCGAATAATGCCGCGATTACCGCGGCTATCAGTGCTGCCGTTATAGAATATCGTAGGATTCATAAGGAGTAAATATATGGCTAAGATAAAACTTACCGATCTTGTGTTACGGGACGCTCATCAGTCCCTGTTTGCCACTCGTATGGTTACGGCGGATATGCTTCCGATCTGTGATAAGCTGGATAAGGTTGGCTTTTTTGCCCTGGAAGCCTGGGGTGGAGCCACTTTTGATTCGGCGATCCGTTTCTTGAATGAAGATCCCTGGGAGCGGCTGCGGAAGCTCAAGGCTGCCCTGCCTGCCACCAAGATCATGATGCTGCTACGGGGCCAGAACCTCCTGGGGTACCGGCACTACGCCGATGATGTGGTGGCCAAATTCGTGGAAGCTGCGGCCCGGAACGGGGTTGACATATTCCGCATCTTTGACGCGCTGAACGATCCCCGGAACTTCAAGGCCGCCACTGATGCCGCCAAGAAAACCGGGAAGCACATTCAGGCGGCCATCTCCTACGCCACCACCCCCTTCCACACGATTGAAAAATACGTGGAACTGGCCAAGGAATACGCCAAGGTTGGGGCCGATTCCCTTTGTATCAAGGATATGTCCGGGCTGCTCAAGCCCTATACCGCCTATGACCTCATCAAGGCCATCAAGAAAGAGGTAGACCTCCCCATCGAGATCCATTCCCATGCCACCACCGGTATGTCAGTTGCAACCCTCACCAAGTCCGCCGAAGCCGGGGCGGATATCCTAGACACGGTTATCTCTTCCCTATCTATGGGTACAAGCCACAGCCCCACTGAAACCATGGTGGAGATATTCAAAGGCACAGAATACGATACAGGGCTGGACATCAACCTGCTCCTGGAAATCGCCGCCTATTTCCGGGAAGTCCGGAAGAACTACAAGAAGTTCGAGTCCAGCTTCCTCGGTGCGGATACCCGGATCCTCGTGTCCCAGGTTCCCGGGGGGATGCTCTCCAACCTGGAAAGCCAGCTCAAGGAACAGGGGGCATCCAATAAGATCGATGAGGTGCTCAAGGAAATCGCCGTGGTCCAGAAGGACTTCGGCTATCCGCCCCTGGTAACCCCCTCAAGCCAGATCGTGGGAACCCAGGCGGTCTTCAATGTGCTCTTTGGCCGGTACAACAAGCTCACCGGAGAATCCATGGACCTCCTGGCAGGTAAATACGGGGCTTGTGCGGCGCCCAAGAACTCCGAAGTAGTCAAGAAGGCCCTGGATGCCCTCAAGATGGACAAGGAGATCACCCATCGGCCAGCGGATGATATTCCCCATGAATACGAAAAACTCGAAGGGGAGGCCAAGAAAGTCCTCGGCACTGATTCGGTTACAGTGGAAGATGTGTTGACCTACGCCATGTTCCCCAAGGTTGCCCCAGACTTCTTCAAGAAGCGGTCCCAAGGCCCCGTGAAGTTCACCCCCGAAGCCGCCGCTCCTGCTGCTCCCGCACCTGCAGCCCCGGTTGCAGCTCCAGCAGCCCCGCCCGCCAATCAAGCGGCCCGGTATATGGTCAATGTGGACGGCACTAACTTCAACGTGGTGGTCCAGCCTGCAGGCTCTGTGGCGATTACCGCCACGCCAACAGCAGCACCCGTGCCCAGTGCCGCAGCTCCGGCTCCTGCTGCGCCCTCCGGCGGCACAGTGATTCCCGCTCCGGTGGCAGGGACCATCATCCGCTATGCGGTGAACGAAGGGGAACAGGTCAGTTCCGGGACGACCATCATTATCATCGAGTCCATGAAAATGGAGCTGGAAATCAAGTCCACGGTCACCGGCAAGGTCCACTTCTTGGTACCCACCGGCACCCAGGTAACGTCCCAGCAGCCTGTAGCGGAAGTAAAGTAGCCGGCAGATGTATAAAATAGGACAGGTATCATGTTGAACCTTAAAAAAGACCCGGTAATGGTAACGAAAATATGTCTCGCCTTGATTATTGGCGCCTTTGTATTTTCATTTATGCCCCGGGTGGTGGCTCAGGCGCAGGCTTCGAGCCAGACTGCTGCGGACATAATCCCCGGCAGTGAGAATATCCCACCGATTTCCTTCAGCAGTTTTGCGCGGAATATAGCGGAAACCACCGGGCTTTATGCCTTCATTACCGATGTGAAGGAGGAGCATACCCCGGCAGGGGCCCCGATAAACGTCTTTG
This sequence comes from Treponema sp., assembly GCA_031288975.1. Lineage (GTDB taxonomy): Bacteria > Spirochaetota > Spirochaetia > Treponematales > Breznakiellaceae > JAITNP01. The sequence continues at coordinate 1,708 of JAITQK010000043.1, read as the reverse complement.
GCTGGCAGGAACTCCTCATGATCATCGTCGGCTTCATCATCGTGTACTTAGGGGCAGCCAAGGGCTTTGAACCCCTGCTCCTCATCCCCATCGGCTTCGGGACCATCTTCGTGAACGTGCCTTTTGCCGGGATGGGTAGCGGTGAAGGGTTCCTCAATATCATTTATGAAGCCGGAGTGGGGAATGAATTCTTCCCGATTCTCATCTTCATGGGTATTGGGGCCATGACCGACTTCGGCCCCCTCATCGCCAATCCCAAGACCGCCATCCTGGGGGCAGCAGCGCAGTTCGGTGTGTTTGGTACCCTTTTTGGTATCAGCTTTGCGAACTTCATCCCTGGAGTGAACTTTAACCTCAAGGAAGCTTGTTCCGTCGCAATCATCGGTGGCGCCGACGGTCCCACGACCATCTACATTGCAGCGAAACTTGCCCCGCACCTCTTGGCTACGGTGGCAGTGGCGGCCTATTCGTATATGGCCCTGGTGCCCATCATCCAGCCTCCCATCATGAAAGCCCTCACCACAAAAGAGGAACGGCTCATCAGGATGAAGCAGCTCCGGCCCGTGTCCAAGGTGGAGAAGATACTCTTCCCCATGGTCGTGCTGGTGTTAGCCCTTCTCCTGATTCCCTCAGCAGCGCCGCTCATCGGTTGTCTCATGTTCGGTAACTTCATCAGAGAATGTGGAGTGGTGGAACGGCTTTCCAAAACCCTTCAGAACGAGCTGATGAACATCGTATCCATCCTCCTCTCTCTAGGGGTAGGCAGTCAGATGAGTCCTGAGAAGTTCCTGAACCCTTCATCCCTCATCATTGTATTGATGGGTCTTGTTGCGTTTGCCATCGCCACTGCCACGGGAATCTGTGTGGCCAAGATTATGAATCTTTTCCTCAAGGAGAAAATCAATCCCCTCATCGGGTCTGCCGGAGTTTCAGCAGTACCCATGGCCTCCCGTGTTTCCAACAAGGTAGGACTGGAATACGATCCAGGGAATTTTCTCCTCATGCATGCCATGGGTCCCAACGTCTCCGGGGTTATCGGCACCGCCATTGCTGCGGGGGTCATGATCGCTGTGTACGGAGGGTAAGCGCCACTGGTGCTATATCTGTAAGAGATGCCCTGTCAAGCAATTGACCGTGGTAGTGTTACAAAAGACCCGCTCTCAAGGCGGGTCTTTTATATCAGTAGTCTCGTTATACAAAATCCCCGCGTATCCTATTTTAATGTTTGTAGTATTTCTATATTCAATCCAGTGTTTTTATGAACAAATTCGATTGAAAGCCCTTCATTTAAAAGGTTCTTTGCTATTTCAATCTCCCGTTTTTCGATGGCGGTATCCATTTCGGTTGTTCTATCAGATAAAGCCATTTCATGCAAATAGTATTGCCGTAAAAGCTCTTTGTCTTGAGTGGCGTATTTGATTTTGTCAAACGCTTTTTGTATCGCCATATCCATATTGATTACCTCCTGTAATTCCGTTTCCGGTGTTTTTATGTTAAAAAAGGTCATCCACCGTTCAAGTGGATTATGAATATCCTTATGTTTTAACTTCCTAAATTTTACCATGTTTAGAAAATGTACTTCCAACACATCGGTCATTATATGATCATTGTGCGTGTCTTCCCGCAAATGAAAACAGGTATGAAACTCGTCGAGCTTGATATAGTCGAAATTAACAATATTTATCGTTATGACTTTTGGTAATACTTT
>JAITQK010000042.1 GCA_031288975.1 Treponema sp. | reverse complement strand
CTCCTTTCCGCTCAGTATGTGGCGGAAAAATACTACCCCGTAGGTCCCTATATTGTTAAGAGCACCCAGAAAAGCATGGAAGACAGAAAGAAGTTGGCCCAGGCGTTGGCCGCCGGGGGAGAATACGCAGCCATGGCGGAACAAGCTCTCACCGCTTCAATGAAGAATACGATAAAGCAGAGAACCATGCAGCAAACTATTGATTATAGCCCGCAGATCTCAGATGCAGCGGCGGAAGCGGCGGCGGATGCTTTTATATCGTCGCCTCAAGGCATAGCAACGATTGCAGGCGCCGTTAATCAGGCTAAAGCACAAATGGCGCCCCTTGCCGGAATGACCGATGAGGCTATTGATGCCTATGCCAAAGGCGCCGCCGCAAAAATCGCTCCCCTTCTCAGTGTCCAGCGGGAATTTATTGTAGCTACTTTTGCTGCCATAGACGCGAAATATAGCACTATTACTGGCGAAACAGAGCGAGTAATAGCGTACCTGAAAACCGATCTTGGTCTCAGCGACGCTAATATAGCCGCTCTCAAAACTCTCTACCTCGAATAAGGAAGTACCATGAAAAAATTAATCATACTTTTTACCATTATTGGTATAGCGGCTCCCCTCTTTGCCTTTCCTCCTTTTCATTTGAGCGCCGGGGGCGGTGGGATTTTTACTGCCCAGTGGAAGTCCGCTCAACTCAGGGACGAATACAAGGACTACACCGGCGGAAACTACGGGTACGGCATCAAAGGCCCGACTGAAGAAACCCAGGACGCCATGCGGCAGGGTTATTTTGATACCGATGAACTGAGTTTTGCCGGTGGTATCTGGGGCTTTTTTGACGCCACTTATGTGGAAGCCGATGTAGCCCTCATTTTTACCTCCTTCGGCCAGACCGTAAAAACTCCGAATATGCCCGAACTTAGCTCCACCTTAGACGGGGATCAAAAACACAGCTACCTCATCACCCATCTCAACTTTTCACTGCTGGGCAAATACCCCTTTTACCTGGGGCAAAAGTGGGTCATCTTTCCCCTGGTGGGCATCGACGGACAGATCGCCCTGGCTGACAAGGACGGCCTTCTGTACGAGGACTTCAAGAAAATAAAGGTCCTGGGCTACGATGTCCCCAACCTGGGGGAATTTTGGAACTGCCTCTGGATTAAGGTGGGAGTTGGTGCGGACTACAGCATCCAGAAAAACCTCTATGTCCGGGGCGAAGCCCTTTACGGCTTCAAATTTAACAGCAAAAACGACACCAACCAGGCTGACTATTGGGTGGAAAACATAAAAGGAGTAGCGAATGGCCCCAGTCTCCGTCTTGGTCTTGGCTACCGGTTTTTATGAGTAATTAAGCACTATCAAGAAACAGTGGGTAGTGGGTAGTTACCAAGAGCTATCCACTATCCACGGGGCAAGAGCTGTCCCAGGAGAAATGGCCACAGCCTCTTTACCTATGCGATCATAAAGCTAAACTTGACCTGCAAGTATCTGGGTTTGGGTTAGAGTTACAATGACTGACACCATAACCCAGGTGAAAATGGCGAGACCACCGTGAAAAGTGGCTCCCCCTCCAGCAGCTCATCAATCAGCCCAATAATTCCTCTAATCCGGTGGAACAGCCCGCCGAACTTCCAGTCTTTGGCTTCCTTCACCAGTTTCGCCTTCACCGGATTCTCGTCAATATACTCAGATACCCGCTCAAAGTCCTGTTCATCCTTGATAATTCGTGAAAAAAACCGCTCTCCCCATAAATGCCCCTTCGTGTTGTGTGCTTTGTTCCACTTTTTAGCAAAGTTGCACTTGATCCATTGCATAATTTTGGATAAAGAAACACCTTCGCTGGGTTTTATGAGAAAATGGATATGATTATCCATTACCGTGAAGTTCCAGAGCTTGAAAGAAAATTTCTTTTTGGCTATTTCGACTAAGTCAAGGAAGGCTCTCTTGACTTCCGCGCCTTTCAAGGCCATCGCATCATGGTCAATCTTGGATGATACATGATAAGTGGCTCCGTTCTGTAATACTCTGAGTTTACGCATACCCTATATAGGGGTGTGAACGTGCATTTTGATTTGATTATGACAAAAGTGACTGACACCATAAGAAGTGTCTGACACCAATGGGCCACCACCACCCCCGAGAGCTACATCAACTTCGCGTGGCGATTCCGGAGAGGTGACAGACACCGATCCCGGGAATAATTTTAATGCGTTCGCCCTGGCTCTGGCTTGTGGTTGACTTCCTCTGTACAATTGAGCTAGATTAAATGAAGCAGGAATTGACCGGCAGTATCAGAGCAAGGAGCAGCAGGTTTCATGGCGCTTACTTTATTTAACACCTTGGGTAGGGAATTACAACCCTTTGAACCCCTCACCCCCGGGAAGGTTGGCTTTTACGGCTGTGGGCCTACGGTATACAACTATGCCCATATTGGAAATCTCCGGGCCTACGTACTCCACGATATCCTCGTGAGGACCCTGCGCCGCAGGGGGCTTGCAGTAACTCATGTGATGAACATCACTGATGTGGGGCACCTCTCTGGGGATAACGATGAAGGGGACGATAAGATGGTGCGAAGCGCTGAGGAACGGGGTAAGAGCGTCCTGGAAGTGGCGGATTTCTATACTCAGGCGTTTTTCAACGATACTGACCGGATGAACATCAGCAGGCCCACGGTGGTGTGCAAGGCCACCGAGTATATTCCCGATATGATTGCCCTCATTAAGCGGATTGAGGAGCGGGGCTTCACCTACTTTGCCGGGGGCAACCTCTACTTCGATATTAGCCGCTTCCCCGCTTATGGGGAGCTTGCCCGGCTGCGGCTTGATGAGCTTAAGACTGGGGCCAGGACCGGGGTTGATGAAAACAAGCGGAACCCCCAGGATTTTGTGCTCTGGTTTACCAAGAGCAAGTTTGAAAACCAGGCCCTGGTCTGGGATAGTCCCTGGGGCAGGGGGTATCCGGGCTGGCATATCGAATGTTCTGCCATGAGTGTCAGGTGCCTGGGGGAAACCTTTGATATCCACGCCGGGGGCATCGACCACGTGCCCATCCATCATACCAACGAAATTGCCCAGAGTGAGGCTGCTACCGGTAAGCACCCCTGGGTGAAATACTGGCTTCACAATGAGTTTTTGGTCCTGGATAAGGGGAAGATGTCCAAATCCACCGGAGGCTTCCTCACCTTGCAGAGCCTGGTTGACGCGGGATACGCCCCTCTGGATTACCGGTATTTTCTTTTGAGCGGTCATTACCGGAGCCAGCTTCAGTTTTCGTATCAATCACTGGATGGTGCCAGGAATGCACGGAAGTCCCTGCTGGACCGTATACGGGCCTTGGCAGATAAGGCAGGGTTCCTCCCTGGGGAAGGAGAAGGCACTGGATCAGCGTCTGCCCCATGGGAAAGCAAGGCTGAGACCTATTGCGGCGCCTTTGATAAGGCGCTTGATGATGATCTTTCGACCCCTCGTGCCCTGGCTGAACTCTGGGGGCTTCTCCGGGATTCCTCAGTACCGGCGGAAGTGGCGCTTGCCACGGTCTTTGACATGGATCAGGTCCTGGGCCTTGATCTTGCAGAAGCGGTAGAACGGCGCAATGCCTCTGGAACAGGCCACTGTGGAGAAAGCCAGGAGCTCATAGCTGAAATTGAAGCCCTCATTGCGGAACGGGCTTTGGCAAAAAAGGCGAAGAATTTTGCCCAGGCCGATGGTATTCGGCAGCGTCTCAAGGAACAGGGTATCATCCTTGAAGACGGGCCTGCGGGAACCACCTGGCGACGCGGGTAATCGGTTTAAGCGGAAACGGCGATGGGCCATGCTATATACGATGTAACACCTTGTAACGATTAAGGAAAAGTTTTGTTTTCAAATATGGATGAAAAGATGCCTATGGCGGAATTCCGCAGACTGTATGATACGGTATTTCCTATACTATTCAGGGTAGCCTATCGTATCGCTAACAGTGAAGAAGCGGCGGAAGATCTCTGCCAGGAAGCTTTTTTTCGGCTTTATGAAAAAAACATGGTTTTTCCGAATTCTGAGGAGGCTAAATATTGGCTCATCCGGGTGGTTAAAAACGCCGCGTTGAATTACGCGAAACGTAAGGATCGGGAACGTAAGGCCTATCAGAAGGCGTTTCGTGAATATACGCGGGTTGAAGAAACAGGAGAACATGCGCTGATTAAACAGGAAACCCAGGCGGAAATACAGGAAGCATTGGAACAATTACCGGAAAATCTACGCATGGTGTTAATTTTAAAAGAATACGGTGAGCTGAATTATAAAGAAATCGGGCGTGCGCTGGGTATCAGCGAGGGAAACGTAAAAGTTCGGGTATTTAGGGCCCGGGAACGGTTGACCGGGCTTTTAACGAAGGATGGTTCACATGTGTCCTGATCGTCACATTCTTTCTGTATATTTTGATGGGGAGCTTCCGTCTCCATGGAAAGAAAAAATGGAAGCCCACCTTGCATCATGTCGGGAATGCAAGGTCTGGCTTGAGCAATACCGGCATTGTTCGCAAGCCCTAGGCTCTCCGGCTACAGCCGAAGCCTCTGGTAACGCCGCCTTGGAAGCTGCCCAGGAGCGGGTTTGGCTCAAGATAAGTCAAGGAGCTGCTGGGATCAGTGCCTTTCCCCGGCGGCAGAACCCGTGGGCCCGTCGGGTTTCGATTCCCCTGCCGGTGGCTGCTGCGGCGGCGGTACTCCTCGTCATTGCCTGTGTCCTGAGCCTGACCAGAACGCCGGCAGTCTCTGCTCCGGCCACGGACACCTTCGCAGGTACGGGGATGGGGCTTGGGGTACAAGAGATGGTACCAATTTCAGATCAGAATGGGGTATTGCAATACCTGGAGCAGGAGAATACTGCGGATATTCTGATCATACGGCTTCCTGAAACCAAGAGCTTCAAGAGTGCCGGGGAACCGACCATCCTTAAAGCGGCGGATTATTCAAGGAGAAACGTGCCCCGATGATTCCAAGACTGTGTATAAAGAGGGTTTCTGTGGTTGGTGGGCTTCTTTTTTTTGCTGCCAACGCGGCGGTTTTGGCCCAGGAACCGTCTTTAGAGGAACTGTTGCCGGGATTCAAGGATCGGGCGGTAGTGTTGCATATCATAGCACGGGTAGTGGAAAAAGATCAGCATGAGATCTGGAATTCCTCTAATTCAAAGGTTACCATTCCCGGGAGACCGGTGGGCTTAAAGCTCGTGGGGGCCAATATTGTGGTGGCTGTGCAATTTACCCCCTATCTTAGGGAAGATGGTAACAACGTCCTGGTTGCCCAGGGGCAAATATGGATGGATATCCCTGACCAGGGTATCCGCTATCAAACCACCCTCCAGACCATATCCCTGGCCTTTGGGGAACAGATCTATTTTTTCCCCCTCGGTTCGGTTAATTCTGACGACGAAGCCTATATCGAAATACAACTGGCATTATCTCCCTACTCAGAATATGCTCCCGAGAACGCGGCCCCGAATCTTTCGGATGCACCGGATGCATCACGGGATCCGGACCATGCACCTCCTCAATAAAGAACTCCCGCCGCAGAGCGGTGGGGTATTAAACCCCACTGTGAAGCAAGGCGCTTGGTCACGCTCCATGGGAGCGTGTGGATTGAAACTCAGATTATTCCTTATCGGCTTAAGCCTGGGGGTCGTTTTTTCAGCCTGTGAAGAAGAGGTACCGCTTATTGTTTCGATAGATCCACAGGTAGGCACGATAGGTGAGGTCCTCACCATCAGGGGAAACAATTTCGGCCATGAACAGGATGAATCATATATCACCATCGCCGGGACGTCGCCGACTTTTTCATCATATATCGAATGGACCAATGAGTCTATCAGCCTTACCATCCCAGAATTCGGGGCATCAGGATTAGTATACGTCCATAGGGGGGATAAGAAGAGCAATCCCGCGATCTTCTCGAACCGGGCAACCATGCCGGAGCCGGTATCTGTCGCGGATCTAGGCTCCGGTCCCCGGATAAGGTCGGTAGAACCTGGTTCCGGCTCCATCGGTTCCCTGGTAACCATCATGGGAAACGGTTTCGGGAGTTCCCGGGAAGGAAGTGGGGTGTTTTTCTCCTGGGATACCGCAGCCCTCACATTGATGCCAATGGAAGCACCGAAATCTGAACAATTGGAGGTCTTTGAGACGGAATTTGGGTATGAACTCTGGAGCGAACGGGAGATCCGGGTGCGGGTTCCCGACGGAGCGGCCAGCGGGGACCTGGAGGTGCGAACAAGCCGGGGGACTTCAATGCCCGCTATTTTTACGGTTAGCGGAAAACCGGGGACCAAAACCTTTAAGGACAAACGGACCTATACCATCTCATATACGGTGAACATCCAGGCCCAGGTGGCAACCCTTCCAAATACCCTCTACCTCTGGGTTCCCCACCCAGTTACCTCAGCGGCTCAACGGAATATTGAACTCATGTCCCGGAATAGAGAACCTTTTGTGGAGTATTACCGAGGGGCCACCCTTTTCCAATTCCACGATCTCGGGGCAAAATCAGGAGTTGGTATCAACCTGTCATACCGCGTTGATGTGTATACCATCGAGACCACCCTGAAAAGTTCATCAATACGGCAGATCAATGGTTCCCCCATTCCGGCGCTCTATACCCTTCCGTCGGTGCTCATTCCATCGGATAATCCGCTGGTCGTGGCGCAAACCAATGCCATAATCGGCAGGGAATCGAATCCCTATGAAAAGGCCCAGAAATTATACGAATGGCTCATACAGGAAGGGGGGATACAGGTGAGTCCCCTGAATAACGGGGCTGTGGAAGCCCTGGAGGAAAAGCGCGGGGATTCCTATTCAGCAGCGCTTTTGTTCTGCGCCATGGCCCGTGCAGCGCGAGTTCCAGCTATTCCCGTTGCGGGGGTCCTGATAGATCGGTCCCGGTCAACCAGCCGGCATTACTGGGCGGAATTCTGGATAGACGGCTTTGGCTGGATACCTGTGGACCCCGCCTTGGGAGCGGGGGCAGCGCCGGCGGACTTCAATCTTCGCGGGGGCACTGAGGCGAACCACGAGGCCGCCGCATACTACTTCGGCAACCTGGATAACCAGCGCATCGCCTTTTCCCGGGGACAGGGGATTTTTTCCCAGATGGACCCGCGAGGACGGCTGGCAGTGCGGAACCGGGAGTATGCCTTGCAGAATCTCTGGGAAGAGGCGGTGGGAGGGCTTGAGTCTTATTCATCTTTGTGGAGTGATATTACCATTACGGGGATGTATGTTCAGTAGGAGGTATGATGATTACGGTTATTTCTTTGGGGGGGTCTATTGTTGCTCCTGAAGGGGTAGATGAAGTTTTCTTAAAGGAATTTGTCGGCCTTATTCGTGCTTTTTTGGAAGAGGACCTGGAGCGCCGCTTTATCTTTGTGGTTGGCGGCGGTGGCCCGGCGCGGGCGTGGCAGAAGGCGTACCGGAGTGTATGCGGGACGGTTTCGGATGCGCAGGCCGATTGGATAGGTATCATGGCGACCAGGCTCAATGCACAGCTTGTCAGGGCGATCATGGGGGAATGGTGCACAACGGAGGTGATCACAGACCCGACCCAGACAGGGGATTTTACCGGGCGGGTTCTGGTGGCGGCGGGCTGGAAGCCGGGGTTCTCGTCAGATTATGATGCGGTGCTCCTGGCGGAACGGTTTCAGGCGGGACTGGTTATTAATCTATCCAATATCGAACAGGTGTATAGTGATGATCCGAAGCGTAATCCTGATGCCAAACCCATAGATCGTATTGGGTGGGCGGATTTCCGTGCCCTGGTCGGGGATGAGTGGGTTCCGGGGAAGAACGTACCTTTTGATCCTGTGGCGAGTCGCCGGGCAGCGGAGCTCAGTCTGCGAGTGATATGCGCTGCCGGGTGGGACCTGGCAAATTTAAGAAAGCTCCTTGAGGGGAAGCCCTTTGTGGGCACCACCATCGGTTAAGCGCGCAACAAGACGCACTACCGGGGGGTGTGGGGGGCCTTGGCCCCCCGCATAAATTCCCCCTCGCCGTAGGCACAAAAACTGAGGCCCGTTCCAGAGGAACGGCCCGTTGATTTTGCTGGCCGGCCTTTCCCAATACTATGGCGTTGACGCCGAGATGTGGTCACATTAGAATGTTTGCTATGCGTTCATCTTGGAATTTTTGTATGTTTTTGTTGTATGTAGGCAATATGTCAAAATAACAGGTTTTTTTCTGAGATTCTTACATTATAGTGTTAGTTTACCAATGCCCTGGTATGGGCCGGACAAAAAGACGGGAGGGTTTTATGGGGGATAAGCGTCAGGTAATCATGCTGGTTGATGATAATATCACCAACCTGGATTTGGGTAAAGAGATTCTGAAAGACCGGTATATTGTGTTTCCTATTCCATCGGGGGTCAGGCTGTTGGAAATTCTGACCAAGATTGTCCCTGATTTGATCCTGCTGGATATTGAAATGCCGGATATGAATGGTTTTGAGGTGTTGAAAGCCCTTAAAAGCGTTCCGGATACTTCCGATATACCGGTTATTTTCGTTACCGCGAAATCAGATACTGACAGTGAGCTTATCGGCCTGAATCTGGGGGCAGTAGATTATATCTCAAAACCCTTTTCTCCCCCCCTGTTGCTTAAGCGCATCGAAAACCATCTGCTCATAAGCTCCCAAAAAAGGGACCTTAAAAATTACAATGAAAATCTCCAGCAGATGGTGCAGACGCAAATTGAGCAGATCATGGAGCTTCAAAACGCGGTAATCAGTTCTGTGGTGGAAATGGTGGAATTTCGGGATACCGTTACCTTTGGGCATGTTGTGCGAACTCAAAAGTACCTCAATCTTTTGATGGACAAACTTATGGCAGAAGGAATCTATAAAAAGGAGATATCCTCCTGGGATTTGTCTTTCCTGATTCCTTCTGCCCAGCTTCATGATGTGGGGAAAATCAGAATTCCGGTTGCTGTTCTGAATAAACCTGGCCGCTATACCGAGGCAGAATTTAATCTTATGAAGAACCATACCACTTACGGCGTGGAGATCATTGAACGAATTGCCTGTAATACCAAGCAGCATACCTTTCTGGACTACGCAAAAACATTCGCCGCCACCCATCATGAAAAATGGGACGGTACCGGATATCCCCTGGGGCTTGCAGGGGAGAACATTCCCCTGGAGGGCCGTCTGATGGCTATAGCTGATGTGTATGACGCGCTGATCTCCGAGCGGCCTTATAAACTGGCGATGAGTCCAGTGGAGGCGGAAAAAGTAATTATTGCCGGTAAGGGCGCCCATTTTGACCCGGTTTTGGTGGACGTTTTTCAAATGCTGACGAATGATTGGGCAGAGAGCGTTTAGGACTACCGTCTGTATCAGACGGGAAAATCGCCGTTACCACGATTGCAGGAGGTGTGTATGCTATCAATCCGGGTGAGAATATTGCTTGTTATCAGTCTGATTGTGGTCTTTATCAGCGGGATGAGTCTGCTCCCGTGCTTGTTTATCAACCAGCAGCCGTTCTGGGACGCTGTGCAGAACGATATGGCCGCAAGTTGCCAGATCACCGCAAGGCTGGTTACGGATGATCTCTATTTCCTGAAATGGGGAACCGAGACCTCCGCGCTCAGAATGGCCTCTCCCGCCTCGGAAAGTCCCGCAGAACTGGCACAGGAGGTCTCCGGCGCGTGGAATTATCTCGCGCTTGCGATCATTGAAAAGAACGGGGAAATTACCCACTATGGCGACAATCCCGCGCTCATCCCCGATGGAGACAGCGAATATGTCCGGCGGGCGTTTCAGGGAGAAACGGTGGTTTCAACCACAGAATTGATGCCGGGCTACGGTATTATTATCAGGGTTTTTGTTCCCATGAACGACGGGGAACAGGTACTGGAAGCGGTAGTGCCGGGAATGACTTTGACCGATTTCATATCGGAATTCCGTGTATGGAACTCCGGTTCTATTTTTATGATCGATAACGAAGGGACCATGATTGCCCATATCCGTACTGATTTGGTAGAGGAACGGCGCAATTTCATTGAAATGGGAAAAAAAGATTCCGCGTGGAAAAGCGCGGGGGATTTCTACCAGTACATCCTTGAGAGCGAATCGGACATCGGTACCGGCAAATATTATCTTGATGGCGAGGAACGCTTCTGCGCCTATAGCAAGATAGCTGGAACCGACGGCTGGTATGTGGGTTTAGCGGCCCCGCTGCCGGAAAACCCCTTTGTCACTGTTAGCACGTCGCTGTTAATTTCCACCAGCATTATGCTGGTGCTGGGGCTACTGATTACCATTTTTGTCTCCGGCTATCTTGCTCGTCCTTTTAACCAAATTAACATACAGAATGTCCGCCTGGAAGAACTCAAAAAATCCGCTGAATCCGCCTCTGAAGCGAAGAGCAACTTCCTTGCCAATATGAGTCACGAAATGCGGACCCCCCTTAACGCCATCATCGGTCTTTCGGAACTTGAACTGGGGGCAGCGGAACTTCCCAATGAAGCCCATACTAATCTGGAAAAAATCTATAATTCGGGAATGATCCTGCTGGGGATTATCAATGATATTCTTGATATTTCTAAAATTGAGACGGGGAAGTTGGAGTTAATTCCTGTGGAGTATGAAGTTCCCAGTCTGATTAACGACACGGTTTCGGTGAACGCGGTCCGGCTCGGAAGCAAGCCAGTTAAATTCCATCTGCATATTGATGAAAACCTGCCTTTCAGGCTTTTTGGAGACGAATTGCGGATCAAACAGATCTTCAATAATCTGTTAAGCAACGCCTTCAAATATACCGACCAGGGAACCGTGGACTGGTATCTCTCAAGCGAGGTGGAAGGCGATGCCTTCTGGGTTAAGAGCGTTATCAAGGATACCGGGATTGGTATACAGCGGGAGGATATTTCCAAACTGTTCACCGATTATAATCAGGTGGATACTAAAAGCAACCGTACCATTGAGGGAACCGGTCTGGGACTTTCGATCACTAAAAAAATGGTAGAACTCATGGACGGTGAAATCAGCGTCGAGAGCGAATACGGACAAGGCAGTGTTTTTACTGTCCGGATCCGCCAGCGCAGGGTAGACGCCGAGGTCATCGGAAGAGAAATCGCTCAAAATCTGGCGGACTTCCGGTATACTGTACACCAGCGTAATAAAAACGAACGGTTTGTGCGGACCTTTATTCCTTATGCCGCAGTATTGGTGGTGGATGACGTGCCTACCAACCTTGATGTGGCCAGGGGTATGATGAAGCCTTACGGTATGCAGGTGGATTGTGTATCCAGCGGCCTTGCGGCCATCAATCTGATCCGTAACGCGGACATACGGTATGACGCCATTTTTATGGATCACATGATGCCCAGCATGGATGGTATTGAAGCGGTCCGGATCATCCGCGAAGAAATCGGCAGCGACTATGCCAAGACCGTACCTATCATCGCATTAACTGCAAATGCCATCGTCGGAAATGAAGCTATATTTTTAAATCACGGCTTCCAGGCTTTTCTTACCAAGCCTATTGATATTATGCGACTGGATGTGCTGATTAATGAGTTTGTACGGGATAAAAAACGGGAAAAAGAACTGGCACTGTCTTCAAAGACAGCGCTGCCTCAGAAAAAAAGTAAGGAACTCCTGGTTTTTCAGGACAAAAAGATTCCGGGTCTGGATATTCTCAAGGGTTTAAGGCGCTATAATGATGATGAAGAATCCTATCTCTCTATACTCCGCTCCTATATGAACAATACGCTGGTCATGCTGGAATCCATCAGGGACATCAGCCCCGAAACACTGTCTGTATATGCAATTAGGGTCCACGGCGTCAAGGGTTCAAGCTACGGGATTAGCGCCGAATCAGTGGGAAAACAGGCCGAGGCCCTGGAAGGGGCTGCCAAGGCGGGGAATCTGGAGTTCATCAAATCCCATAATGGCGCTTTTATCGAAGCGGTGGAAACCTTGATACAAAATCTCCAGGGATTCTTTGAAAGAATAGACCAGGAAATCCAGAAACCGAAAAAGCCCGCCCCTGACCTGGAAATTCTTTCGGCAATGCTTAGTGCCAGCAAGAACTACGACATGGAAAAATTGGATACCACGCTTGCCGAACTAGAACGGTACCGCTACGAATCCCAGGGGGAACTGGTGGAATGGCTTCATGAGCAGATCGGTAAATCTGAGTTCGGCGCAATAGAAAAGCGGCTTACCAATATGATAAAATAATTTAGAAAAGTTACCAAGAGGAGAGGTGTGTTCCGAATTGACAGATTGAAAATATTGTCTTGACAATTTTTTTTCGGTCTATTAATATAGTACATATTTTTTAAAAAGCGTGGGGCTTGAATGTACCAGAGGGGTTCTATATTTCAAAGGAGTTATCTATGAAGTTGAAAATCAGGTTAAGTATTATAGTCATAGCCTTATTGGTTACGGTAGTTACCGCTGTATCGGTTATTCTTATCTCTCAGGCAACCAATATGCAGCTAAAAACGGTGGATATCAGCGAAGAACGGCTCGCTGAAAGCATATCCATGGATCTTGAGCGGCGTTACGAGGTCTATTTGCAAACTGCCCGCAATTTAGCTACTATTCTGGGGGATTATGCATATTATGACCAGGAAAACCGGCGGGCCCGCTTTCTTCAAAGCATGAAGTCTCTTTTGGAGGCAAATCCCCAGTTTGTGGCTATTTATATGATATGGAAACCTAATGTCCTCGATGATATGGACGCCCAATTTGCCGGTCAACTGGGGAGCAGTGAAACTGGGCAATTTATTCCCCAGTATACCCGGGAAAGTGGCAAGATAGAACTCTACTCTTATGGTAAATATCGGGAAGTAATTATGAGCGCCCAGGAGGAGATGGGGGAGCCGGAGGTTCGGACTATTAATGGTCAGACCGGTTATTCCTTCCGTTTCAGAGTGCCTATCATCAACGACCAGAAAGAGCTGGTCGGTATTGTAGGGGTAACGGCAAACGCCGCCTCAACCCAGACCATAATCCAGGATATCCTAAACAATAAGCAAAAATACC
>JAITQK010000229.1 GCA_031288975.1 Treponema sp. | reverse complement strand
AGGTATACCGCGTTGATGCCGAGGCTCACCAGCTCCGGTATTCGATTGCCAAGGGAGCGCAGCCCGGTTCCGGCAGGGGAAGCAAAATCATTGCGTAGCGGCGCCCCGCAAAAGCCCAGAGGATAGATATGGTAGAAAATTTTTTCCATCATAGCGTTACCCTTTAGAATAGTCTTCATATAAAACCTCCGTAATTTATATACCTACTGGTCGGTATATTGAATATACTAAAAAATAGCCCTTTTTCAGAGGGCCACATTACCTCAACACTATGAGAATATACCGTGCATAAAGTGGTGGATTATCCGGTATTGCAGATAATCGTTAAGCTTGGCCTCCCCATTAATGGAAAGCATGGCCCAGGTTTCCAGAAGCCCCATGAAGGTCTCGGCATAGATGTGCTCCCGGTTCTTCATATTGCCATGATCCCCGGCAGCAGCAATAAAAAGTCCTTCCAAGGTGGAAACAAGTTCCCCCTTGAAGGGAACCCCCACGGCATACCCGGCAGTTTCCGGGGCTGAGGAGAAGAGGTTCTGGCTCAAGCGGTAAAAGGCGGGGTGCTCGTGGGCAAAATTGAGCGTTTCCTGAAACAAGTCCCGCAAATTCACCACTAGGTTATGCCGGTATTCCGCTGCTTTCCGGGTTATCGAGATAAAGACCGCGCCATATTCGGCAACAATGGCCTCAAGTAGCCCCTGTTTGCTCTTAAAATAATAGTACAAAGTCGGCTTGGTAATCCCCGCGGTGGTGACTATCTCCTGGACCCCCACCGATTCATAGCCCTTGCGGGAAAAGAGTAGTAAGGCGGTTTCGAGGATTACCCCTTTGGTATCCGAAGTTTGTACCATAGATTAAATATACCGACCGGTACATAATAAGTCAAGCGGCTGCCGGATCTTCGGTTTGTCTTTTTTTGAAAGAACAGCTTGACATGCAGGGATACTATGATAGTATATTCTTATACTATGTTGAGGAGAGATTATGACCACTAAGCCTATCTGGGATGCTCACGTTCACCTGTTTCCCGAGGAGATTTACCGTAACTGGGACAAATATGCGGCCCGGGATACATGGTTCGGTATGCTCACCAAAAAGCCTGAAGATGGCAAGGGGACCGAAGAGGCATGGGCAAATATCGACGAGGCCCTGGCAGCGGCAGATAAGGCCGGCGTATGGGGGCTTGCCATGCAGGGCTGGTATTGGAATGACGAGGGGATGATGATCATGCACAACGACTACATGGCCGATGCCTTTCACCGGCATCCTGACCGCTTGGTCGGCTTTGCATCAATAAACCCGAAATTCGGTAGCAAGGCCCTTGCGGAAATCGAGCGGTGCGCCTCCTTGGGCTTTGCTGGCATCGGTGAACTGGGACCAGGGGGGAATGGCTATGATTTTAATGATCCCGATTTCCTCGCGGCCATGGAATGTGCCCAGCATTACAAGCTGCCAGTCTGTATCCATTGCGGTGAACCGGTAGGCCATCCCTATCCAGGCCGGGACATGACCTCCCTGTCCCCGCTTCCCGGGGTGGCAAAGCGGTTTCCCCAACTCACCCTGATACTGGCCCACATGGGGGGCGGACTTCCCTTCTATGCCATGAACCCCCGGCTCCAGAAGTCCCTGGGGAACGTGTACTACGACACGGCGGCAAATCCGCTGCTCTACAGCATCCGCAGCATCAAGGCGGTCATCGCCATGGTAGGGGTGGAGCGGCTGCTCTTTGGCAGCGATTTTCCCCTGCTCCTCTACCCGTCCCGGAGCCGTGAGATGGATTTCTCCCTGTTTCTCACGGATATACAGGACCATGCCGGGCTTTCCGCAGAAGAATCTGACCGGTTCTTTTCAGATAACTTCCGAACCTTGTTTCATCTTCAGTGAGGAAGACCCGCTGAAACCATGAAAGAACCAGGAGAAAAACCGGCCTTGTTTTTGCTGATCTGCTATCGGGTACTCCTCATAGTGGGGGGACTGCTTGTGCTGGTTTTGATCGGGGGGACCCTGTATGCCCTGGCTTTTCGTGGTACTGAGGCGGCTCCCCTCTATCGAATAAACTCCCCCAGGGTGCCCCCAGATGCCTCTGGGGAAGCGACTGGTTCCTCGGCGCCGGGCATATTCACCGGCATAGGCCGCATCCGGGCTGCCACGGCTCCCCCCCAGACGCAAACGGTCATCCTGTCTATTGTCTTCCCCTATACCCCCGAAGACCGGCCCTTTACCGAAGAATTAGCCGCCAAGATACCGGATTTCAGGCAGCTTACCCTTGAGTACTTCGGTTCCCATACGGCGGAGGATCTCAAAAAACAGGATGAAATGACCATAAAAGCGGCGCTTCTCCACCGGTACAATGGGCTATTGCATTTAGGACGCATCGAGACCCTTTATTTCAACGATTTTATGGTTATTGACTAACAATATGGACAGGGTGCCCATTACCGCATATACTAGTAATATAATCATTGATAGGGTTGATGCTCTCTATCAAAAGGAGTCTTTCTTCCATGGATCTGGAGCAACCACCCTCTGCCGCCGCCCAGGTTATTGTAGCAATAATCCCCATTGTGGGGATTGTGATGGGATCGGTGGTGGTATTTTTTTATCTGCTGTGGAACCATAAACGCAAGGTCCTGCTGATCAAGGCCGGGCAGTATACACGGCCCCGATTCGATCTCCTGTCTTTTAGTTTGTTGACAGGATTGCTCTTGAGCAGCGTAGGAAGCGGTTTAACCGTGTTTCTTGCCATAGCCCGGGGAGTCAATTACGGTCTTTTGGGGGGGATTATTCCCCTGGCCATTGGAGTCGGCTTATTGGTTTATTACGGGATCAAGCGTGGTGATAGAAGCTCGTGAACAAGGGAGACGATTTTGACGACAAGATGATCGTCGCTGAGGTCGTCGCAGGGCAAAAAGAGTTATTCCGGCTTTTGGTAAACCGGCATGAACAGTCCGTATACGGAATGGGATTAAGTTTTTTCCGTAATGCCGAAGATGCTTCGGATTTTACGCAGGAGGTGTTTCTTAAAGTGTTCTCTAATCTCCCCCGGTTTGAGGGACGATCCCGGTTTTCGACCTGGCTGTATAAGATTGCCTATAATACGGCGGTGAATCGGGTAACGAGGAAAAAGGAGTACCATAGCCTCGCGGAAGATGATTCAGTGATCGATGGGGATACGCCGGAGCGGGCCATGCTTCGCGCCGCGATTCGAGAGGCGGTTCTGGAGGCGGTACGGGAGCTGCCAGAACGGTACCGGATCTGTGTGGACCTCTTTTTTTTCTATGATCGCTCGTATCAGGAAATTGAGGCCATTACCGGGTATCCGGTTAATACGATCAAATCTCACGTATTCCGGGCTAAGAAACTGCTTAGGGAGCGGCTTAAAGGGTTTGCCGAAGGAGGTATCGAATGACCTGCCATGCTTTTATGGATAAAGTGTATGATGCACTGGGAGAAGGACCCCTTCCCCACTGGTTCCGCCTGCACTGGTGGGTGCACCGTGTTTGGTGTCCCGATTGTGAACGAGAACTCAAAGCCCTGGAAGCGGCTCAGGAACTCATGGGAACCCAGTTCTTCCCCCCTGCACCGGGCTTTGAGGAAGCTATTATGGAACAACTCTACCGGGAGGTACCAGATAGCGCAGAGGACTATGGGGAGTTCCCCGTCTATGGCGAGACCCCGGCGGGGATTTCGTTTCGTAGTTGGGTGATCACCGGCCTCATCATCCTCTTTTCGTTCTTGATGTATTTTTTTAATATGGATTTTGTAACGATAGCTCATTTTCAAGGCTCTTCGTTTTTGATTCCCGTGGGGCTTACCATAGGCACGGTAGTTACCGGTTATGGCGCCCTTTTCATCGGCAGCCACCTCAAGGAACTCTCCTGCTGGTTCGGGCTGCACTAAATAACCTTATGGGGGTAATTTATGGTATATAACCAAATGAAAGAAAAGTTCTCCTTTTCGGTGATATGGTTAGTGGCTACAGTTTTTTTATGCGGGGTGTTTACCCTGGCTTCGGTACCACAGGCTATTGCCCAGGGCCGGGAACAGGACAGTGCCCGGCGCTATAGTTCGATCATTCAGAATGTCTTTGATTTTATCCAGAAACATTATGTGGATGATGTGGATCCGCAGGTCCTGTACGAAGGGGCCATGTCAGGGATGTTTAACGCCTTGGGGGATCCCTATTCGACCTTTCTTGCGGAAAAAGAAATGTCCGATATGAATGAAACGACCCAGGGGAGTTTCGGTGGGGTGGGACTCTATATTTCCCCGGGGGGGCCGCGGCCTGACGGGAAACTCTCCTATGTGGAAGTTGCGGCGCCCATGGAGGACACGCCTGGATGGCGGGCAGGTATCAATCCTGGGGACCATATTATCCAGATTAATGAGGAATCGACCGACGGGTTGACCATGGATGAGGTCCTGGCCCGGCTCCGGGGAACTCCGGGGGTATCGGTGAATCTCCTGATCCGTCGAGGTGAAAAGCTGGAATTCCCCGTAACCCTTACTCGTGCGATTATTGAGGTGCCCACCACCAAATACGCCATGATAGGGGATATCGGGTATCTCAGGCTCATCACCTTTACCCCCATGACCGTGGACCGGGCGCGGGAGGCCCTGGAGAGCTTTAAGGCTCAGAAGTACCAGGGACTCATCCTGGACCTGCGGAATAATTACGGGGGATTGCTGCAATCTGCAGTGGGCATCGGGGATCTCTTCCTGGACGGCGGGGTAGTGGTATCTATCAAATCCCGGATTTCCTCGGAGAACGCCGTGTTTAACGCCCGGAAGAGCACCGTTGTGCCAGGGGATATCCCCATCATCGTGCTTATCAACCGCGGTTCCGCTTCAGCCTCGGAAATTGTGGCCGGCGCATTGAAAGACCGGGGCCGGGCATACCTGGTAGGGGAAAAGTCCTTTGGGAAAGGTTCGGTCCAGCAGGTGTACCCCCTGGATAAATCGGGTTTTAAGATTACCACTGCCCGGTATTACACGCCCAGCGATGTCAATATCGATAAAATCGGCATACCTCCTGACCGGGAAGTCGTCTTCCCTGAATTTACCGATGACGACGCAGAAGAACTCAACGCCCTCATCAAGGCCAACCGGATATCCTCCTTTGTTGAAGCCCATCCCAAGGCAGGCTCTGGAGAGATAGATGCCTTTGCCCGGGAATTAAACGCGGAATTTCACCTGGATGTATCCCTGCTCCGCCGGCTCATCAGGAACGAGCAGAACCGGACCAGCATAGCGCCGATCTACGATCTGGAATACGATGTACAGCTGCAGGAAGCGCTCAACATCTTGCAAGGGGGGACTTATAGCACCCTGATACGGACCACCAAAACCTTAAAGGTGCTACAGGAAGAGGCCGATTTAGAAGATGATGTTCCTTTGGCATCATAGGCCCACCGGATCCCAGGGACGAGGGCGGTATGAAACGATTTATCCTGTCAGAGGCGCCGGATTCCGGGGGCATGATCCGCTTATCCGGTAAGGATTATCATTATCTGGCCCGTGTCCGGCGCTGTATACCAGGAACCGTTTTCAAGGCGCTCCTGCCAGATGGGGAAGCAGTTTCCGTACAGGTGCGTTCGGTTGAGGGGGCTTGTCTGCTAGGGGTATGTTTAAGCGGTGAGGAGCCGGAAGTACCGGTAGTTTCCGTTGTGCTGCCTCCGCTGGTGCTTTTTCAGGCCCTGCCCAAAGGCACCAAGATGGACCTCATCGTCAGACAGGCAACAGAAGGGGGCATCAGTGAGATAGTGCCCTTTCGATCCGATCATGGGGTTCCTACCATAAACCCCGGGCAGGGGGATGAAAAAACAGGACGCTGGGAACGGATCATCAAAGAGGCTCGCCAGCAGAGCGGGTCGGGTATTGCCACTTCCATGAGAGCGCCCTGCACCGTAGCGGCACTCATGGATTACTGGGAAATCCTTAAAGGCCGGTATCCCACGGCCCTGGGAATACTGCTGCACCCTGGTGGGCCGGGCAGTTTGCATGACTATCTGAGTGCTGCCCCTGCATTGGTAGCCTTAGCGGTCGGGCCTGAAGGGGGCTTTTCCCCTGGAGAGGTATCACGATTTTTATCTGCCGGATTTAAGCCCTTAGGTCTGGGAACTACCGTATTAAGGACTGAAACCGCTGCTCTGTATGGGGCGGCGGCCATACGTATCATACTTTTGGAGCGTGCGTCGTGGATGCCGAAAATCCCCCATCAAGAGAACGGATAACCCTGTTAAAGGTTCCGCTGGATATCGTGTCCCCGGAGCGCTTGATCTATGTCGTCAATGAATTACTGGCATCCGGAGAAGGGAAGAACATTGTGCTCCTCTCCATCTGGGACCTCCTGCGGGCGCGGAGACATGGGGAATACCGTTCCTATATTCTGAGTGCATCCCTAATCATTCCCATATCAAAAAGCCTGGTCGGAGGCGCCCGGTTTTTGACCGGTAAGAAAGTGGTGCGGTATATGCCCTTTGATTTCATCATTCAGCTCCTCACCATCCTTGAAACACGGGAATTAACCCTGTACCTCCTGGGGGGGAAGCTGCATGTTCTGAGAAAAGCTGAAAAGAATGTCCACGATACGTTTCCCCACCTCCAAATTGTGGGACGTTATGCCGGCTCCTTTAAGAAACAGGATGCGAAAACCATCCTGGAGGCAATCAGAAAGGCCACTCCTTCACTGGTGCTGGTGGGGAAAGGGGTGCAGCGGGCAGAACTGTGGATAGCCAAAAATCACACCCAACTGAGTCAGGGCTTGCGTTTATGGTGCAGCGATATGTATGATATCTTCGCAGCTCGAAAAAGGCACCCCTCGCGGTTTGTCTTTGATCACGGCCTTGAATGGATACCCTACAGTTTTCAAAACCCCCTGCGCTTCTTCAGGGTTTTCCCCTATCTTTACTATAAAGTCTTGCTGCTAGTGTACCGGATTTTCAAAAAGGAAGGATAAACAGCGCGCAGCGAACCGCCTCGCGCTGCCACCCGGTCAGGGTAAGGAGACTGTGTGTGAGTTCTGATGCTCAAGGTTACAACGCATCCAGTACCTTTGCCATAATACTCACCAGCCCCCACTGGTTCTCCTCATTACACAAAAAACGGAGGGCCTCTCGACCTTTGTTGAGTACCGTCTGTTCCTGGAGGTTGGCGGGGACAAAATTAAAGCC
Organism: Treponema sp.; assembly: GCA_031288975.1. Classification (GTDB taxonomy): domain Bacteria; phylum Spirochaetota; class Spirochaetia; order Treponematales; family Breznakiellaceae; genus JAITNP01. The sequence goes on along the minus strand of JAITQK010000229.1, from coordinate 6,115 downwards.
CGTGGTATCTACTGGCTCGCTCGGGATGGGTTTGTCGGTAACCACATCGTAGAGCACAAAGCGGCAGGAAGCGGTTATAACGGTATCTTCTTCGATGTAGAGTATTTCTGTTTCCAGATTAGTCTCGGCATAACAGATAACCGCATAACGAGCAGGGAACGTGTCTATATTTTGTTTTATATGGGCGATAATGCCGTCTTCGTCAAGATAATCGGTGAAGTATTCCTTGGGTATAATACTGTTGTAATTCACCGCGTTCATGCCGAATTTCTGGGCCGCAAGGATTTTGAACTGGGTTATCACCAGGTTCCTGGTATTGACGACTGCCCCTTCCTGGGTTTGAATCACCTCAAGGCCCGTAACAAAGACCTTTGAGGCATCCTTCATCTTCTCAACCACCCTTTTGAAGTCGTTCAGGGCTGCGGGTTTTACGGGGCTGAGGATAAGCTGGGTACTGTTTTCCCGTACTATCTTAAACAAGCCGGTATTTTGCAAAGCCCGCAGAATTCCGTCATAGTATCGAGGCGCATCATAGATGATCCTGCTCGGCATGTTGTCGAGGCTCTGGGCATATAGTACCACATTCCGGTGGAATTTTTTTGAGAAGATATCTATTTGTTCTATGTATGCCTCTGCGCTATCGTCGCTCTTGATCGAAAGGGTAACGCACTCACTCTGCATCCACGCATAATAGGTGGGAAAGCCCTGGGGGTTATCCTTTTTATCCAACATGGGAAGGGTTGCAATCTTACGGGCAAAGAACCGGTAGACCAGAAACGCCATTGCTTCATTTTCAACTGATTTGATCGCTTTCTGGTAGTTTTCGCCGCTTATGGATGCAAGGACCCGTACAATATAGGTACCATCCTGGCGTTCGGTTTTTCGCGCCTCCTCCTTTACCCCGGTCAACTGTACCTGGCTTAACACAGAGCTGCTTTCGTCATAGATAATATGGGCATCCTCAATATCGCTGTCAAACCCTTCCCACTGGGAGGATGTCTCAATGGTAATGTTTATATCAGCGCTAATACCAGTTGCCAAGTTCCGTAACACGTTATTCCAGGCGTTTTCAAAAGCCTCCCGTTCGGTGTTACAGGGATCGGATATCCCAGTCGTGTACTTAACGGCATCCGTATCACGAGGTGGGTTTGTGTCCCAATTAGAAGGAAATTGTGCTGAAAGGTTTAAGGCAATCAGCACAAATACGAGGGATAAACAAGCTCTTTTTTTCATTGGTATATCTCCTTTGTCCTAGAACGCCCGGATAGGCCGCACGCCAAAGTCCTCCGTCTTCGGTTGAGAAGTCTGGCGACCAGTGCTGAACTGTTGAGCATATGCGGCGTTAGAGACGAATTCTGATGAGGTCCAGTACCAATCGTATTTAAAACCACCCAACTCCTTCTTGAAGAGATTCTGGTACATCAAATCCAATTCACCCTGGGTGGGCAAGAACCAATCGTCATACACTTTCCCTTTCCAGTCGACTTTGAATTCGTTACACAATTGAGCGGCCTTCTCGGTTTCTCCTAATTGCCGCGACTTGATTATGATCCCCAGGGTATTATCTCTCCCTTTTCCCACCTCTTTATTATATATACCACTGGCATAGGCCCCCCATTGTGCAGGACCCACATCACTAGGTGCAGCTTCCAGGTAGCGCCAGCCGCCGGAATCGTTCCCCTTATCGTAAAATATGAGACCTCCGGCAGGACCACGTTTGCCTATAGCATAACCGGTCAGGCCGGATTTCCCACCGCTCTTATCACTCTCAAAGCCCTCTTCAGATGTTGCGGTAACCCAAAAGTAGTACTGCTTGTCAATCTCAAGATCCTCCACCGTGATACTGGTGCCTGAGATGGTACCACAGGCCTGCGCGGTATCGGGTTTGTCTTCCGTGTTGTAGTATACTGTATAGGTGATCCCTACACTCCCAGTCCACAACACATTCAACGAATCTGCCGTGGGAGTGTCAGCATTTACCTGTACATTTGCCGGTTTTGCCGGCGGCATTCCAACCTCGATCTTCCTGACGCCATCAGGTATAATTGGCAGTTCCAGAATCGTCACGTCCTTGGTGATTTCACGGCCATTGTCGAAACGCATCTTGAGCAGGTAGGTACCTGGCCTTCGTATTGGAAAAGGGAACGAGCCACCACGGTCAAGCGTGGCGGCCGTCATTCCCTGAAAAGACAGGGTCCCGCGGGTACCGGTTGTAACCTGTATATAGTCACTAAGCGGGGCCTTCCCCCCAATCACCTTCCCAACGCCCCTTATAAAAAGGTCCGTAAGCTGATCGAGGTCAGTTAGGAAGGCAGGATCATCAGGATCCATGGAGTCTTTGTTGTACTGAGAGTACACATATTGGCCGGTGGATATATCTAAAAGGTTCATGGTTATGATATAGCGCCGTCTCAAGATGTTTATATTACCTACCGCCAGGTAATTGATGTTTTTCATTTTGAGCGTACTCAAGTTTTCATTAGAGGTAAGCCTGCTGATTTGGAATTGGTTTTCCTTAATGAGCTTATCAATATCCTCCCGGGTCATTACCTCATACTGGGGGTATTGCACCAGATTGGTACGCACAATATTGGTTATGGTACGGGCGTCATCTGCCAGGGTCTTGTCTGAAGGATCGGCCACCTCAAAGGGGAACACCGCCATTCTGAGGGGTTTCGGCTCATCCTGGGCATAAAGCCCGCGAACTAACACCGTTCCCAGGCACACAACCATCAGCACGATGGAACTTATTAACCGTTTCATAATTCTTTACTCCTTATTCTTTAATAGCGGGGGGCAAGTGGCGGCACATTGAGTCACCACTGCCTTCACCCTTCTAAAGTAACCATACACCGATACTCCGCTCTGATGGCGGAGTATCGGTGTACGGAAAAAATCTCCTGACCTGGGAAACGCCTCCCTATTCCGGCACCACGGTTCCGTTGACGATCTTAAACACATTCCAGCGGTTTCCGGGGCTGCCCTCGGGTACCCTAAAGGTCTGCAAAAGCCTATCTCGGTTATACACCCGGATAACCGCGCCAGATGCTGAAAGTGCACGGGATGCGCCATTACTCGAGTTCGTGAAATCAATCACGTAGAGGTGATAGACGCTTCGCTGATCAGTCTGAGCCACCGTAATTGTCTCTGGTCCAAAGCTGGTCACGTCATCCCGATCAAGCCGGGTACTGCCATCATCGGCGGACTGCATGTTCCTATAGGAGATGTGATAGCCCCCTGCCTTTTCAAAGTGGAGGTCCAGGTCCGCAGGCCGCTCCCCCCAATCAAGGATTATCCTGAAATACCCATCGAACGGCATATCCGGGGAAATCGAATACCGGTTATCGTATAAGGTTCTATTGATTACCTCAAAATCGATCTCCGTGGTGATAAAGCCTTGTTTGGAAAAAACCAGGAAGAACCGTCCATCCGCCCGTTCTGGAAAGGTGATAATCCCCTCCCTATCGGTAACGAAATCCCCGATTCCCTCAATGGCAACCTTTCCCCCTACAATTGGCTTCCCATCCAGGGCATTGGCGAAGCGGAAGGGGATAAGCCCCTTGATTTTCAGCTCCATGAGCCGTCTTTGTATCAACAAATCTTCCCCACTAGGCCCCGCCTGAGCATAAATCGCCGCGCCAATACCCCAGCATACCAGGGTCAGAAACAACAATCTCTTCATAAGTCCTCACTCCTCAGTATATAAAACTCGTGCCAGCAAACAGGCGATATACCGTTTCCCATCAGAGGTCATCTCTTCGATGATGTTCCACTCTACCGGCTCTATTCCCCGCCCTACCGTTGGTCCCGGCTCCTGACCGCTTATGTCCCGGGTGTATTCTCTGAGCAGCTCCCTAGCCTCGTCCCGCGCCCGATCCCGCGCCCGCTGTTCCGATGCCGCCTTTCCTGATAGAGCGATGAAATACAGGAAACCCTTATCTGCCCGAACCTCTGAAAACCAGGGGGTATCTCCCTGAGGACCCAATTTGTCCTGGATATATGCCCGGTTTTGCAGCCATATCCTTTCGGGTATGGGAGTATTCGGGGGAATCTCGGGCCTCCTGGTCGTCCCGGTATCCTCCGGCCTTACGGTATCCTTGCCCCCTCCGGCAACCTGGGTGCCTCCGGTACTCCCGATAACCCTGATATCCTCCGGCCCGTCAGGGGGAACCTTGTTCCCTTCGGGAACCTGGGTACTTTCGGGATTCCCGATAACGCTGATATCCTCCGGCCTACCGGAAACCTTGTTATCCGGATCCTCGGGATACCCGGGAGGTACAGGGGCTGGTAGAATTTCAAGTGGCGGCGTCGAATCAGGACCAGGCGACTTTCTGGGATGACTTACAGGTCCCATACACGCGGCGGTACCCACAACAAATACGATCATGATATTGCATAGCAGGAATATATCCCGGATGTGGTGGCGCATTTTCAGTAACTTGCCCCTCCCAGACGTATATCAGCTACGGTTTCGCTCTGTGCAGTTTGTACTGCCACAACGATGTGCGATTTTCCTTCTGCAGTAACTGCTGATCCTAACTGTTTTATCACCGCCTCAACGATCTTTTCAGCATCCACATTCTCAATCGCCTTGATGATATCTACCCGTTGGAAACGTACCAGCACATACGCTGTATACGATGTCTTTCCTCCGACCGCCTCTTTTCGAACAAACCATTCAAGGGGTTCATACCGGGGTATCTTTGTTTTTACGGAATTGGTGATATGCCCCTGTATGCGTGTTTCCACGTCGACAGCCTCACTATCCAGAGTTAATGAAAATTCGGTCATATCCATCCGGCCTACAAAATTTGAAGCAATATTCTCTGCTGTCCTCGCCTGGATGTTCAGCCCGGCCCGGTCTCGTGCCCGCTGTTCCGATGCCGCCGTTGGAGATATCCCCATCTCGTAGAGCCAAGATGATACCCCGATCCCGTTGTCTTTTTCATACGTGGTTTCCCCGTAGCTCTGAGTCCGTGTAAGCCAATCCGGGTCTCCTCCATCCGCAACCTGGATCATAACCGGGCTTGTGGATTCCCCGGTACCATAGGCATCCAAGGCCTGAACCGGATCGCCAAAGGGCAGGTTCAACACCTGCGGGTTAGTAGGAAGGTAGCCAGTAAAAAAGGCCCCAAACGAGTTAAACGCGGTCCCCAGGTCATTTTCCTGGGCAAAGGAAATCCCCGCGCTTACCAAAAGCACAATAAAGAATGTCTTTTTCATCCTCATGCTCCTTAATAAAGAACTTACGCCGATAGCGCTGTCGACTATCAGTATTAATATATAGCACGTCTACGTCTTGTTGTCTACCAAAAATTGAAAATAAATAAAAAAAAGAGCATTTTGATAGGCCATAAACCTGGCGCAGAAGGTATTACGGTCTTTCCATTTGGGGGTAAATTTCTTAAGAACACGAGTAAGGTTCTTAAGAACGCGGATTTGCTAGCCAGAAGCGAATTTTCGCTGACTGGCACTGAGTTGTTTATAGGTAAGGACAAGTTTTTCTTACCTAAGGACACGTCGTTCTTACCTAAGAACAGGTTATGCTTACCTAAGAACAAGTCATTCTTACTAAGAACAGGTTATGCTTATGTAAGAACAAGTCATCCTTAGCTAAGAACAAGTCGTGCTTAGGTAAGAAAAAGTCATGCTTAGGTAAGAACAAGTCGTGCTTAGATAAGAAAAAGGTGGGATACAACAGCGACACGGCATTTCTGAAGAGAAACGACGTGGGGTTGGTGAAGAATAGCGTATTTCTCAAGAGAAATACCATTCGCAGTTCCGTTAGAAGCCTATATATCATACTACGTCTAGGAGCTTGTCGGATTTTCGCAAACTGCTCAGAAATTTCACACGGAGACACGAAGACACGGAGCTTTTATAAGAGAATGCTTCTATGTGTACTACGGCGTGCTGCCCCCCGGCAACTTCCACTACGGCGTTTCGTAGAGCGACGTTATCCGCAAGACCTCCGGCGGGATTCAGGATAGATGATGTGCTTTTCCATAATTCTCCCAATCCATCATAGCCAGCCCGGTCGCGTTCCAGCGCATACAACACTTCGTCAGTGCTGATGTCCCGTCGTAACCCTTTGCTGAATGCCCGTTCCCGTAGC
>JAITQK010000221.1 GCA_031288975.1 Treponema sp. | reverse complement strand
TCGCAAATGGCATTGGCTGAACGAGTCGGATGCAGTACCACGCTCATCGGGAACATCGAGATCAAGAAACGCTTCCCTTCGGCTGAGAACCTTGACCGCATCGCCAAAGCCCTTAAAGTGCGCCCCGCCGACCTGTTCGCGGAAACTGAGCCGCAAGTCATAAGCGTTATGGCCTCAACGCAGTTTCTCAAAACTCAGCTTGAGCAACGCTTCTCCACCATGCTGAACGACCTGCTGGATAAATAGAGTTTTTCCCTAATATCGATGGCATCGTAGATGTCATCCAGGTCAATCGCTCCGGTTAAGGTTACGACAGCAGGGTTTGGCGGAGTCGCCTTGCCCCCTCCGGCTGATCTAAACTTGACCCGTAAAATATTTAACCACTAAGTTACACGAAGTTGCACAAAGTATCTATCTTCTTCTTACTTTGTGAAACTTTGCGATACTTCGTGTTTTTTTTTCTTCTTTTGCGTTTCAAAGTGCCAGCCCTGCGCTTCCCAGTAGGGGCGTCGCTCGTCCAGGTACTTGCTTAAGCCCTCGCTACCGCCGTGTTCCTCAAGCAGTTCGGCTTTCCGTTGCCGGCATTCCGCTAAAATAGGGTCAATGTAGTATTTCATACGCTTCCTCCTTACATAGGCGTAACAAAACTGTACGGCGTTACGAGCGCCGGCGTCCAAGATCCGTGTTTGTCGTTATAGTCACGAACTTTTTGTGGCTTTGTCAAGCTGAATTTGAAATATTTTTATCTTTCAGAGATAATTAAGGGGCATTACAACAACATGGTGAAGACGGAAACGCCAGGCATTGATCTTCTAGGTATCTTTTGACAGGGCCGATACATACTTCCTGCGGGAGTTCACCAGGGATTGCAGCTCTGCCAGCATCGCCTTGTCCACCTCCCGGGCAATGGGGAAAATGTACTGCACCGTTTCTTCGGTGTACCGGTTGATAAACTCCGTGTTAATCACAAACCCCAGGGATATCATATTGGAGATACGATCCGCCGCTTTCAGGATCTTGGCTTGCCGGGAACCGTTGTCCAGGATCCTGGTGAGGAATTCAGCCTTGGTCTCTTCGGGGAACCGGGTAACCTCAAGGACCAGGTCATACACCGCAGGGCTTTCATAATCCACTGACAAAAGCAGATTATGGTTGAAATCGGGGACATCTTCAATGAGATCATGCACTATCGACGCCTTGAGGAGTACCGAATCAATATAGCCATAGTCAATGAGGGTCGCCATGGTATCCAGTTGATGCCGAAACATATTACCCCCTCCTTCGCGCACCTTCCCAATCAGGGCGGTAGCAAGCTGCATGTACGGCGCAAGACGAGTTCCGCTTAGTCTGATCATTTCCTCTGTGGTCATATTGTCCTCCCTTCCTTATACCATATCCCGGATATAGGATTCGAGGGTACCGGTGCGTTTTAAGGCATCCGCCAGTTTCGCTTGTTCCCCGGCTACCAGTTCCGGCGGGGCGTTTTTCAGGAACTTTTCATTGGCCAGTTTCGTTTCCAGTCCTCCGATAAACTTACGGTCCTTCTCGATTTCCCTGGTGAATTTCTGTTTGAGGAAGGCTAGGTCCACGGCTTCGGCAATATACACGAAGGCTTCAAACCCAGAACCGACCAGGCCGATGGACCCGGTTGGCCGGGTGTGCCCTCCAGAATCTGTCCCGAGGGGGACCTGGTCTTGTATTTCCAGATCCCCAATGCCGGCGAGGAGTTTGAGGAGCTTCCCGTTTTCCCTGAGAAACCGGCTGTGCCCGGCATCTAAGCGCACCAGTACCCGGATCTTCTTGTCCGGGGTGATGGTACACTCGCTCCGCAGGGTACGGACCATGCGGACCAGTTCCTGGAGAAAGGCAAAGTCCTGTTCCGCCTCTGGATTTGCCCGCTGCTCATCGTACCCCGGATAGGGGGCGTTGATGAGGAGCGTAGAACCCTGGTGCTCCTTGATATTGGGGAGCTTTCCATAGATTTCTTCGGTAACAAAGGGAAGCAGCGGGTGCAGGAGCCGCAGGGATTCGGCGAGCACCTCAAGAAGCACCGTAGTGGCCCGGTCCTTTTCAGCGTCATCTCCCTCCCGTAGGGAAAGTTTGGTGGCCTCCACATACCAGTCGCAGAAGTCGTTCCAGAAGTATTCGTAGGCGATCTGAGCGGCGTCGTTGTAACGATACGAGCGGAAGGCATCGTTCATCCCCTGGGCTGCCCCGTTAAGCCGGGAATAGATCCACCGATCCACTGGAAGCAGGCTCGGGGTTTCGATGAGGTTCCGGTTTTCCAGGTTCATCAGGATATACCGGCTGGCGTTCCATATTTTATTGGCGAACTTTGAACCGAGCTTAAAGGATTCCTTATCCACCAGGAGGTCCTGACCCTGGGCGCATAAAAAGGCCAGGGTAAACTTAAGGGCATCGGCGCCAAACTCATCCACCAGTTCCAGGGGATCAAGGCCGTTTCCCAGACTCTTGCTCATCTTGCGGCCCAGCTTATCCCGGACCAGTCCGTGGATGTAGATGTCCCGGAAGGGGGCTTTGCCGGTAAATTCCAGGCCCGCCATGATCATCCGGGAAACCCAGAAGAAGATGATATCGTAGGCCGTAACCAGGGCGGTGGTGGGATAAAAGGACGCGAGGTCCGCTGTTGCTTCTGGCCAGCCCAGGGTACTGAAGGGCCAGAGCCAGCTTGAAAACCAGGTATCCAGCACATCTGGGTCCTGCTCGATGTTTTCAGAACCGCAGTGAGGACAGGCCGTAAGGTCTGTCCGGGAAACCGTGGTTGTGCCGCATGTGGCACAGGACCAGGCGGGAATCCGATGGCCCCACCAGAGCTGCCGGCTCACGCACCAGTCCCGGATGTTTTCCAGCCAGTGCCGGTAGGTGTTTTCCCATTTTCGGGGGTAGAAGATGATGTCCCCTGCCTTCCATGCGGCCAGGGCCTTTTCCGCCAGGGGCTTCATCCTGACAAACCACTGTTCCGAGAGAAACGGCTCTATCACCGTATGGCAACGGTAACAATGCCCCACCGCGTGGGTGATGTCCTCGGCCTTGATAAAGAACCCACCGGCCTTAAGCTCCGCAAGGACCGCGTCCCGTGCGGCTTGTACCGTCATGCCCTGGTACTGTTCAGGAACCTCGTTGTTGAGATGCCCGTCGGGGCTGAGGATGGTGATCACCTGCAGCCCGTGGCGCTGGGCCACTTCCCAGTCATTGGGGTCGTGAGCAGGGGTGATCTTCACCACCCCAGTGCCAAACGCCCTGTCCACATAGGTATCTGCCACCACGGGGATTTCCCGGTCCGTTAATGGGAGACGCACCTTTTTACCTACCAGATGCCGGTACCGTTCATCATCGGGGTGGACCGCCACAGCCGTATCCCCCAGCATGGTCTCAGGCCGGGTGGTGGCAATTTCCACAAAATCTCCCCCTTGCTGCGCACTAGGTTCGCTGTTTTGAGTGGTAGCTCCGGCAACGGGATAGCGGATATGGTACAGCTTCCCCGGCGTATCCTCATGATCCACCTCATCATCTGAAAGGGCAGTACCGCAGGAGGTACACCAGTTTACCAGGTAATTCCCCTTGTACAGAAGCTTCCGTTCATAGAGCGCGACAAAAACCTCCCGCACCGCCTTGGAAAGGCCCGCATCCAGGGTGAAACGCTCTCGTGACCAGTCCACACTGGCCCCCATGCGGGCAAGCTGACGGGAGATGGTGATGTGGTGTTCCCGTTTCACCTTCCAGGTCTCTTCCACAAAGGTATCCCGCCCCAGATCATGGCGGCTCAGGCCCTTGGCCTTGAGGCGCTTTTCCACCACATGCTGAGTCGCAATCCCGGCATGGTCTGTGCCAGGCACCCAGAGCACCGGCTCCCCGTGCATACGATGAAAACGAATCGCAATATCCTGGAGGCTTATGTTAAGTCCGTGTCCCAGGTGCAGCACCCCGGTAACATTAGGGGGAGGAATCACCATAACATACGGATGGGCCGTATCTGTTTTCGGTTTAAAGGCCCCCGCTTCCTTCCAATGAGCATAAATCCTATCCTCAAACCCCTTAGGGTCATAGGTTTTTTCCAGTTCAATCCCTTTCATCGAAACTCCTTAACAAAGGGGGCCAAAACCCCGTATAACGGTGAATCATCTTAATTGCTATACACTATAACTTATTGCGATAAACTGTTCAACGCCGCAATTCCCAACATAAACCGCGTAAACCAGACCCAGGAACGGTTACCCTACGAGCTTGCGGCTTGCCAGGACCCGTACCAGAGCGGTGCCCAGGAACACGATACCTGCGATAATCACGGTCATGGCTCCCACCGGCGCGTCAAAGGTCCAGCCCAGGACCAGGCCGCTCACCGAAAACAGCCCTGCGAAGAGGCAGCTCCAGAGCATCATCCCCGCAAGACTCCGGGCATACGTGGCTGCGGTTCCTGCAGGGAGGGTGAGCATGGCAATGACCATGACAATGCCCACAAAGGTTTGAAGCAGCACAATGGCAACGGCGCTTATCATGAGGATGACCAGAAACACCGCAGTGGTTGGTACTCCCCGGACCTGGGCAAATTCTTCATCAAAGGACGTTGCCTCAAGCTGGGGATAAAAGCGCCAGCTCAGGATCAGAACCAGTACATCCAGGATGGCCATGAGCAGGAGGTCCTGGTTTGAGATGAGGAGGATGTTACCAAACAGGTAGGTACTCGGATCCGTGGCGCCTGGGGTCTTTGCCATGAACAGTACCCCTACACTCATGCCAATGGCCCAAATCGCGTTGATCACCGTATCTTCCCGCTGTTTCGCCTTGAGCGAGACCACCCCGATGATGCCGGCAGAGAGCACGGCGAAGACCATTGCCCCGGCTATGGGAGAAAAGCCGGGGGCCAGCTTCGTTGCTTGCAGGTACAAGGCCATGCCGATACCCCCCAGCACCGCATGGGAGATTGCCCCTGCAAGGCTGGCGATGCGCCGCACCGTGACCATGGTCCCCAGTAATCCGAAAAGCACGGAGGATAAAAGTCCTGCAAAAAGAGCATTTCTGATAAAGGGGAAATCCGGGTTACACAGGACCGCGATGAATCCGGTCATGTCGCTCCCCCGTCGTTATCACGGTCTGAAGCGTAAGCGCTCTTCAACGGACCATGGCGGTTCTCCGCATAGCAGGCATCTGCGGGGATGCTTTCATCATGAATAACGCGGTTCTCATGGAAATAGCCGCTTCCATGGGTATGGCTTCCCAACAGGGCATCTTCGGGCTTACCTGAAGTTTCGATTCGGTGCTGGACTATCCCGTGCGCGCCGTGTTCCTGGCTTCCCATACAGAGGACCCGGTCGGTAAGGGAGGACACAAAGTCCCGGTCATGGGTAACGATGAGGATGGTGGTCTGTCCTTTCAGTTTGCTCAGGGTGGTAAAAAGCCGCTCCTCACTTTCCGCGTCCATGTTGGCAGTAGGTTCGTCCAGGATGAGCAGCGCAGGCTTGGCAGCCAGGGCCCGGGCCACGAGGACCCGCCGGCGCTGTCCACCGGAAAGGCTCCGATAAGGTCTCTCGGCCAGGACGGTAATTTCAACCTGTTCCAGTGCCGCTTCTACCGCGGCCTTATCTTCGGCGCCGTATTTCCGGGAAAAGGGATGGAGCCGTCCCATCTTAACCACATCCCGCACCACAATGGGGAAGGCCCGGTCAAAGGCGGCCTGCTGAGGGACGTATCCCACCTGGTCCCGCCCTCGAAACGTTCCTGGAAATCTTCGAGCGGCGTCTCCCAGGATTTCAATGGTTCCGGTTTGAGGCTTCTCCAGCCCTAAGAGCAGTTTGAGCACGGTGGTCTTCCCCGAACCATTAGGGCCAACCAAGGCGATGCATTCACCTTCGTGAATATGAAACCCTGCGTTTTCCAATACCGGTACATCCTTATATGAAAAGGAAACTCCATCGAAAAGGAGGGCTATGTTCCGTTCTATTGGATGAACCGGGTGTATGGCTTCCTTCATGGTAATTCCTCCGGTTTTGTACGTTCCATGGTGGCGGCGTTTTTTAAAGCTGCGCCCATATCGCGGATATTTTGCAGCCAATCCAATGCCAGGGGATCCAGGGCAATCAGTTCCGCCCCCACCGAAGCCGCTGCGGTCCGGGCCGCCTGCACAGGAAACTGGGCCTGTACAAAAATCGCCGCTGCTCCGTGCTGCCGGGCTTTGTCAATAAGCCCGCTCAGTTCCCGGGGAGTCGGCTCCTTGCCCCCCAATTCTATTGCCTCTTGGACTATGCCGAATGTATCCAGAAAATACCCGAAACTTGGATGATAGACAAAAACGCTTGTGCCTTTGAGGGGGCTGAGTTCCTCCTGCAGTACGTCGAATTCAGCGTCAATGTCCTGTATCAGAACAGCGTAGTTTTCCTGATACACCGGGGCCCCCGGCTCATCCAGGGAACAAAGGGCATCCCGAATGTGAGCGGCCATAATCTTTGCAGGCTTCGGGACAAGCCAGGTGTGCCGGTCTATACCAGACGCATCATCGGTCTCGCCGTGCTCATCATGGACTTCCAGGCTTCTGAAACTGACCCCCGCAGTACCGTCAACAATACGGAGCTTAGGAAAAAGGGCTTCAATCTTAGGTCTGAGGGGCAGCTCGAATTCCGTACCTGAAAGCACCCAAGCCTGGGCTGCTGCAAGTTCCGCCATCTGTTTTGGAGTCGGCTCGTAACTATGGGGGTTTTGTCCCGGGCCGACCAGGGTCATGATCCGTACCCTATCCCCGGCAATACGGGCGACAAACCACTGTTGGGGAAGGATGCTTACCACCATGACGGGTTTTGACGAACCAGGGTTCGAGACACCCGTGCCGGGTTTACACCCAAAACAGAAGGAAAAGACCACCATGATACAAAAAAACATCCCAAAGGGGATGGAAAGCCTCACTCCATTACCGGCAGGGTCTAAGCGATACATCATGGTATCAAGTGTATCGAAATATGCGCGGTATGTTAAGGAGCCGGTCCTCATCGCATTGACATTGGTAGACTAGTATGGTAGTCTTAAATATCTTTATTATAGTAGAGGAATACATGACTGAAAAACTTGATATCGAAACCAAGAAAAAGTTGATCGCCGCAAATTGGCGGCTCGAAGATATCGATGAAGTGCCCTTTGTTATTGAAGTGGGGCCTTTTCATCCAGCCACCAAGGAGTTCTATGACGACGATGCAGCGGAACTGCGGTGGAACGAGGAGTTTCATCAGAAGCGTGAACTCATATACGATTATGGCTTCCCCAATATCAAACCCAACCTGGGCATCAACATTGTCGCCGCTGCCTTTGGGTGTGAGTATAAGGTGAACAATGAGGCTGACCCCTGGATAAGCCCCCTTATCCGGGATGGGAATGAGGAGGATGTGTACAAACTTAAGGTGCCGGATCCAGTGAACAACCCCCTGTTCCAGAAGGCATGGCAGCGCATCGAATGGCTAGAAAGCCATTCCTCCATGCCCCTGCGGGTGGTCAACGTGCCTTCTCCCCTGGTAACCGCGTCCCTCATTTGGGATTACACCTCCTTTATTGGAGCCACCCTGGAGTATCCTGATGAGGTGCACGCCCTGCTGGAAAAGGTAACTGAGGCGACGATTCTGTACATCAGGGAACAGTTTAAGCGGATCAAGAACCTCTACAGCGTGAGTCATGAGTTCTGGCATGTTCCCCGTGAAGTTGGTGTGCGGGTCAGTGATGATACAGCCGCCCTGCTGTCCCCGAATCTGTACCGGGAATTCGGGGTGAAGTACAACGCCATGATTGCCAAGGAGTTCGGGGGCATTGTGGTACATTCCTGCGGGAATGTGCAGCATGTGGTGGGCGCGATGATGGAGATCCCCGGGCTGCGGGGTTTGGACTTTACGATTCCCCAGGTACCCAACTGGGAGCTTATCCGGGACGCGGCAGCGGGAAAAACAGTGCTCTGTCTGCGCCAGAATTACTGGGATCACGGGAGTGATGCCACGGTGGACCTGGCGGAATACGCAAAAAAGCTGGTAGACTTTTTTGGCCGCAAGGGTGTGTTTATCCAGACCTCAACCCCCACCGCGGAAGAGGCGGTTGCCCTCGGTGAGCGGCTGCATCAACTGCTCTCGAAGTAGATAGGCGTACCCTCTACAAGGGGAGCGCTGAGAACCATCCCTATTCAGTGCTTTGAAAGTCCCGCGCCGATGGCGGTGGTGTATTCGGCATCCGCGGGATATTCAAAGGCTATCCCATACATCCGCGTGATGTGGGTGAGAATTTGCTTGCCGATGCTATTATCACCGCCGCGGCCGGTAACAATGACCCGATCCAGGTTCTTGCTCTTTGCCACAAAGACCGAAAGGACACCGATAACCTGATAGACCATATTGAGAATCCCCAGGGCGATATCATCATGCCCTGCGGTATCCAGCATCTTACCAAAATTGGAGGCTGTCGATTCTTTATCGAGAAAGCTGATATCCGTCTCCACAATATCCTCCAGGAGGAGATCAACATGATTCAGGTTTCCCGAGGCAGCCAGTTCCATGATGTCGCTGAAACTGGAAAGGGAAAGTAGTTTCTTTGCCAGCCCCAGGATGGTGCCCCCCCCTACGCCAGAGCCGCCCAGGTGGGAGATGCGGTCTTTCCGCGCCTCAATGATGGCCGTTCCCGTGCCGATGTTGGTGATGATGATGTTGTCCTTGCCTGAGAGGAACATCCCCCCGATGCCGATAGCGGTCATTTCATCAACCTTTTCCGTGGGGATGCCGAAGAGGTTGTTTTTTATCTTCGTGGCCCCCGCACCGGTGATCATGATGTTTTGAATCTCCCCCAGGGTAATATCATGCTCGACCAGCATTTTACCGAAAGCCCCGGTTGCTGAAGTTACCACATCTGCCGCACGGGTCTTGATCTTCTTGATGACCCTGCCGGATTCGATGGACACTGCCTTGGTGATGGTACTGCCTATATCAATGCCTATTATCAATTGCTCATCCTTATATCACATTATGCTCCGGTTCTTTGCGCCATTGGGCGAGGCCCCTTAAACGTGCAACCTGTACACCAGTTCCAAAAGCTCCGTTGACTTACGGAGCACATCATGCAGCTCTGCGTCAACCTGAGTCGCCAGTTTGACATTATCCACTGCAATGCTGCTCACCTCATTAACCAAGGTTCCCGCGGTATTACTGGAACTCGACTGCTCTTCTACTGCATCGGCAATGGATTGTACATGCAGCATGGTCTCATTGACCCCTACCTCTGCTTCAGTCAGCGAGATCGCTGTTTTCTCAGACAATTCCGTTACCTGCGCTATGGATGCTACCACTTTGTCCATACCGGTGATATTGAGCTGGGCAAGGCGCTGCATATCTTTTATGTTACTATCCACGTCCCGTGCGGCAGCTCGTGTTTTTTCCGCCAGTTTACGCACTTCCCCTGCCACCACTGCAAAACCCCGTCCCGCTTCACCACCGGCGTGGGCCGCTTCGATGGAGGCATTCATGGCCAGCAGGTTGATTTGTTCGGCAATATCGGTAATGACCTTCATAATGTCACCGATTTTGTTTGATTGGTCTCCCAGCTTATTGATATTTCCGGTGAGACTTCCGGTAAAACCATGAAGCTCCTGCATAGCCTTACCAGATTCCTGCGCCATACGCATACCGGTTTCAACTTGCCTGTCCGACGTTTTGGATTTTTCCGTCGCTGTTTCCGCGCTCTGGGCAATGCGCTGGATGCCCTCGGCGCGCTGCTTCATCGAAACCCTTATGGTATTGATCCGGTCAGTCTGGATATTGCCCCCGGTCTTTACCCCTGCGGCGTGATCCACAATGGCGCTGATGCATCTTTCAAGCTCATGGGCAGCCTTTTCAATCTGTACCGAAATATCCCTGACCTGAACGCCGGTGTTCCGGGGTACCTCGGCCAGAACCTGAGTCTGGAAGGGGGGGCCGGGTTTAAGGCGCGCCGCTATATGCTGGAAGGTCTTCTGTAACACCGTAAGCTCATCGTTCCCCGAAACGGAAAGTTTAAGCTCAAGATTACCGCTCGTACCGGAAACCAGTTGTTCAGCAGCCTGTACCGTCTCCTCCAGGGGTTGGGTGATGGACCGTATCGTGACGATGCTGAGGGGGACCAGAATCAAGACCATGAGGACTAGGATACTGGCACCAAAAACGGTAACCGACTGAGCGGTCAAGAACACCGTCACGATAAGCCCCATGATTGAGAGCAGTAAGATGGTAATAATCGCCATCATCCGGGTACCTATGGATATACTGCGTAACATAATAATCCCTTTTCTCTTGTGTATTCTTTTTAATTTTACACTATAGTTCAGGAATTGGGAAGTCGCTTCAATAAAAAAACCGCAACGGAATTTTTTATTGCACGCGCTATTTCACCTTAAATTTGGCAAGCTCCTTGACCAAAATATCGATATACTCCGTGTTTTCCCCGCTGATGACCTTCTCCGAACATATTTTCCTTGATTTTTACCCCGCTAACCAGTAACATAAAAGACAATGGACTATATACAGGTATCAAACGGGAGTATCTAAATGGATAACAAAACGAAGACCCCCTGGTGCATCCTGGTACTGCTGGGGATCATCCTGCTCTGGGCAGGGTGCGGAACCACGGAAACCAGCCGCGTTGGACACACGCTGGGCGCCCAGTCCATTGCCTTTATGATGCCTGCGGAACGCTCTGCCTCCGCCGCAGTTCCCCAAAAGCCTGATCCCCAGTCCTACGCCGGATTTACCTATATGGAAGTTCCTCTGGACTTTACCCAGGCTTTGGCAATCAAAAACGATGACACTGATGCGCTGTTCTACCGCGCAATGTCTTATTATTACCTCAAAGACTATGACGGGGCGATTGGGGATTATACCGCGCTGCTCAGGATAAATCCCAATCATGTTGCGGCATATAATAACCGGGGCTTGGCCTATAGCATGAAAAAGGACTATGACCGGGCGATTGCTGACTACACTCAGGCTATCAGGTTAAATCCCAATCTTGCTGAAGCATATAATAACCGGGGCATCGCCTACTACAATAAAGGAGACTATGACTGGGCGATTGCTGACTACACTCTGGCTATCAGGCTCAATCCCAATGATGCTGCGGCGTATTATAACCGGGGCGTCACCTATGGTGATAAAAAGGACTATGACTGGGCGATTGCTGACTATACTCAGGCTATCAGGCTCAATCCCAATCTTGCTGAGGCATATTATAACCGGGGCATCGCCTACTATAATAAAAGGGACTATGACCGGGCGATTGCTGACTTCACTCAGGCTATCAGGCTCAATCCTAATGATGCTGAGGCATATCTTAACCGGGGCAACACTTACTACAATAAAGGGGACTATGACCAGGCGATTGTTGACTTCACTCAGGCTATCAAGATAAATCCTAATGATGCTGAGGCATATCTTAACCGGGGCAACGCCTACTACAATAAAGGAAACTATGACCAGGCGATTGCTGACTACACTCTGGCTATCAGGTTAAATCCCGATCTTGCTGAGGCATATCTTAACCGGGGCAACGCCTATTCCAATAAAAAGGACTATGATCGGGCTATCGCTGACTACACTCAGGCTATCAGAATAAATCCCAATCTTGCTGTGGCATATCTTAACCAGGGTGTCGCTTATTCCAATAAAAAAGACTATGATCGGGCTATCGCTGACTACACTCAGGCTATCAGAATAAATCCCAATCTTGCTGTGGCATATTATAACCGGGGCCTCGTCTACGCCAATAAACAGGACTATGACCAGGCTATTGCTGACTACCATCAGGTTATCAGGATAAATCCCAATCTTGCTGAGGCATATCTTAACCGAGGCGTCGCCTACGATAATAAAGGGGACTATGATCAGGCTATTACTGACTACCATCAGGTTATCAGGATAAATCCCAATCTGGTTGAGGCATATCTTAACCGGGGCGCCGCCTACCGTAATAAAGGAGACTATGACTGGGCTATTGCTGACTACACTCTGGCTATCAGGCTCAATCCCGATCTTGTTGAGGCATATTATAACCGGGGTAACGCCTATTACTATACAAAGGACTATGACCAGGCCATTGATGACTACACTCAGGCTATCAGAATAAATCCCAATCTTGCTGTGGCATATTATAACCGGGGCCTCGTCTACG
>JAITQK010000176.1 GCA_031288975.1 Treponema sp. | reverse complement strand
GGTATAATTCGTAGTATTATAAGAAATTATGTACATTTTTATTACTGTCACTCCCTGGTATCATAACCTGGAGCTTCCACCCTCCGTAAAATATGGCGTTATCTAGGATAACGCGGGTTACTTGAAATAACCTTGTATTAATATATAGCACATTTATTTTTCTTTGTCTATAGAAAAACGGAAAAAAATAAAAAAATAAAAATTTGTCAGTATACTCTGCAGATCACGATCCAATTTCTGGAACAAGTCATGCGCCAGGTTCCCCGGAATTCGGTAGAAAGGGCTATATTACACAGAACAGCGATGTGACCATCCGGGCAGAAGCGGAACCTGGTGAGCGTGTCCTCCCTTACCCACAACGCAGTTGAAGGGCTTTAAGCTGCTGGTTGTTTTCGCTGATCAGGGGCGCTGAAAAATCCACCGACTGCGCGACATGCAAGGGATGAGGCGGACTTATAAAGGCTGGGAAGCAAAAACCGTCCGCCCCGGATTTATTCTCTACAGATTATGGAACTATTGCCTTTACGATTTCACCCCAGGGACCCTTTTCACCTTTGTTGTTTTCCCAGCGGGAGCACAGATACAGCGCTTTACCCCGCTCAGTTTCATTAAAAGTAAAGGTGTAGGGCGTTGCCGTATCAAAGGCAGAGTTTGTAAGGTCTGTAACCGCAACGGGAGGTGCGTCAAGCAATGCCCAGCGTAGTTCTATGCCGTGCACTCCCTTGGGTTTGCCGCGCCTACTGCTTCCGCTGTCCTTAAAATGCACCGTAACCCAGCGGATTACCGAACTGTCCAGTTCTACTTCGGGGATAGTGGACGGTGGCGGTGCAGGGCTGCGGGCGCGGTCGTGGAGGGGCAAGACCATGTGTTCCTTGTCGGTGCTGCTCACCAGCGGATTGTAGGTCAGATAGGCCTTAATAAAAACCCGCAGGGCAGCTTTGAGGGCGTCGCGGGCTTGGTTTTTTGCCATCACATCCACCTTGCCGCGGTTGGGATTTGCGGCAGTGGTGTACGCCGTTTCGTAGGCGGTAACCAGGGCTTGTATGGGCGTTAAAGCCGTCTGATTCACCGAAAAATCCGTCAAATGCGCCGCCGTATAAGTAACGAGGTTCTTTGACCACTCCAGGAACGCCTCATCAGCGTGGGGAATGTAGTCTCCTGCCATAAAATTGCTCCTTCTTCAGGTAAGTGGTGAATATTCCCCAGTTTTGGGGAAATTCTAGCAGGCTTTGGTAGTGTTCTACCAGACCTTGGGAGTATACTACCAGACTTTCGCAGTGTTCTACAAGATCATGAGGGCCTTCTATGAACCGTAGGTATGTTCCTTTTTTGTCAGGCCCTCTGGGGGCGTGCAACAAAGCCCGGGCCAATTAGCCCGGGTTATTTGTGGGTAGGACGCTGGGGTTGTGCCCCCTGGGTCTTAGCGGAGCAAGGGTGGTGGGTCTGGCAGACCCTCCCAGCGAGGATGCCTTATCAGGAAACGTACAACCTATTCAGCACCGAAGCATCATAATCCTCAGGCGGTATATAGCCCAAGAGCTGGATGCAGGTAGCTGCAATGGAGCTGATCCCCAGTCCTGACTGTAAGGCCCCTTCCCCGGTTTCTCCTTGATATTCAGGATCATAGATGATGCAGGGCACCGGGTTGAGGCTATGGCTGGTCTTTGCCTTGGGTGTACCGTTTTCTTTGTAGATCACCTCTCCGGTTTTCTTGTTATGCTCAAACATATCGTCGGAATTGCCGTGGTCCGCGGTGATCACCATCACGCCTCCCGCAGCTTCCACCGCCTTTGCCAGCCGGCCAAGCTGCAAGTCCATCCCCTCCATGGAACAAACCACCGCCTGGTATACCCCGGTATGGCCCACCATATCGCCGTTGGGATAGTTGAGCCTGATGAAGTCGTATTTCCCGGAACCAATGGCCTTGATCACCGCGTCGGTGATTTCCGCGCACTTCATCCAGGGCCGCTGCTCAAAAGGCACCACGTCGCTCTTGATCTCCACGTAGTCCTCCAGCTTCTCGTCGAACTTACCGGTCCGGTTGCCGTTGAAGAAGTAGGTTACGTGGCCGTACTTCTGGGTTTCCGAGATCGCCAGGGTCCGCACACCTGTGGCGGCCAGATACTCCCCCATGGTCCGGTCAATGGACGGAGGACTCACGAGATAGCGCTTGGGCACATGGGTGTCCCCATCGTACTCCATCATACCGGCATAGCAGACCTTGGGCCGGCGCCCCCGGTCGAACTGGTCAAAGTGATCTTCCTCAAAAGCGGCGGTGATTTCCAGCGCCCGGTCCCCCCGGAAGTTGAAGTAGATCACCGAATCACCGTCCTCAATCGTACCGATGGGCTTACCCTTTTCAGCAATGACAAACTCCTTGAGGTCCTGGTCGATGATGCCGGGAATCTCCTTCCGGTAGGTCTCCACCGCTTCCCGTGAGGAGGCAAACTGCCGGGCCTCACCGTGGACATGCGTCTTCCACCCCCGTTCAACCATGGACCAGTCCGCGCCGTAGCGGTCCATGGTGATCCACATCCTGCCCCCACCAGAACCAATCCGGGCGTCAAAGCCATCTGAACGTTCTTCTTTTAGAAACGCCTCAAAGGGGTCTACATAGTCCAGGGCGCTGGTTTCCCCCACATCCCGGCCATCAAACAGGGTATGGACCCGGACCTTCCTGACCCCCTCGGACTTGGCCTGCCTAATCATGGCCTTGAGGTGGTCCAGGTGACTATGCACATTACCATCTGAAAAGAGGCCGATGAAATGCATGGTCCCAGCAGACGCTTTCACCTGAGCAACAACATCCTTCCACGCCTGGCCTGAGAACATCGCCCTGGTGGCAATAGAGGCTGAAACCAGAGCCGCCCCCTGGTTAAAGACCCGTCCACAGCCCATGGCATTATGGCCAACCTCACTGTTGCCCATATCATCATCTGAAGGGAGACCCACCGCCTTTCCGTGGGCCTTCAGTTTTGTATGAGGACTTTTCGCAATAATCGCGGTTAAGTGATACATCTTGGAATCGGCGACCGCGTCACCGTCCTTATATTTACCGTATCCAACGCCATCCATGATGACCAGTACCACCGGGCCTCGCCGGCTTTTCCATGCAGGGTTCTTTTTAAGAGCTTCCACGATTGAGAACTCCTTTGTGATGAATTGCTATCATTGAAATACCTTCAATGTATAGCGTTTTTAATGAAATCTTTTCAAAACCAACCGGATTTTGAAGATACTTCAACTATACTAATATACCCTAAAAAGGAACGTAGGGTAATACCCTGCTGCGATATTGACGCAGATGGGTATCATGGCGAAATCATGTTCCAACAGGCGTTTTAAATGTGCGGATACTGCCAAGCGTAACCCAGTACAATTTATCACCAATCTTGACGGTAAAGGGGGTATTCTTTTTTCTGTTTGAAAAGTCAGTTATTTTTCCGTGGGTGCCATCTTGTAATTCCACTTCCGCACCTATTATTTTATCTACAGGCGCATGCCCGCAGCGGCAGAGGTACTGTTGTGCATTGACTTCGGTGTGTGGATTAACCATTTTTTCGCCATTAATGATTGTTACCGCATCAAGTCGTGCTGTAAGCCCTGCATCATTATACCGAATCGTCCCGGTTTCGATTTTTATACTGTACTTCGTCTCCAACGCTTTTAAGGCATCAATCAGATCAGCGCGGAATTGAGATACATTACTGGCAGTTACCATATTTTCACTCCTTGTTATATTTTATAGTATTATTGACAAAAGTGCTGTTCAGTTGTTCTTTATAAATGATATTATACATTATATAAGCTGTCAAGCAATCCAGTAACAATTAATCCAAGAAACTCCTCCTTAAAGAACTTTGAAGCCGTAAACGGTATCGCCGATCAGATCTATCGTATTTTTCTGCCATTTTGAAAAGCCTATCACTTGACGAAACCGGTAAAAATAGGTAATTTTAAAGGGTATGCAGGTATAATTCAAGGTTAAAAAGGCCCGTACTTTACCTAAAAAATCTGCCGAAGTGTTTCTGTCAATAATACATCAATCCTATAAAGAGGAATATAGTGACCATATCTAAAGAAATTACCCGCCTTGAGCATTCCGCCATAAACTTGACCATCACCGTTGCACAGGAGGATATCCGTGCCGAGTATGATGGCGCCCTATCTGAATATGCTAAAACCCTCCAGATGCCCGGCTTCCGAAAGGGGAAGGTGCCGAAATCGGTATTGGAACGGAAACTCGGGGATGCTCTTAAAGGGGAAGTCCTGGCCCGCATCCTGGAAAAAGCGGTTACTGAAACCATGGAAGATGAAACCTTCCCCAAAGCGGATCGGCCCCTCCGCTATTCTACCCCGGAACTACAGGGGACGCCTCGCTTGGATCTCGATGCGGACTTTGTTTTTTCCCTGGTCTATGATGTGTTTCCCGAATTCACCCTGGGAACCTGGCAGGGATTTGAGATTGAAATCCCGGAGGTCAGCGTTACCGAGGAAGACCTGAACCGTGAATTGGAGGTGGTCCGGGAACGGAACGCGTTTGTGGTGGATAAGGACGATGATGCTCAGGCTGTCACGAATGATGTGGTAACCGTGAACTACAGCGAACTGTCAGATGATTGTGAGCCGATAGCGGGTACTGAACGGGAAGATTTTGTTTTTACCCTGGGTTCTGGGCGCAATCTTTTCAAATTCGATGATGAAGTTGTGGGCATGAAGAAGGGTGAAACCAAGGATATTGAAAAGGTCTATCCCCAGGATTTTGCGGACGAAAGCCTTGCGGGAACCACGAAGAAGATCCGGGTTACCCTGACCGCCCTCAAGGAGAAAAATCTCCCTGAGTTGAATGATGATCTTGCCCAGGATGTGGATGAAAAATACCAGACCCTGGAGGACCTCAAAAACAGCATTAAGGCCAGGCTTGAGGGGAACCTTGACAAGCGGCTCCAAGAGATTAAGGTCGGTAAGCTCCTTGCGAAGATCATGGAAACGACCCCGGTGGATATCCCTGAATCCATGATCCGGATTGAGCTTGATGCCCGGTGGCAGCAGTTGGCCCGGCAGCTTAAGACGGATTCCGAAACGCTGGCCAATACTATGCAGGAATCCGGTGTCTATGAGCAGCTCCGTGCGGAATGGAGGGGTGGTGCGATCAGTATCCTCCACTCGCGGCTTGTCATGGAAGCCCTGATAGAGCGCTTGGCCATTGAAGTCACTGAGGCGGATATAGAAGCGGCCTTTGAAACCATGTCGGCAGAGGGTACTTCGTCAGTGGAAGCGATTAAAACGTACTATGAATCGGAGAATACGCTGGATATGCTCCGGGAAGACATCAGGGAACGGAAACTTTTCGAGCGTTTGATGTCGGAAAATACGATTAAGGTGGGTAATAAAGAAAATTACCTGGACCTTGTGGCTAATAATGGGAAATTGTATACATGAATGAAAACATGAATAGTCTCGTCCCCATCGTGGTGGAACAAACCGGCATGGGGGAACGATCCTATGATATTTATTCCCGCCTGCTCAAGGACCGGATTGTGTTTGTAGATGGGGAAATTAACGATCTTACCGCGGATCTCGTGGTAGCCCAGTTGCTCTTTTTGGACGGACAGGATACGGAAAAGGATATAAACCTGTATATCAATTCTCCAGGAGGGTCAGTCACCGCGGGACTCGCGATTTACGACACCATCCAGTACGTCAAGTGCGATGTCCAGACCATCTGCCTGGGCCAGGCCGCAAGCATGGGCGCCCTCATCCTGACTGCCGGTACCGCAGGCAAGCGGGTGGTACTCCCTTCCTCACGGGTACTCATTCATCAGCCCTGGGGTGGCGCCCAAGGACAGGCCCGGGATATTGGGATTCAGTCCAAAGAGATTATCAGACTTAAAAAGCTCACTATTGCGTATTTTGCGAAACATACCGGTAAAGATGTGGATACCATTGCCTTCGATATGGAGCGTGATTTGTACCTGTCCGCCGAGGATGCGGTTGCCTATGGTGTGGCGGATTCGATATTAATAAGGAAGAAACATGGCACGGCTTCGTAGTGGTTCCAATGTAATTGAGCGGTGTTGCACTTTTTGTGGGAAAAGCGCCGATATGGCCAGGCGTCTCATTGCCGGGCCGAATGATGTATATATCTGTGATGAATGTGTAGAGGTGTGCCGCAAGATCCTTTCTGAAGAGGATCACGAGCTTTCCTCTCAGTTCACCGGGGATATACCCACCCCTAAGGAAATTAAATCCTATCTGGATCTGTTCATCATCGGTCAGGATAACGCGAAAAAGGCCCTTTCTGTGGCGGTGTACAATCACTATAAACGGATAGCCAATCCTGCCAAAGATCCGGATGATGTGGAGATCGAGAAATCTAATGTCCTCCTCATTGGGCCGACGGGAACGGGGAAGACCCTTCTCGCCAAGACCCTGGCACGGAAGTTGAAGGTGCCCTTTGCCATTGTGGATGCCACGACCCTCACCGAAGCGGGGTATGTGGGGGAGGATGTGGAAAA